>CAKPYN010000009.1 GCA_934202965.1 uncultured Megasphaera sp.
CCTTTTTCAGCCAATACTTTCGTAATAGCAGCTGTCAAAGTTGTTTTACCATGGTCAACGTGACCGATAGTGCCAATATTAACATGGGGTTTCGTTCTTTCATAATGTTCTTTTGCCATTTTACTCATTTCCTCCTTTAGGAAAAATCAACTTACTATATGTATTCTAACATACAATAGATATTTTTTCTCTAAAAAAAAGAAAAATTTTTTATTGTATATAGAAATAACCTCGATATACGAGGTTATAAGTTTGGTGGCGGCTCGGAGATTCGAACTCTGGACACTGCGGGTATGAACCGCATGCTCTAGCCAACTGAGCTAAGCCGCCATGTTTGGAGCTATTGACCGGGATTGAACCGGTGACCTTATCCTTACCAAGGATACGCTCTACCGACTGAGCTACAACAGCTTAACACCGCTCAAAGCATCTATATGTAGTTTTCACTGCATAACACAAAAAAATATGGTAGCGGGGGCAGGACTTGAACCTACGACCTTCGGGTTATGAGCCCGACGAGCTACCAACTGCTCCACCCCGCGATGAAAAAGTTGGTGGTGGGGGAAGGATTCGAACCTTCGAAGGCAGTCGCCGGCAGATTTACAGTCTGCTCCCTTTAGCCACTCGGGAACCCCACCAGGAATTTGGAGCCGACGATAGGACTTGAACCTACAACCTACTGATTACAAGTCAGTTGCTCTACCAATTGAGCTACGTCGGCTCGTTCATTGTTTCGCTTGTCTAACGGAACGTATCTTATTTTATCAGAAGCGTTTCATCTTGTCAAGCACTTTTCAGAAGTTTTTTTTACTTTCTTTTTTCAAGGCATGTAAGAAATATGTTTTCCTTATTTCTTCGGTCTTTTCAAAAAGTTCTTTAAAACCGCTGACTTGGATAGTATACTATACTGTATAGTAAATTGCAATAGGTATTTTAAAATTTTTTAAACTTTTTTAGGAGAAGTTGTATATGATGATAGAATCAACCGATTTGAAAGCCTTTGCCGCTTCACTACATCTAGATTGTCTGGGCATTGCTCCGGCACAGCTGCCCAAACCTTCACCAGACGATACTTCCCACATTTGCCCATTAGCTGCCGGCCAAGGACCAGAACGCTATATGCCGTTATCGTTACTTCCGGACTGTCAGTCCATTATTGTCATTTTGTTTCCCTATTACAATGGGCGCGACAGCCAGTCTAATTTATCCCACTATTGCCGCTGCTATGACTATCATCCCATCGTTCATCGCTATTTGGAACGTATAATGGCGTATTTGACAGATCACTATCCCCATAATCAGCATAAAGCCATTGTCGATACCTCGCCTTTGGCCGATCGTTGGCTGGCTTATCAGGCAGGACTTGGCTTTTACGGCGATAATCATTGCTTTTTTAATAAGATCTATGGGTCGTATGTCTTTATCGGCAGTATCTTAACCACCCTTTCCTTTCAGTCTGATACGCCGCTTAGCAACGAATGTCTTCATTGCGGTGCCTGCCATGCAGCCTGCCCAGGCCAGTGTTTTTCTTCCGGTACCTACGATTATCGGTTGTGCAAATCCTATTTGACACAAAAAAAAGGCAGCTTTACGCTGCCTGAACAAGAAGTAATGTGCAAGACGCCGCTTATTTTTGGCTGCGATATCTGTCAAGATGTATGTCCCTTAAATCAGACCGTTCCGCTGACACCGATTCCCGAATTTCGGCAAGACAGTATTTCCGTTCTTACTAGAAAGGAAGTCGAAACGCTGTCTAATAAACAATTTCAGCATACCTTTGGCACGCGCGCCTTTGCCTGGCGCGGTAAAAAAACGCTGCTGCGCAATATGGATTGTTTAGAACGGCTCGAACAGGGACGTGACGGAAATAACGACATAAATACAAAGTAAAACAAATACACCTGCTAACAGCACAACAGGCAGTATGACTGCGGCTATACTGCGTCCTATTCCTATGGCATAATTCACTTGCAATGCCATCACAACCAAGGCCAACATCCAAAGGCCTGAGAAAAAGACAACAAGCCCTACCAAACTTTCCGGCAGAATAAAGGCAAAGGTACCTGCCAGGGTGCCGATATTGGCGGGAATACCGCAAAAACAGATACCGGTCAAGCAGCCTTTCCACGAGCCTTGCCCGCCAAGCATGCGCGCTGTACCATGCAGCAGTGCCGCTTCTATCAGCAGCATAACGGCACCGCCGCCATATATACCTGCCAGCAGCCATATGCCTGACCGTTCCCATTGCAGACAGAGGGAAACAACGGATAACGACGTAGATAAAAACCACAGTATCCAACCTTCATACAGGCGTTGTTCTTTCGTAACACATGCCAGTGTCGATTTCGGTGCCGTCACCAGCCCATATGCTAAGGCCATCGCTTCTTCTATATACTGTTTCATTCCTGCCTCACTCCTTTCAATATCAATAACGGAATGGGTATATCCTGTCGTGCGCCAAAAACGGACTGCATAAACGGAGCCAATGATACATGGCCTTGCAATACTTGCCGCAGTGAAAATTCATCGCCATACGTAACAATCGCCACATGATCAGGCTGTGCATGTATTAGCTTGCCGGCATAGGCCAAGGCATCATAATAATTTCCCATTTCATCGACAAGACCGGCTTCTTTCGCCTGACTTCCCGTAAAGACACGACCATCAGCTAAGGTACGTACCGTGTCTTTATCCATATGCCGCTGGCTTGCTACGACATCTACAAATTGTTCATACATCGTATCGACCATGGTCTGCGTAAGCTGTCGTTCTTCCTCTGTCATTGGTCTAAAGGGAGAAAAAATATCTTTATGGGCGCCAGATTTTATTTTTTCTTCATTCACGCCGATTTTTTTGCTTAATCCCTGTACATCATAATATGACATATATACGCCAATACTGCCGGTAATCGTAGACGGATTGGCATACACCTTATCTCCGTATGCAGCCAGCCAATACGCTCCGGAAGCTGTCGTATCTCCCATAGATACAATAACAGGCTTACCGGCTTCTTTCAAACGCTGTAACTCTTCTGCTGCTTCCTGCGTAGCAGCCGCACTGCCGCCAGGGCTGTCAATACGAAGGAGTACAGCTTTTACGCTGTCATCTTTTCGCGCTTTGCGAAACTGCCGCATCAACGAACCGGATGTTGTAGAAGATGTACTTCCTAATCCCATATTATCGCTATCGCCGCCGACAATCGGCCCGCTAACGCGAATCACAGCGACGTTTTTTTCGTTGGACAACGCCGCCATAGACTGACGGCCCCAACGAGTCTGAGACAGGACAGAACCCATCATCACAACCATAAATAATACGGCTGTAACGACAGCAGCAATGCGTATTTTCTTTTTATTTTCCATGACATTCTCCTTGAATAAAAAAAGGGATGTCTCCCTTGCCGCATAGTTATGTTTGGGCAAGAAGGATCCCTTTCTCTATTTATGAATGGTCTTCGTGGGTCGTATCCAAATTGAGGAACAGCGTATATTCCCCTTTGAAATATAACTTAATCGACCCAACAGGCCCATTACGATGTTTTGCTAAAATAACTTCTGTAATATGCTGATTTTCCGTTTCTTTATCATAATAATCTTCTCGGTAAAGGAAGGATACAATATCCGCATCCTGTTCCAAGGCGCCCGATTCGCGAAGGTCACTAAGCATAGGCCGCTTATCCTGTCTGCTTTCTACGCTTCGGCTCAGCTGCGACAAGGCAATTAACGGCACTTTTAATTCTCGGGCCAAGGCTTTCAGAGAACGGGAAATTTCGGAAATTTCCTGCTGACGACTTTCGGCATTGCGTCCCTGCATCAACTGTAAATAATCGACGACAATGAGATCCAGGCCATGTTCCGATTTTAGCCGTCTCGCTTTCGAACGCATTTCGGCAACAGAAATGCCCGGCGTATCATCTATATAAATCGGTGCTTGATATAGTTTGTCGCACGCATCAGTCAAGCGAGTCCATTCTTCATCACTATTGAGCTGACCGGTACGCAGTTTTTGCGAATCGATGTGAGAAATTTGGCATAAAATACGCTGTACCAGTTGTTCCTGCGACATTTCCAAGGAAAAGAACGCGACCGTCTTATGCTGGCGTACACCAACATTTTGCGCAATATTCAACGTAAACGCCGTCTTCCCCATACTTGGGCGCGCGGCTACCAAAATCAAATCAGATGGTTGCAGCCCCGATGTCATACGGTCTAAATCGCGAAACCCCGTTGGCAGACCCGTAAGACCGGCTTTATTTTCATAGAGTTTCGTAATCTTATCTAATGTTTCTTCTACGACGGCACCGACCGGTGAAAAATCACCACGGTTTTTATTTTCAGATAATTGCAGAATTTTTCGTTCGGCGTCATCCAATAAATCTTCCGGTTCTTTTTCACCATCATAGGCAGCTGCCGTCAAATCGGTACACGTCGTAATCAAATTACGAGCCAATGCTTTTTCTGCAACGATATTGGCATGATATTCAATATTAGCCGCCGTAGCAACGAGATTCGGCAGACTCAAAATATATTCGATGCCGCCAACATCATCCAATTTTTTCATGCGCCGCAGTTCTTCCGGAAGGGTAATAACATCAATTTCTTTATTTTCATGATGCAGATGTTCCATCGCTTCGAAAATAGTACGATGCACTTCCCGATAAAAGTCATTGGGAGTCAGCTTTTCCATCGCCGCAATAACGGCATTATGGTCCAGCATCATCGCTCCCAAGACTGCTTGTTCTGCTTCCACATTTTGCGGTGGAATACGTTGTTCCATAACGCAACTCTCCTATTTTACCAGCATCAAATCCAATACGTCACGTATCGTCACGGCACTATACCGCTGCAGCGACAAATAATGTTCCGGAATATCCTTCTCATTTTCTTTCGGGATAATAATTCCTTTCATTCCGGCCTGTTTGGCACCATATGCCTTTTCAAATACACCGCCAACCGGTTTGACATTGCCTTGGACAGAAATTTCACCCGTAATGGCCAAATCCTGCCGCACCGGCGTATTGGTAATCGCTGAAATTAATACCGTTGTAATCGCACAGCCCGCTGATGGGCCGTCAATATTACCACCGCCGACAAAATTAATATTGACATCATAGTCGGACAACTCTTTGCCCGTAACACTGCGGACTACGGCTGCAGCATTAAACATCGAATCTTTTGCCATCGATCCAGCTGTATCATTAAAACGATAATAACCTTTACCGGGACACCGAGCCGGAAAGGCTACGGCTTCAATTTCAATAGCCGAGCCCAAATACCCGGAAACTCCCAGTCCAAATACTTTTCCTACAGCCGGCGTAGATGAGGCTTTTTCCATTGCATACGGCACAAGGCGGCTAATCTGTGCTACGCGATGTACGTGCTGTTTCGTAATGACAACATGGTCATTGCTGCCTGCCTGATAGACAGCCAAGCCATAGGCATCAGCTAAAATATTGACGGCCTTACGGCCTTCAATGGTAAAAGTACTGATAAGCCGGGCGGCCCCTTCTTCTAAGACAGCCTGTAAATCTGCCGCCGCATGTTCTACAATCTGTTGTATATCCTGCGGCACTAAGGGTTCAAAAAAAATTTCTGCACAGCGGGACCGTATGGCCGGATTGATTTCTGACGGATCTCGCGTTGTCGCACCGATGAGAACAAAATCAGCCGGTGCGCCTTCTGCGAATAATTTCTTAATATATTGCGGCACATTCGGGTCATCTTCATCATAGTAAGCCGATTCAAACTGTACCCGCCTATCTTCCAAGACCTTGAGCAGTTTATTGAGCAGCAGCGGATCCATTTCACCGATTTCATCGATAAAAAGGATACCGCCATGGGCTTCCGTAACCAGTCCCGGTTTCGGTTCCGGAATACCCGTATCTGCCAAATCATGCCGTGCTCCCTGATAAATCGGATCATGAACAGAGCCAATCAACGGATTCGTCATATCTCTGGCATCCCAGCGCAAGGTCGTACCGTCCGTTTCAATAAACGGCGCATCTGGTCCAAACGGCGTAAACGGTAGCCGCTGAGCTTCTTTTAAAATAATACGGGCCGCTGTTGTTTTGCCAACGCCTGGCGGTCCATATAAAAGTAAATGCTGCGGATAGGCCGAAGCCAATTTGCTCTGCATGGCCTCTACTGCTCGTTCTTGCCCGACAACATCCTGCAGTCTGCTTGGCCGGACACGCTGCATAATGGATTCATTCAAATGAATCGTATCCAATCGTTTCAATTCTTCCAATTTTCGCTGTGACTGCGGCGTTTCTACATCATGCAGTTCTTCTTTAATCAGCTGCATCTTAATTTCCTGCATATATTCCTGCTGTTTTTCTTCCATGCGCTGGGAAATTTTCTTTTCCAGCCGTTCTTCAACGGCTTGTCGGGCCAGCATTTCTGCCAAAATATTTTCTAACTCATTTACTATTTCAATAACTTCATCATCTTGCGGAATCCGATCGTACGAAGCATCTTCATATACAAGACGCTGCAGTCCTACGAGCCGTCTTCTTGGATCTTCTGAATGGACATACGACAAGGCTTCATATTTACTGGCCCGCAGTACCATTTTTTCCGATCCTATCAGACTATTAAAAGCGCCGTAAAGTACATTAACCTGACGGCGGAGTTCTTCCTCCGCCGTCGGTTCCAAGTACTTATGGCGCTGTAATAATTTATCCAGTAATTCTTTCATAGTATCCCCTTATTGCCAATATATTTCTTGGCATCCGGTTTTGTTTATCCTTCTACAACGTGAACTTTAATAACGCTGGTAATAGAAGGATGTACACGAATAACGACATCATACGTTCCCAACGCTTTAATGGGTTCTTTAATTTCAACTTTTTTCTTGTCTAAATCAATATCATACTGTTTTTTAGCCGCTTCACTAATATTTTTGCCGGTAATCGCACCAAAGACTTTGCCGCCTTCACCGACTTTTACAGGAATAGTCAATTCCACTTTTTTCAGCTGACTTGCTAAAATAACGGCTTCATCAGATGCAACTTGAGCCTTATGTTTTGCTGCTGCCTGTTTTTGTTTCGCATCATTAATGTTTTCTGCTGTGCCCGGTGCTGCTAATTTGCGTGGCAGCAAGAAGTTGCGGCCATATCCTTCAGATACTTCAATAATTTCTCCCTTTTTTCCCAATTTTTTGACATCTTGTAATAATATAACTTTCATTCTTTATCATTCTCCTTACTTTTATTGATGAGTTCATGCAGTGCCGTCATGACATCGCCCTGCGCTTCTGTCAAAGAACGCCCTTTCAACTGGGCGCCGGCTACAGTCCGATGACCACCGCCGCCTAATGCTTCCATGACCAGCTGCACATTAATGTCACCTTTCGAGCGGGCACTGACGCCGATGCAGTCAGACGTTAATTCATAGAATGTAAAACTAGCGGAAACATTATCAATATTAATCAACGTATCTGCAATTTGAGCTGCTATGATAGAGGCATTTTGTAGGCCTGACGGACAGGATGCCATCGCAACACCGTCAGCAATCTTAGCGTCTGCCAAAATACGTGCCCGATCTCGAACGGTATCAAAATCAAAACTAAATAATTCCCGCACAATTTCCGGATCGGCACCACTGCGCCGCAAGTATGCTGCTGCATCAAAGGTACGCACACCGGTCTGTACGGCAAAATTTTTAGTATCCACAATAATGCCTGCATATAACGCGGTAGCTTCAATTTTGGCCAGTTCGATATCTTCTTGATAATACTGCAATAGTTCCGTCACCAGTTCGCTCGTTGAAGAACTGGATGGTTCTGTATACGTAAGCAATGGCTTTTTAATAAAATCACTGCTGCGGCGATGATGATCAATGACGACGCGCCGGTCCGTTTTTTCTATCAGTTCCGGTGAAACGGTCATATCCGGCCGATGCGTATCTACAATAAACAGCAGCGTCTGGCTGTTGCATACGTCTTGGGCTGTTTCAGATGAAATAAGCAAGTCCTTAAACGCCGGTACATCGAGTATCTGTTTTTCCAGACGACAAATGGCGTCGGTTTGTTTACTGACAACAATATGAACCGGTTTTCCTACGAGGCGTGCCATATGCGCTACGCCAACAGCTGCTCCTATGCTGTCATAATCTTCCCGTTCATGTCCCATAATTAATACACAGTCGCTCGTATCAATCAATTCGCGTATCGCCTGCGCTACGACGCGGGCACGAACGCGCGTATTTTTTTCAACAGACCGCGTTTTGCCGCCATAAAAATGAGGCGACCCATCTTCTTCATATACAACAACCTGGTCACCACCGCGTCCTAAGGCCAAATCCAGTCCAGCTCTTGCTTTATCAGCCAATTCATTAAAATTAGCCATACCGGCTGTCATTACTTCTTCTGGAAACGCCGCGACCCCTACGCTAAGGGTAACAGGAATTCGGTTGACCGTATGAATCATGCGGATTTTTTCCAAAAAAGAAAAATTTTCTTCTTTCAATGTATCCAGTGCCTTACGGCTTAGGCAGGCAAAATATTTTTCATTGCCATAGGAACGAACAAAGCCATCTACTGCCGTCAATTCATCGAGCAAGCAGTTGTTGACATTCGTCCACAATGTCGCCTGCTGCACAGCCGACATGCCTTTGGCTACTTCTTCCATATTATCGATTTCAATGTCGCAAAATACAGGCACCGATGCAATACAGTTCATTTTTTGAATTTCTGTTTCTGTAATATCTTCAAAATACAGAATCAAATAATTATCTTCATCGGTTCCTTCGGTCTGTAAATACTTATATACAACACGATAATACCGTTCGCCAATATGTTCAAAAAAATAGCCGAATTTCCCCCAAAATTTATCAATATTAAGGTTAGGCATGATATGATCTAGTTTTTGATCGTTGTCTATATCGCCGACCCAGTCGCGAAATACGCTGTTCGCCCAGCAAAGGCTAGACTGCATATCAACAATGGCAATACCAATGGGAAGATTTTGTACTGCATACGTTGAGGCCTGATCGACGCTTTGCGAAATCGCATCAAAGAACTGGCTGATCTCCCGATTTCGTTCTGTCGTATTCTTACGCGTCAATACATAGGCACCGACAATCAGAATCAGCGCTAGCAATGCAACAATCCAATTATATATGGCGATGACAGCAAGCAGCAAGACCATAATCAGAAAAACAGGTTCTTCATTTCGTCTTGCCAGCAATTTTTTAAACATTTTTCCGCCCCCTGCGTGTTACGTCATGATTTGCTTTTTACGAATATTGGCAAGCATATCTATGAGCCCCATAATAAAAGCGGCATAGGAAAAAACAGGCATTACAAAAAACAATGCAATGATTACGGCCTGCAGACCTGTGCTAATATGAAAACGGCGGTCAAGAAAATAAAATAAAAAGGCAAGGCCTTGAATGCAAATGAAAAAAAATGCCATTTGATTGAGATTCAGTCCTATGATATTCAACCATTCTATCGAGCGGGTTGTTCCCCAATATTTCATGACCAGTGCCAATATGTATAAGTATATCACACCACGCGGCATTTCCCAATAACGAATTGGCAAAAAAGGCCGCACATCAAACCCCAGCCGCTGCAAAAAGAACTGAGAAACTTTTACATTGACATAAGCAATAATTGCCATCGCCAAACACATAAACATCGGCAGCATCGTCGGCAGTAAACGTCGTACTTCTTCAAGCTGGGCTTTCGTTTCAGCTAATTGCAGTTCTGACATGCCGCTGTTTTTATATTGTTCCATCGTTTCCTGCATCAATGTATCAAAAACGTCTCCCAATGCAGCCACGATATTAACGTCCATAACGCCATACATCAAGGCAGCCAATCCAATAGCCGTACCAATCAATGCAGCCGTTACTCCCATCAGGAGTTTTGCCGGCGGCCATTTTTCTTTAAAACCCGCTCCCAAGGCAATCCCGACGGCGCCAAATGTGGCAATTTGTATGATCGCTGTCAGCGGATCAATAAATATCCCCATTAAAATGCCTGCCGTTATCCCTAACAGGATGGCTTGTCTCAATCCATATTTGACAAATAAAATAGTCATCGGAATCGGCATAATAAAATAACCTATAAAAGAAAAAAACGGCAGATACGTACTAAGAAGCGCTAAAATCAACATAATAGCAGCAAAACATCCGGCTGTTGTCATCGGTGTAATACGCTTCTGTTCCATGGAATCCTCTCCTTTCTCTTGCAAAAAGGGTATGACCAAACGAGACTATCAGTCATAACAGGTGATGCTGCAATCCGCGTATCCCGCCAGCTGTCCACGCTGCAGGCCGTACGTATCCCCCATCACCGTAAACAGCGGAGGCAAAATACCTCCGCTGTCCTTATGTACTATATACTTCTTTATACTTCCATAATAATCGGCAAAATCATTGGACGCCGACGTGTCTTTTCGTATAAATACCGGCTCAATGTATCTCGAACCTGTGATTTAATGACTGCCCATTCGCGAATGTTTCCTGCTTCACAGCGTTCCAATACAGCTGCTACCCGATCATGGGCTTCACTGATGAGTTCTTCTGAATCACGGACATATACAAAGCCACGCGATACAATATCCGGACCGGCCAAGGCATGACTCGTTCCTTTAGCCAGTGTCATGACAACGATAACGACCCCTTCCATTGCCAGCTGCTGGCGGTCACGAATAACAATATTGCCAACATCACCGACACCTAAGCCATCAACAAAGACACGGCCGGCGTTTACATGACCTGTCTTATGACCGGAGCGATTAGAAAATTCAAAAATCTGACCATTATCGCCAATCAGAACATGGTCTTTATCGACCCCCATCATGACAGCTAATTCGCCATGCTGCTTGAGCATACGATATTCACCGTGTACAGGAATGAAATATTTAGGCCGAATCAAATCGAGCATGAGTTTTAATTCTTCCTGGCTGGCATGACCGGATACGTGAATTTTCTTATCCCGACCGGCAATAACTGTCGCTCCCAGTTTCATCAAATTATCAATCGTACGACCTACACCGGTTTCATTGCCCGGAATCGGCGTTGCGGATATGATGACTGTATCTCCAGGAATAATGCTGACACTGCGGTGGTTATTTGAGGCCATTCGCGAAAGCCCGGCCATCGGTTCACCCTGACTGCCTGTCGTTAAAATCAATACTTGATCTTCCGGATACCGATTTAATTCATCCGGTTCAATTAAAACGCCATCGGGTACATCCAAATATCCCAATTCAATAGCAATCTGCACGTTATTTACCATGCTGCGTCCCAATACAGTGACTTTGCGTTTAAACTGTACCGCCGTATTGATCGCCTGCTGAATACGTGAAATATTGGAAGCAAACGTTGCCAAAATGATACGCCCTTTTGCCGCCCGAAAAGCCTTACGAAAAGCATGGCCCACTGTCGTTTCTGATTCTGTATAGCCCGGCCGTTCCGCATTCGTGCTGTCCGACATGAGTAGCAGTACGCCGCGACGTCCCAAATCCGCAAATTTATGAATGTCCATAAGCAACCCATCGACAGGTGTTAAGTCCATTTTAAAGTCCCCTGTATGAACAATCGTTCCTACCGGTGTTTTAAAGTATAATGCGCTTGCATCAGGAATCGAATGGTTCGTATGGATAAATCCCACTTTCATACAACCAATCTGCACTTCATCGCCGTGATGCACTTCATTTAATTCGTAATTTGTAATATGATTTTCCTTTAATTTGCCTTCAATAAGGCCGCATACTAGCTTCGTAGCGTAGACGGGTACATTCACTTCATTCAATAAATATGCCAAACTGCCTATGTGATCTTCATGCCCATGCGTAATGACGACAGCCCGTACTTTATCCCTATTTTCAATCAAATAACTCATATCAGGAATAACTAAGTCAATACCGAACATGTCATCATCAGGAAAGGCCAAACCAGCATCAATAACAATGATGTCATTGCCGTATTGGATGACTGTCATATTTTTGCCGATTTCACCCAGACCACCCAAAGGAATGACCATGAGTTTTTCCTTTTTAGCCAAAATAGTTACCTCCCATAATAAATTTTATCCGTTCTCACTGCCTCAAACAGTCCCCCAAAGAGACGCTTCTTCGTAGACAAACAATCCATTGCCAGCCGCTCTTTAGTATGGACGGATGTTTGTCTTCAGATATAACGAACAATACTGGATTTATCCTTCTCTCATATTTTCCGTTATTTCTCTTTCTATGTCAATAATATGCAGTAAAATTTCTCTGAATTGAGCAAAATTTTCGTGTAAAATGTACTTTTCTAGCAAAAATTCTGTTTTTTAATGACTTTTATTCATACAAAATAATAAAAAAGTGGCAATATCAGCCCAAATATGGTTTTGGTATGATATTGCCTCATGATCAAAGGGATGTTATTTGTATTCTTTTGCCGTATTCTTTTGCCGTTTTCTTTACATCTGAAGGAACGGACAATTCTATTCCCCGTGGAAGTTCTGCCCATGTAATCGACAAGGATACATCGCTCAGAGCAATGAATTGTAATAATTCGTCTTTATCTTTCCATGCTGGACTGCCATGTTTCAATGCCGCTTCCAAGGCACTGCGAACCTGACTGGTCAGCGGTATATCTACTTTCGTAATCCGGTTCGACTGGAAATCAATCGTAACGTCTGTTTTGATGTCGCCAGCCTGCTGCAATGCCTGCAGTATACCTTTTATCATTTCAATATCTTTTTCACTGGCACCCTGTTTTTTCCACTGAATTTCATCCCCAGGCGTATACAGCTTGGTCATATCATAGGTAACCGTATAAACATTGCCTTTTGCCGTTACCGCTTTGACACCAGCTAGGACATGATGCGGACCGGCTAATTGCTGAATAACCGGTTCGGCACTCTTTAAATCTATGGTATTTTTTACCCACGTCGTTTTATCTGTCCCCTTGGCATCTAATTTTGCATACTGGCCATCGTAATAGTATACGATTTTTTTGCCTTCTTGTTCGGCATATCCATGTACCGTTGGCGAAGCTTTTCCTAACGCAGCAGCAGATACTTCTATTTTACTGACAAACGGTTTTTCTTGGACATCCACTTTCGTTGTACATGTTCCTGTGCCAATGACAGGCATATCTGCTTGCACTTGCATCGTATAGGTGCCCTGTGGATGATGAATCATCGTATTGACGGCTTGTTGATACGTATCTGCCGGTGATGCGGCCCATGCCGATACACTCATCATCATGCTTGCTGTCACAGCCAATACGGATTTCTTAAATGAATATTTCATGATACCCTATTCCTTTCTCCCAAACTCACGCATCGTTTGACATTTGCCCGTATACTGGCGGTCTTCCTTACATACTGCTGTTCCAGGTATAAAAATGATTGAGCGGCCCATGGCCTTTACCAATCGGTTCGGCATGACAAATACCCTGGAATACATATTCCTTGGCATCTTTTACCGCTGTTTCTAACGAGCTACCATTGGCAAGATTCGACGCAATCGCACTGGACAATGTGCATCCTGTGCCATGCGTGCTGGTACTCTGTACTCGTTTTCCTTTAAAAGGATAAAACCGCTGTCCATCATATAAAATATCCGTCGCATCGGTAACGCGATGACCGCCTTTTACCAATACAGCACGAGCCCCCATGGCAGCAATCGTTTTCGCTGCTTCTTCCATCTCTTCGCATGTCTGAATCGTCTGGCCGGTCAGTACTTCTGCTTCAGGGATATTGGGCGTTAATACGTCAGCCAAGGGAATTAATATTTCTTTCAATGCCCTTTCTGCTTCAGGCTGTAGCAGGCGATGTCCGCTCGTGGCTACCATAACTGGGTCTATGACCACAATAGCCGGTTGATATTGTTTTATTTTTTCCGCAATGACTCGTATCGTATCCGGATTGCTAACCATGCCGATTTTTACGGCATCTACGGATATATCCTCAAACACTGCATCGATCTGCGAGGCAATGAGTCCCGGCGTTACATCCATATATCCACGCACGCCCTGCGTGTTTTGAGACACAACAGCAGTAATCACATTTAACGCAAAACAATGATGGGCACAAAAGGTTTTGCAGTCCGCTGCTGCGCCGGCTCCGCCGGATGGATCTGTACCGGCAATAGATAATACGTGTTTCATCATAACAATTTCATCTCCTATCCGTGTGCTGATGCAAATAACGCCGCTCCTTGAGGCTGAACATATGCTAAAAGCGACGCCGAACCAACCGTTCCGCCATACACATCATAATCCAATACGGCCATGCTTGCCGTTTCAAACTCAATGGTCATACCGGTCCATTGTCTAACCCATTGGTCCAAATACGGTGCATGTCCCACCATGCACAACACATCGGCCTCTGTTTTACAAATAATATCGGTATATACTCGCGCTAAATTGCCATCGGCAATGGCAGAATGCGTATGAAATGATTCATATGGAATAACATGCGTAAAATATCCGGCCGTTTGGCAGGCGCGTACATACGGGCTGGACCACAATACCGTTTTTCCGGCAGGCCACCATTGTTTGGCCATCTGAAGCATCGTTTGTACCTGCTCTTTTCCACGGCCTGTCAGTTCGCGGTTTTTATCGGCCCGCTCTGGCTGCAGCGGTTCTGCTTGGCCATGGCGCATTAAACAAATATACACTCTGCATCCTCCTTCAAATCATTTTTTTATTCTGCTACGTGTTCCAATCCCACAGCCAACAGGGTAAATACATGATTATCTGCAAGGGAATAATATACTACTTTGCCGTCACGGCGAAACTGTACTAATCGGGCATCTCGCAAAATCCGCAGCTGATGAGAAACAGCTGACTGTCCCATTTGAATTTGTTCAGCAATATCCCGAACGCACCGTTCGCCTTCCATCAATGTATGAAGAATACGCAATCGTGTCGGATCACCAAGTACTTTAAAAATGTCGGCCAAGGGCTGCGTGTATTGCTGTAATAATATCGTATGATGACAAGGCAGTTCATGTGTCATATGCTGGCATTGCCCTGACTGTTCTTCTTTCACAAATCATCTCTCCTATCAAGCATCCCTCCATGAAGAATGTTTACATGTTCTTAATTTCTTTATTATACCATAAAACGACAAACGCCGATGTATCTTTCAGCATTTGTCGTTTTATCTTACTGCAAATTATGCTTTTCTTTATATCGTTTTGTCCATTTCCAGCGATTATGCAGCCAAAACCAGTCTTCCGGATACTGCCGAATATGTGCTTCCAGCCGATCGTTCAGTTCTTGTGTCACTGCATACATGGCTACTGTTTTTTCTTTTTTAGAAAGCACAGCGTCTGTCGGATACGGGCGCAGCGGCGGCAATACTTCCACAATATGATGATACGGACGATCTTCATGAATGAATATCGTCAAAATGGGATAATTTTTGATACCCGCCAATTTAGCCGGTCCGTCCGCCGTTAGCGTATCTTTGCCAAACAATTTTACCATAATGCCGGCAAATCCCGGATCCTGGTCCATCAATAGGCCGATATAATGGCCATTAGCCAAAAAGCGAATCATGTCGCGAATTCCCGTTTTGTACGTTACATGCTGTTTCATCATTGCCCGATATTCATTAATAAACGTATCTGCGCTTTTGCTGTTCTGTTCCTGGGCAACGGAAATCAGTGGATAGCCATTCATCGCCAATACAGCGCCCAGCAATTCCCAATTTCCGGCATGGGAAGCCATAAAAACAGCGCCTTCACCACTGGCTTTCAATTCATCTAAATATTCCCGGCCATGAAACGTTACCTTATCGTCCAGTATGTCTTTGGTATACCGCGGATAAGATAATACTTCTACAATCATGGGGCCAAAGCGAGTCGTGCTTTTCTTGGCAATCGCCATGGCTTCTGCCGCATCGGTAGTAATGCCGCATTCCAATATCTGCCGCTGGGCCAGTTTTTTCCTTTTTTTAGGGACAAAGGTCCAAAAGAAACTTCCTAAAAAATATCCCAAACCATGACACATACAGACCGGCATATGACAAATCAGAAAGCTCAAGATTTTCATAAATATATACATAGGCAGCCTCTTAGTGTTCTGTCTTCTTTTCTAATTGGGCAATCTTCTTTTCCAAGGTCTTGATCGTCTTAGCCATTTCCGGCAATCGTTTTAAATACACTTGGGTACGGCTCCATTCCATATGGGGACGAGCTGGGAAGCCGGCATAAATCTGACCGCCTTTAATATTACCGGTAATACCCGTTTTTCCAGCAAACACCGCATTGTCACCGATCGTAATATGGCCTGTGCAGCCTGTTTGTCCGGCAAAAATAACGTGATTACCGGCTTTGGTACTGCCGGCAATCCCCGTTTGGGCAATAATAAAGCAATCTTCGCCGATTTCTACGTTATGACCTAAATGAACCAAATTATCGACTTTTGTGCCTCTGGCCACTTTCGTGGAACCCAGGGTAGCATTATCAATACACGTGCAGGCACCGATTTCTACGTCATCTCCGATTTCGACATTACCAATCTGCGGAATCCGCGTATGTTTGCCGTTTTCCGTTGCAAAACCAAAGCCTTCGCCGCCGATAACGGCATGAGCTCGAATGACATCACGCTGTCCCAAGACACAATTTTCATGAATAACGGCACCGGGATAAATGGTCGTATCATTACCAATCGTTACGTTATCGCCAATAAATACAGACGGATAAATCGTGCAGTTATCGCCGATTTTTACATGTTTGCCAATAACGGCATAAGCCATGACAGCTGTATTTTCGCCAATAACGGCACTGTCATCAATAATCGCTGTCGGATGAATACCGCTGGCAACGGACTGACGCGGATGAAACAGCACAAGGAGCTGTGAAAAAGCCAGACGAGGATTTTCTACAACAACAAGCGTATTGTCTCCGGCAGGCACTTCTTTTTCAACGATAACGGCACCAGCATGAACCTGGGGTAAATATTCTGTATATGGATCGACAGCAAATGTAATATCCTGCCGACCTGCTTCTGCTAACCCTTTCACATCTTCAATGACAGCATCCCCATTTCCTATGACCGTACCGCCAAGAAATTCTGCTAATTCCTGTACTGTTTTTTTCACTATGGACAACCCCTTTACTGCAATTTAGCTATAACATCATCAGTAACATCGATGCCGCCGTTCGGCGCAGCATCTTTCATCATAATAATGCCTATTTTTTTATCTTTAGCAACTTCGCCGGCTTTATTTTGTATATCAGTCAATAGCTGCCTTTGCATGCTGGCACCAAAAATATTCAATTCCTGACTTGCCTGCTGCTGTTTTTTGGCAAAATCTTCATCAGACATACTGCTTTTGGCATCTTGTAATTCTTTTTCGACTTCTTTTTGCTTTGCTTCTGTCTTTTCTTTATACTGCTGTACAACTGGTGCTTCTTTTTGTACGCGCGCCATATCTACGACACCGACTTTATCATCACTGCCGCAGCCAGCCAGCATACCAGCGCAGGTAATTGTCATCAACGCTGCTGCCAACCCTTTCCATATTTTTTTCATGTTGTCATGCCTCCTACTTATGCCAGCTTGGCGATAATATCATCCGTTACATCAAGAGCAGTACCTACTGCTTCATATTCCCCAAAAATCATGTCGATTCCCTGTTCTTGTGCCACTTCGCCGGCTTTATTACGGATATCTGTCATCATTTCCTCTTTGACAGTATTCATTTCTTTTTCCTTTTGTTCCAGCTTGTCTTTCCACTGCTTATTCCACACCGTTGGTTCCGGCCGGTTTTGCAAATCACTGAGCTGTACTTGAAATGCATTATGGCTGTCATCCCGCCGTTTTTCCAAATCAGCTTTGACGGTTTTGGCATATTGTTCCAGTTCTTGTTTGGCCTGCTGCCGGCGCGGTGCCATGGCCTTATCAATTTCAGCTGTCAACGTTTTTGTTTCTTCCATCGATTCGGACGGGCCGCTTTCCTTCATCAACCGTTTCAAATCGGCCATAGCCGCTTTCTTTTCTTCTGCAGATAATGCTACGTTCTGCAATTTGAGCTGTAAATTGACAATTTTCAGTGTATTGTCACGCCATGTAACGGTTGGATGGGATTTTTTCTTTTCCTGCAGCATCGCTTCATACGTTTGCTGCAAATCGTGATTCAGCTGGTTTTCTTTTAATGCGATTTTCGCCTGCAGCTCTTGATTTAACGCTGCTGTACCGGCTGCATCGACGGATGCAAACTTTTCTGACGACATTCCTTCGGCTGCCGCTTTTCGGGAATAATTCCACTGTTCAAACTGATATTGGGCAGTCAAGGCATTATACTCCAGCTCCAAGCGGTGATATTCTGCATAGCGGGGATGGCTCATCATAATATGTTCTACATCTGCATAGGCATATACCGGAGCAGCTTCTTTGGCAGGAACCGCCGTCGGTGTATGCCATATGTGCCAAACCAGTCCTAACCCTGCAATCACTGCGAGAAGGCCAATCGCTGCCGCATATATCCGTTTCATCCGTTATCTATTCCTTATTTGGATTGTGTATCATTCAGCTGTTTTGCTACCTGATCGGTAATATCCGTACCACCATACAGAACAGCACGTTTGTCAACAACCAGCGTAAGACCTTTGGTATTGGCTACATTGGAAATAGCCGTATCGACTTTGTCTTTAATGCCCTTATAGATGTCTTCCTGTTTCTTGGAAACTTCATCACGCATCTTCTGATACAATTCTTGTTTTTGTTCATCTGTCATATTGGCAGATTGTTCTTCAAACTGTTTCTGGCTGTCTTCCGCAATCTGCTGCAGCTGTTTCTGCGCTTCCTGCGCATCCTGGTTGTCCGGCGTAATCAACTTGCTCGTGTCAACAACACCGATATTGCTGGACGGGGCTGCATTGACAGGATTCCCCATCTGCATGACCGCAAGGCCGGCAATACTCAATACAAATACCAGAGCAATTACTCCGGAAAAAATTTTTACATTTCGTTTTTTACCCATTTCTGACATCATAATGGCATTACTCCTTTACAAATATCCGACAATCCTAAGCCAATGATCATGGTTCGATATGATATATTCTAATCCCATATAATCATGGAATCGATACAGCAGACCCATTTCATTTTCATGATGCGTCATATCTCGATCGATGCGCAGCTGCCAGTTCGTTCCCAAGGGCTGGCGTATCCACCAATGATTGCTGTCATCTCTTGTTTCATGATGCAGTCCAATCCGCGTATCCCGGCCAAACCGATAAAAATATCCCGGCTTGATATTCCATGACACCGAACCGGGCATCCATTCTACCTCGCCGTATACTTCATGATGGGCGCCGATTTTTCTGCCAACCAAAGCCCGCAGTACCGTATCATCATCGTGGCTGCGTGCATGGGTTTCTCGTCCTACATCCATATACATACCGGCCTGAATATCATAAAAATCTGTCTGTGAATCCAGGGTAATTTTGGTGTTTTCACCAATATCAATTTGCGGCACGACACGAAGCTTGTACGATTTGACAACCCATTGCGCAGATACGCTTTGGCGCAATATCTGCTGCATATCGCCTTGATGACGACGTAAAAAAGCAACCGGCAATCCTTCTAAGCCGGCATAGTATTCTTCCAAATGTTTACGTGTACTCAAAAAAATAACTTTTGGCAAATTTTCTGCATGAATGGCTACATTCACATTGCGTACAATCGGTAGCTTTGGCAAAAAGTATACATGAACAATCGCTGTTTTACCCGGTTCAATGACAATATGCGGATAAAACTCCGGCAATCGTGACTCCAGTTCCTGTTCCAGCACGGTTTTAACGGCTCCATTCGCCCATTCCAGCGCATCTGTTGGCAGGCCAATCAACAGATTTTCTACATATGCCGACATGTCTGCCACATCGTTATTGGCTAATGTTTTTCCCAATTCTGGTAACGCACCATAATCAACATCCATTTGTACGGATTGAATCGTTTGTCCCCAAGGACGTATTTTGATAGTTACATCAGCAGTGCTGTCACCAGCAATCTGAATATCATCAACAGTATACCCGATTAAGACCCTATTGACAATATCATACATGATTCGTTTATAAGATTCAGTATGTTCTTTTATTTCATTGCTGTCCTGATTCAACAGTACGTGATTGCCTACGGTCTGAATACTGGCAGCAATTCGTTTTTGGACAAGTGGCGGCACTGCTTCCTGCACGGATAATACATGTACTTGGACCTGCGTAACAGGAGCAGCCCAACTACTGCAAACCCCCGTGCAGACAAACAGTGCCGTAAATAACACGCTGCGAATCACTGTTTATCCCACCCGTCTATCTTGATTAGAATTTACCGCCAAAGCTGAAGTGGAATTTACCACCATTAGAACCGACAGCATAATCCAAACGAACCGGGCCAATCGGCGTCGTAATACGGAAGCCGAGACCGCCGGAATAATGGATCTTATTGTCACTGTTGTACCAAGGAATATGTTCTGTACCGCCCCAGGCATTACCAAGATCACCAAAGATAACGCCTTGAATTTTCTTAGCAATCGGGTAGCGGTATTCAACCGTAGCCTGATACATCTTATTGCCACGGAACTCATCATCTTCATAGCCGCGAAGGTTATCAGCACCGCCCAGTGTAAACATATCGCCGAACGGCATATCGCCTGTTGCAATACCGCCCATCAAACGAACGGCAATGACATGAGCCCGGCCGACTTTATAGTACAACCGATTTTCTACGGTAAATTTGAAGTAATCAAAGTCACCGCCGATGCCGTGACCTGCCCACGTACCGGAAAAAGCAAGTCGTTTGCCCTTCGTCGGGTCGTATACGTTGTCGCGGTTATCAAAGACATGATCCCATGTTAAGCTGTTGGTCCGGCCAAAGTTATTATTCATATAGCCCGTATATTCATCTCTCGGATTTCCACCCAAAGATAATTTATCCAAATTACGATAATCCAAGCCGCTGCTGTAATCAGTATATTTCGTATCTTTCGTACCTAATGTCAAATAATCCGTAATATATTCACTGCGGGCACGGCCATAGGTTACATTAAAGCCTTTTGTCCGTTTATCGTATTCCGCAACGGAATTGCCTTTTTCATCATAATCATCGTATTCCGATTCCCGGTCAAAAAGGCTGAAACCGATGGAATCACCGGCATCATTGAGATACGGATGGGTATAGGAGAAAATGTAGTTTCTTGTCGTATCCGTATGGCCGCCAAATTCCCAGTTAATCGATACTTTATCGCCTGTGCCGCGAAGGTTTGTTTCGCTAAGGCCCAAGATACCTACTAAGCCGTCCGAATCAGAATAGCCGGCACCAATCGTGACGGTTCCTGTTTTTTGTTCGACTACATCGATTTCGACAATAATGTCATTGCTGTTTTTCTTGCCCTGCAGCAACCGTACGTTGACATCTTCAAAATATCCTGTGTTATATACACGCTGGATACTGCGGCTGGCTGTTTCTTTGTTGAAAATATCGCCTTTTTTAAAACGCAGTTCCCGCATAATAACTTTGTTTTTCGTTTTGTTGTTGCCGCGAAGCTGAATATCTTCGATATGAGCTTCGGAAATGCCAAGATGCAGAATGCCTTTGTCATCTATGCTAACTTCCGAAACACGGCTCATCATATAGCCTTTATTGCCATAAGCTGCATTAATATCGGCAATGTTCTTACTGACGACAGAGGTATTGAGAACCGTTCCGGGCGTAACCGTAATCAGTTTTTTCAAATCACCTGTAGAAATGCTTTCATTGCCCGTAATGTCTACACCCTGAACGACAGGATTCATTTGTACGGCATAATTTAGTTTTACGCCTTCCGGTACGTTTGTAAAGGCCGGTTTAACCGTAGAAAACAGGCCGGTCGCACCAATGACATTCAAGTCATGACGGATATAATCGGCATTGACCGCATCACCTACATGCATGGCCAAACGAGGCATGAGCTGCGTTTCAATCGCCTGATCCGGAACAGGACTTACTGTAACGGCTGTGGCAATTTTATTGACATACGGGTTCAGTTCACTGTCTGTAACAATATTGCCGTACGGAAGGCTTCCTTCTTGTCCCTGCGGCATGACAGCCATCGGATACTTGGGCACCGTCGTATCAATGGTAAAATTATTCATACCGGCAGGAAAATCAATGGGTGTACCCGGCAATGTCTGTTTCGGCGCAACCGCGGCGGTTACCTGGCGCTGTACTTCCGAATTCGTATTGGCTGCTGCTGCTTTATCTACATCAGCGGCGGCTGCCTGATGCACTTCTGCCGGTGTTTTGCCGGCTGCAATTTCTGCGAGTTCTGCATCCGTTTCATACCCTGTAAGGCCGGATTTGGCTGCTTTCATCGTTTCTTTCGTCGTCGTATCCGCAGCTGCGGTAACCGTTGCATTAACCGGTGTCTTATCATCTGTTGTGACCCGAGAAGATTTGGTCGTTGTCGTTACCGCTTCCCCATTGGTTGTCGGTTCATAGCCTGTGGCTGTACCGGCCGCAGCTGAAACAGTTGCTGCAGCGTCATCATTCGCCCAAACTGGGCAAGTCATCATCGCACTGGTTATCATCAGGACGAGAAGCTTTTTCTTCCGCGTATTCATAAAAAAACCTCCGTTTACTTATTCTGTATTGTCGTACCGCGCAAACTGCGGCGCGCATCTTGAACGGCTTCTTGCATTTGTCGTTCCGTTAAGACCGGCTTTGCCGGCGGTACTGCTTTATGTGCAACAGGCGGCGATGTCGTCACTTCCGACGATACATGCCGGTCTGTTTCAACCTGTAACATAGGTGTATCAACAGGACGTTCTTCACGTCTGCTGATTGTCATGCTGTCAGATTCCCTTGACGTATCTGACATGGTAGTTTCCTGCTGAGTTGCTGCAGGCATAGGCTCTGGCACCGCTGCAGTCTGCGTTTCCACAACGGGTTGTCTTTTTATCGGTATCGACCGGTTGGCTTCTGTATGACGCTGCATCCACAACGTACCGCAAAGGCAGCACATGCACAGCAAACCGATAGCAGCCGTGCGCAGTCGCGAGCGAGTACCGCGCTGTTTACGCAGATTTTTCATTTCCGCTTCTGCCAGCATGAGATTCAATTCCCCTTTGACCATCGATTGATTGTCAAAGGATTGTTCCGCTTTTTCTAGCCATTTTTTAGCTGAACGGACGTGAGCAGCTTTATGTTTATCTGCTAATCCCACTATGATGCCCTCCTTTTACCGTATGTAATATATTCTGTAAAAAAAGGTATCTTTAGTACGGAGATTATATAAAAAAATAGCCATATTATGACGTATATTCTTTATTATACTTTAAAATTCTCACTTATTCAGCCATTTTACTTATTTTTACTATCATGAATAAATTTGCTCAGCATCCCCCGTACACGGCGTATGCCTCGTTTTTGGAGCCGGTATACATAGGGAAGGCTCATGGACAAATCATGGGCAATATGTTTTTGCGGTTTATTTTGCAAATACACGCCTTCTACGACTAACTGCTCTTTCTGCGGCAGGCGCTGCAATACACGGGCTACATGCTCAAACAAAAGATGCTGTCCTGTCTGTTCTGCTATATCTATGCCTTCATCAGGCAGCATTTCCTGCAGGGTCATGCCGTTTTCATCGGGCTCATCTAATGAAATCGCTGCTCGTTTGCCTTCTGTATTCAAGTAATCAATAATTCGGCCGCGAATACGATGAACCGCAAACAGAGAAAAGGCTACATGCCGCGTATAGTCAAACCGCTCTACCGCTTCAATCAGTCCTACTGTACCTTCTTGAATGGCATCCAGCACCATATCGTCAGGAATATGCCAACGCATAGCTTCTTTAAAAACCAGCGGCTGATATTGTTCAATCAACTGGCTGCGGCTTTCCATATCATTTTGGTCTTTATACGCTTTCCACAATGCGTTTTCTTCTTCTGGCGTAAGCAATGTGATTTTATTGAGTTCTTGTAAATATTCTTGTAAAACCATTGCTCCTCCTAGAACGAATATTTGTAAAACGCGCCGGCAAAACTATCGTCTTCCGATTTCCAAGCATTCAAATTAAAGCGATTGCCTACATGATACTGCACGCCAAAACGATTGTCATCATGATTTAGGCCAAATGCAACGGTTACCATGAAATCATTGAACAAATATTTCCCCATTTCAATATTATAATAGTTACGGCTTAAATCTGTATTTTTATCATTCAGATTTAAGGAGCCGTTGGTTACTGTCAGCATATCCAACGATAAGGTATTTTCCAACGCCTGTGTAATCCCCAAACTGTTCAAGGTCATGCGAAGACCCGAACCCAAGAGTTTATTTACATCTTCGCCGTCCATTGATGAGCTTTGCTGTTTGCTGCCGCCATTACGCAAGGTAATCAACGACGCTATCTGCGCTTTTGTTAGCGGCGGATCTGACCGCAGCATCATATCCATTTGATCAGCCGGTCCACGCAGCGTCAAAAAGACATCGTACTGCCCGACACGACTTATCCCTTCTACATCGAGATACGGCAAAAACGTACCATTTTCCGTAAAACTTGCTTTGGCATGAGCTAGACGAAACTTCGTATCTAAATACTGTATCGTTCCCTTTGTCGCTTCAACATATCCTGACGCCATCGGCTGTTCTAACGTACCTTGAAAATGCACCGTACCATGTACCATTAAATCATATAATGATGGATTATACAACCGCACTTTATCTCCTACCGTAACATTCAGATCCAATCCCAGCGGCAAGGATGCCGTTGTATCTGAAAAAGACAGCGGAACATCCAGCATTGTATTCTGAACCTGAATAGTACCGCTGACTACAGGCATATCTTCTTTTTGTACAATATGAATTTCTGCATCCAACGGGCCTTTATAATAAGGACAATCCAGCCATATATGGTTGGCCGTAAGCGCCCCTCCATAGGATGTCAGTTTCCAGCCGTCCCAAGCAGCTTTCCCATCAAGGGAGATACCGCCCGGCCATTTCGCTTTTTTCTTATCCATCACAGCCGTACCGGAAACAGATGCATGGTTTCCCTGAAATTCAACATTCGCACGAATATGCTGCAGCGGATTGGCTACACCGCGAAATTGGATCGTGCCATCTTGCACGCCTATGGTCCCCGTAATCTGCGGGTTGGCCAGTGTTCCCTGCAAGTTGACCGAGCCTTCAATATCACCGGAAGCCTGCGTGACAACTGGCGTCAAAAACGTCAGCGCATCGAGTCCGGCATGATCTAGTTTGACCATAACATCCATCGATTCATCGCCGCGACCGCCTGATAAAGCTTGGACCGGAATCGTACCGGATGCCGTAATTTTATAGGGATCTCTGGCAATATACGCTTGATTCAGCACAATCATACCATTGCGAATGTTTAATAACGCAAAGGCATTTGTAAAACCTACGCCATTTATCGTGCCGCTCTGCAGCTGTGCCGAAACATCGGCTGCGATAGCATCACTTGTACCGTTTAATTCTGCCATAAAATCCAGCGGCGCGTCGATTTGAACCTGTGATTGTCCGGTCACCTGCATCAAGGCCTTCGCCGGGAAGTTCTTAGCTGCTACTTCCATCTGGACCGGACCATGTACCGCATATGAGCCTTTCGCTGCCAATAGACTGTTGCCGGACTGCAGGGTTAATTGATTGATATGGGCCGTATGATCGGCATAATTGATATCGATATCTGCCGGTTCTAACTGTATATCTCCCAAGGAAGCCTGCGTGAGTTTTCCCGCAATTGAAGCCTGGGGATTATCCGACGTGCCTTCCAGCGCAATCGACCCATCAATACGGCCTGCTATGTGTTTTAGCGGTACATCTGCCAATTTCAATAATCCTGCAACATCACCGTGAACCACGCTGGCTTTGCCGCGCAGCCATTTATCCTTGAGCCGATATAATATATTGGCATCGTACGTACCTTCATTTTGCATAAAATGCAAATCCGTCAAGCGCACCATATTATCATAATACGTAAAATCGCCGCGAATATCTGCCAGCGGCATATGATTGATAACCAAATACTGGGCTCGCAGTGAACCGTTAGCCGACGGATTGTCCATGGTTCCGCCAATATGAGCTTTGACGTTGAATACGCCGCTTCGCGGCACTTTGCTCCACGGCATCATGCGGGCAATATCCAAGTTGGTTCCTTCAATATCGACATTCAGTTGATTGCCTATCGTTCCTTGGACAGACAACGCCGCATTATACGAAGCAATTTCGCCATTGCTGATATAGACAGTTCCGTCATCCAGGCGATAATCAGCACTAATATTTTTATATAAATAGCCCGCATACGACCCGTCTGTCAAATGGAAGGATCCTGCAGCCGACGGATTTTCCCATGATCCATGAATGGTAATCGTATTATCCATCCAGCCCGTCATGGGTATATCCTGTTTTCCGATCACAGGCAATAATTTTTCTACCCGCATATGCGTTGTATCCAACGATGCATCGAGCGTATGATTTCCCCAATCGGCCCAGCCGCGCAGCGTATGCAGCCCATCTTTATACCGCCAATAGACTGCAGGAAATTCAATTCTTTCTCCTTGACCGGTTACATTGCCTTCGATATCATCAAAGACCATGCCCTTTACCATGCCATTAGCAGCATGGAAAGACGCATCCCATTGCCAGTCCGGTCCATACATATGTCCTGCTGCCTGCAGGGTTCCTTCCATCGGAACCGATACATACGGCGTCAGAATATCCAGCGGTATATCTGTCATGGTAAAGGAAATGTTCGGAGTCTTAGTCTGTAAATCATACGTACCGCTTGCCGACAGCGTTCCTTGTCCTATCTGTGCCTGGAGCCGTGAAAAAGAAAGAACCTGTCCCGCATAGGCCGCATCCGTTTCGATATGCGGCAAGGTCATGCCGTTATATGAGGCATCCTCTACGGCAACGTGTCCGGCTGCCTGCAAAGACGAACTATCTTTGCTGTTCCCTTGAAGCTGTACATCGGCAGATACTGTCCCCAATATTGAAATAGGAACGCCCGGCATCTGCGATAAGTCTATATTTTGTGCGCTTACCGAAGCCATGTACTCGCCAGTGTCTGCATGATACGTACCGGAGCCCTGCAAGGTCCCGCCTGCACTGTGCGCGGTTACATCATCTAATGATATTGTATTATTTTCATAGGTAATATTCGCTTGAGCATCATCTACTGTAACGCCCTGATAGGAAAGATCATGGCCCGAAACGACGCCCTTGCCATTTAGATGATCCATAGACCCCCACAAGGTTCCCTTATATCCTACGGACCCTGTAACCGAAACCGGAATCAATGACGAAAAAGCCGACAACGATGCATCCGGTACATCTACAGATAGGTTAAATACAGGCGAGCCCGTATTTGTTTTTACAATGCCGTCGATCTGAAAGGCTTGATCATTGACCGTACCGGATACGTGTTTGAGTCGTACATCATCGGTTGTTAAATCGACATGTCCCGTTACGTTTTGTATCGAACAACCATACGCTTGAATAGCTCCCGACTTGATGTCTGCCTGTCCGGATACAGAAAAACCATGGGGGCCATCCGCAATACGCGCTTTGATATCTTCTAAATAGCCTCCCTCAATGTTCACATCCACCGTATTCGGCATAAACGACTGCCCATACGAAACATCTATGCCATCAGCCTGCACGGTAAGCGCATACTGCCGAGAAGACGTATACGTTCCCGATACGCTTAGGGACTTCCCGTCCAGCATGCCATCGGCCGTCACGGCAATGGAGCCGGGGTAATTGGCAAGCGACAAGCTTCCTTCCACATTTTCCACAGCTGCCGGCGTATGATTGGGCAGTTGGGCACGGATTGTCCCTTCATGAACACGAACGTTACCATGAAATCCCGTATTTTGGTTGGATTTATTTGTCTTAATCAGAGACGCTACATTCCATGTTTTTCCATCTTCTTGCTGCCAAATATGGAGAATCGGTTGATTCACATCAATCGTATCTAACGCTTCCAATATGTCGCCCTGCTGCAGGGATGGAATAATTTTCACAGGATTCACATAGAGCTGTACATCGTCGCCTTCGGCCACGACATGCCCCTCTAAGTCCTTGACCACAGGCTGTACAATCCGGACATTCCCCGACAACGATACATCCATCGATGAAAATGACAGTGTTCCATTGAGCTTACTATTTATTGTTGTCTTTACGGTATCATTCAGCATCTGCGTCCATGTTGGCATTTCCATCCAAAACACGACACCAGCCGATAAAATGAATGCCGAAATAGCGCAGCCTGCTTTCCATTTTTTCTTCACCCTAAGCTCCCTATTATACAATCATACCTTGCTTTACACGTTTTACTCCCTTTATTCTACCTAGGCTGATTTATAAAAGCAAGAACTATTCTCCAAGAAACCCCATATTATAAAAATTGTTAAGAAATTGTTACATTAGCGGGTGAAGGGAAGTGTCCCTGTACCCTCGTATAGTTCTGTAAACTTGCCGTTTACTAGAAAAAAAAGAGAGAAACATAGACTCATATTCGTTCTACACTTCTCTCTTTTTGTGTTTTCCCTATAGCATGAATAAAAAATTCCTTACAAAAGGGATACTTACATCTAATGCATGACACTGCGTATACGTTGACATGTATGTACATGTAGCATCATGTAAAATATTACCCAAGGCACTACAACTAACGGTAGGCGGGTCTTGTGTTCCTCATTCTGTATAGAATGGGGATGATAGTTATGTATAATTTGTTCATCATGCTTTATATTTTTATGATGTTACTGATTATCTTAATTGTCGCTTCAAAACGCAAATAAACCGCCCACTCTAGTTCCCCAACTATGACGGCGGTTTATTTACTTAAGTTATAGGGACACTAGAACCGTGTATCGTTGTAGTGTCTTTTTTCTATATTTATTATAACCTGTTGCCTGGCAAAACGTCAAGAGGAATAATACAAGGGATTGCCTCATATATTCATTCTTTTTCGTACCGCCGAAAAAGAATGAATCAAGATAAGCAGAGAGCCGAAATCTTTGATTTCGTGCGAATCGCTTAGGCATAGCAAAAGGCGGCCGCCCGAAACTCCCATTCCTTTGAGAATGGCCGTCATTGCTAAATGGGCGAAACTCGCTACGCTCAAACAAAACGCCCATTTTTAACGCAATGCCACCCATTCTCATTGTGCGGCAAGCCGCACAACCAGTCATTCCCGTAACGGGGCGGTTTGAAAGCAAATGCAAACAACTACGAATAGCTGTAATACTGAAAAACCATGTATCATTCAATGCTCATGCATTATAAAGTAACACTGCTTATTACATTATCATAGATGATCCTATGTTTGCTGTCGTTTTTTGGGGCAGATATTATTTTCCCGGCAACTAGGCGAAATCTACATTGCATGACTGCCAACACCGCCTATTACGGACGTGCCGACCGGTCGAAGACCGGATACGGAGTTTGCCGATGACGGGAACAAGCGGCGTCTGAGCGAAGCGAATTTGCCGCACCGTCATCGACAAACGCAGTAAGGCTACGTCCGTTTTTGGGCGGCGACTTCTTTCTTTTGATACTTTTCTTTCTGGTCGCACAGAAAGAAAAGTATACAGCATATGTAAAACGATACATTTACTAAAAAAAGAGATGCAGAGGGACCCGTCTCTCCTATAAAAACAGCCATACAGACAGCATGCATAGATAGAGAGAAAAGATGCATTGTCTGTATGGCTGTTGTATATCCACGCAGATATATCCGAAAGGGAGTTAGGATATATCTGATGATGGCGTAATACCTACGATATGAAATTGTTAGAATTTATAGCTTACCTGTACGCGTGTGTAATCGCCCAGCGTAAAGGATTCCGGTCCGTAGAGCGTATCCCGCTGGCCTGTGGATTTCGCGCCGAAGGTATAGAATGCTTCGAGAAGCAAATTCTTCGCTGGGACGTAGCCTGCACCCAAGGTGAAGCTGCGGATGCCGTCGAGGTACCGATCCGGCAAGGCTTCGGTGCCGTTGCCGCCAAAGAAGGAGCCGTGCTGGAAGTATTTGTAGTCTGCAAAAGCATTCCAGCTGCCCGGCTGGTCCGTATCAGCATGGCCGATGTCGGCACGAAGTACCCAGAAGGTCGGGTTCGAGCCGCCGCCGGTATATCTACCGTAGGCATCGCGACCGCCGTTGAAATAACGGCCTGTTTCGGAGCGGTTGACGCCCCAATCAAAGGACAGGCGGGATGCTCCCAACTTCCACTGCGCACCCAGTCCAAAGACGTTGGCAACGTTCATATCCTGGCTGTACGTATCCCATGTGCCGTTGGTTTCTATCATGCCGGTCTTATGGAAGGCGTCACCGGACGAGCGGAGATACCAAGCCGTCAATCCCAAGTTATCGTTGAGTTTTTGACGTACCTGAATGAAGGCCGCTCTGTCGATTGCCGGTACGACGTCTTGTTTAATGATATTGCCCGGAACCACAATACTTAGCGGCAGTGAGCCAACCGGCACAGAAGCACCTTCAAACGGATCAAACTGAGAGCGAACCTGATAAAAGAAACCGCTCAATACATTATTTCTGCCACTACTGCTCTTACCAGTCTGCGTACCAACAAATTGTACAAACAAGTTGTCCAATGCGTCTTCTTTGCTCAATGTCTTTCCTGTTGGGTCCACAAACGGAGTTATTGTCGTTCCTGCATATTCTTTTTGTACTGCATCATATACAGAACCCAAATACTCATAAATATTACGTTTGCCAACGGTTCCATAGTCTGCATCTGCTGTAGTATCCAACATTTGACCCCAGCTCTTATCCTGCAAACCATATTTTCCACGCAATCCTGGATTTGTAACAATAACTGATTCTCCCTCTCCGCGTTCCGTTGTATCAGCTACTGTTAAGTTTTTCGTAGAAACACTGTTGCTATTTTTATCCCATACAGAAACACTAATTCGTTGATTGTACCGTCCAGCGCCTTGTGTAATATTCGTTCCCGTCCATGTCCAATCCGGATCTATTCTTTCTCCAGTATTACCATCTATAGCATGATACTTATCATAATTATGGTGCGGATCCGTACCAGTCAAGAAACAATTTTTATACCAGTTCCCACCATACATATAGCCTGCATCATCTGGATATGAATCTGCAATTTTAACTAACATAGAATTGAGTTCTTGAATAATTTGCAGCCGCTGATTTGCTACGTCTACATCTGATACAGAGGTATCCCGAATCCAAGTCCCATCGGCTTGTTGTATTTGACCGGCATGATTCCATTTTTCGATGTAATTAATCGGCAACGTCTTCCATGCATCGCTTGCTAATCCGTCCGGATATTCTGTCGGGCTACCGCCGGGATGCTCTATTCCACTCGTAACGCCAGGATATACGCCAAGTACTTCTGCCAAGGTTGCCGGCCGGCTGATAAGTCCTTTTTCTGCATGACTATACGCAGAATTCGTAATACCCGTACTCTTGCTGAAATCGCCATAGCCAATGCGAACCTGTGTCTTGTCGCCTGTCCATGTGGCACGAACACCGTCGTATTCTTTGCCAAACCAATATCCTGTCACACCCATCTTTTCGGTCAGGCGACCAATGGTGAAGTCCCATTTATTGGCTTTCTGGTTGAGTTCTGCTCGTTCGAGCCGCGTGTCATGGAGGCCGCGTTTATCAGCTTTATTGTATTTAGTATCTATTGTATTGCCGGAAGAGCCTTCGACGAGCAAATTCGTGTTGTCGCTAAGCTGGGCATCAACGCCGAGGCGCAACCGCTGTTCCAAACCGTGGTCCGGAGAATCTACATAGTTCTTAGAAGCGCCTTCATCTGCCATTCCCAGTGACGTCAGCGTCATCGCCGCATTATTTTGTCCGCCAAACATATTGGAACGAACCCGATAATCGCCAATGAGCTTGACATCGCCCTGTTTGCGCGCTGCATCTTTATCCGACGGACGGGGCAGGAACCAATCACCCTGATTCATAATAACCGTGCCGTTGTCAGCTGTCGTATCGACTGTAGTAGAGGATTCCGCAGCTCCCTGTGCGTTAGCTTCAGCCTTCTTCGCCGCTTTTTCTGCCGCCCCTTTGGCATCATAGCCAAATTTGATATTGGCGCCGATGCGATACGTCCTATCAGCATAGGCTCTGTCGTCATCGCGATGGTTAAAGAGATTATCTATTCCTACATAGATAGTCGCATCGGGATTGACTTGTTTTTCTACCATGAAATTCCAAATACCGAAGGTTTTCTTTTGGTAATCAGCCTGCTTCTTTTTCCAGTTGCCATTGGCATCTACATCCGCTGACGTAAATGTCGTCGTAACCGAGTTGCTGTCGAGCATATGAATATAATAGTCACCCCAAAGGGCCGCTTTCCAGCCGTGCTTCTTGTCTTCGTAATTGAAGCTGATGTCTATTTTATGCTGCGGCCGGTCCAGCAATGTCCGCGGCATGTCCGGATCGCTCTTGTTGATCGCATGGAGCCAAGCATAGCCCAGTTTTGCCGACCATTTGTCATTAAATCGCTGTTGTACTTCTGCTTCAAAGCCCGTAATTTCCGCTTTGCCGATATTTCTAAAACTGTAAATACGATCGGCATTGGTTACATAGGAGCTGCCAAATTGATTAAAGTCAATGAGCTGTCCTGTAAAATACTGGGTCATGTAATCATTGATGACATTATGGAAGACTGAGGCTTTGGCATAGGTTTTCTTGCTTTCCCCTTCAAGGGAAATATCGAAATTGACGGATTTTTCCGGTTTCAAGTTTGGATTACCAATCCAGTACCAACCATAGCGGCTGCCACCAGAAGAGCCGTACATTTCCCAGTTATAATAGAGTTCGCCCATGCCCGGTTCCGCATAGCCTGTACCGGCATTGATTTTCAAGCGGCGATGAGCATTGCCGTTGAGGTTGTGGGTCATGCCCAAATTGGCAGTCCCATGAGTGCCAAATAAATCACTATGGTCTATACGAAGAACCGGTGTAATGATGGTGTCATCGTTGACCTGCCACGTATCTTGAATAAAGGCATGGCGACGTTGAATCCGTGCTTCACCACCGGCTATCTGATTGTTTCGCGCGTCAAAATCTTCACCATAATATTTTCCATTGTATTTAATATTGTTATCCTGCCCGTATGCACCTGTCGCAGTTTTTGCAATAATGCCGTAATATCCTAAGATTGGCATAGCTTTATATGCATAAACAATGTTTTTTCCATTTGCTAGATAGTCTTTATTTTGTTCTTTTAAAATTTCATTAAATTGCTCAAATCGCTGCTGTAATGCTTTATCACCTTTCCAATTTACGCCATATCCTGTTAAATCCATGCCAATAGCATTGGTTCCCATAAAAGAAATATAACTTGCTATTGGTTTAACAAGTGCTGCATCTTCTTGGGTAAACACAGGCGCTGCGCCGCCATAATATTCCGTTGCTTTATCCCAAATTAAGCCTTTATCTGTTTGTTTAAAAAGATAATTGTGGACATTGGAATCCGGTTCTGAAGACCCATTGGGAAGCCACAACGATTTATCATAATCCCATGGATTAATCCCTTTTACCCAAGTTTTGGGCGCATTGCGCAAACGCGTGCCGTCAGCCCGTTCATCCGTATAACCAATGCCGTAAGTCAAGAGATGTTTGTCATTGACTTGCGTATTCATCGTCGCATTGACATCCAGCTGTTTGTGTTCCAGCCAATCTAACGCCGCCAATGTATTTTTGCCGCTGTACTGATCGTGTCCTGCTCCATAATATGTCGTCAGGGTCGTATCATTTTCTTTCATTTTGCCGTAATTGACATCTAATTTCCAATCATGCTTGTCGTTTTTACCCGTATACGACAAGGCATAGGTATCACGATCGACATTCCGCTTGAAAATCTGCATCGGTTCAAATAAGGCATCCAATCCCTGTCCGGCCGATTTATTGCGGCGTTCCATGTCTTCTCTTTCACTCATAACCCGGAAGGCAATCTTATTATTTTTATTAAATTCTACTTCGCCTGTCGCACCAATATTTTTAATGTCCCCATAATACCGCAGGGATGGTTTGAAATCTTCAAAATACCAGTTAGCTCCCTTTTTATACGCCCGTTCGTTCGAATATACCGGCATGATTTCCCGTTTGCTGCCAAAGATGCTGAATTTGGTGTTGCCTACTTTGCCTGTATCGGCACGCATGTAAAAGTTTGTCGGCCACGTGTTTTTGTTTTCGTCCGTGCCTTCGTGGTTGTGATAGCGGGCTTCGGCGTTGAGCTGGAACGTTGGGTGGTCGGACGGAGCCTTGGTAATAATGTTGATGACGCCGCCGATGGCATCAGGGCCGTATTTGGCCGTTGCCGCACCGCGGATGATTTCGATACGTTCAATATTTTCCGCGCCGATTCGCATGGCTTCATCACTACCGCCCATGTATTTCGATTCACTACCCATGACGGGCTGGCCGTCAATGAGCATCAGCGTATGACGCGGGTCCGCACCGCGGATAGCTACGCCGACGCGCCCCATGGCATCGACGGTCCTCGTGACGCCTGTTTCACTAAAGATAACATCTTCTAACGACTTGGCTTGTTTCTTTTCGATGTCTTCTTTCGTAATAATCGTCGTGCTTTGGCTTTCATATTTCGCTTCTTCTTTGGCTCTGTTTGCTTCGACGTTGACATCTCTCGTGGTAATCGTCGTATCCGCATCAGCCGCAAATATTGGCATCGTAAGCCATGTCATAACCGCGCAGGCCAGCATGGTATACGTACGTTTGTTGTGCATGGGTCATCTCCCTTTCTGTATTCCCGATATTCTCATACGATAAAAGATATATTTTCTTAATTTCTCTCCAATCGTGAATACAATAAATGATTGTTATTATTGTTTAAGAAAATTCACGTACTTAAAATACCACAGGTACAGGATAGCTGTCAAACGCACAGTATACAGCAAAATAGCCCATTTGGACACAAAAACAGCCCAATCAGACATTTGATTATCATTATTTTTTGTCCATGATACCTAAGCTTATTTTAATTAGCCATTCTCATTTTCATTTAAAATAAATGGTACTGAAAAAATTTTTTTAGTTTTTTTGTGTGTGGACAAAATCTCGGGAAGAATCTCCCTTGCCCCTCGTATATTCATATATTCATTCTTTTTCGTGCCGACGAAAAAGAACGAATCAAGATAAGCAGAGATACTTCTTTGCCTATTCGGCGGCTCGAAAAAGAATGAAAAAAAGAGTGCCGGGAAATTCCCTGCACTCTTTTTATATAACTTTTTATACCCTTATGTTTATTTAAGCGATGGATGGACAACCCCAGAGCGAACATCGACGCCCATAGCTTGTTCCAGCTGGGCAATGCCGACATTATAATTGTACAACGCTTCGATGTGGTTGTTCTTTGTTGTATTCAGTTTATACTGCGCATCCAGTACATCTGTATTGGTACCGACGCCAGCTTGATAACGGACGCGGGCGATTTTAAAGCTTTCTTCTGCCTGGTCAACAGCAGCTTTCGTTGCTTCGACGGATTGGGCTGCGGCTTGAATGTTTAAGTAAGCCTGTTTTACTTCCAACTGTACAGCTTCTCGTGTTTTTTGTTCTGTTTCACGCGCTTTCAGCAAGGCTTGTTTTGCCTGGGCTACTTTAGCATTCGTCGCACCGCCGTCAAAGAATTTGAAGGTAACACCGCCGGCTACATTCCAGCCATTGTTCGTACTCGTACCAGGGAATGAAGAATCAGACCAGTTCTGACCGGCACTGACCGATACTGTCGGTTTGTTACCGGCATTATCAATGGTAATCTGTTCTTCGGCCAGTTGTACGCTCAAGGCTGCCTGCAATACTTCCGGACGATATTTCATGGCATAGTCCAAGGCTTCCTGCAGGGAAATATTGTATTGGTCAAAAGGCAAATTGTGATCGGCCAGCACGAGCTTGGTCTGCAGCGGCAGTCCCAAAATGTTGTTCAAGTTGGCTTCGGCATTGGCAACATCATTGCCAGCAGCTACGGCGTTGGATTTCGCATTGGCCAAATCGACACCGGAAGTCAGCACGTCGATTTTAGCGACGGTACCAACAGTATACTGCGCCGACGCATTGTCCAAATGGGTCTGGTAGTTGGTAACGGCTTCATTGGCAACATCCCGTTTTTGCTCTTTCATCAGCAAATCGAAATAGCCTTCAACAGCAGCTAATTTCGTAGCCTGTTCTGTACGAAGTACTTCTTCCTGGGCTGATGTTTTTCCTAATTTTGCCGAAGCAATGGCACCTTCTACTTTGCCACCCGTATAAATCGGCAGTTCTACGCTCAGACCGTTGCCAAAGCTGTTATGATCGCCGCCCATCGTTGTCTTGCTGGCATGCTTACCATTAAAGGAATAGCTTACGCTCGGCATTTTACCGGCTTTGGCTTCATTAATGGCGTATTCTGCGCTCTTTAGATCGTAACCGGCCATTTTGATGTCGCGGTTGTAATCCAGCGCCATCTGTACCGTCTTAGGCAACGTCAAATCGACGGGTTGATTGAGCGATACGCGGCCCACAGTAATGACCGGATCGACTTCATTCGTCTTAGCCCGCTGGGCTGCTGCTTTTTCTGCACGCTGTGCCGTCGTTTGAGCAATCTGCTGTGCCAATTCTTCACGCAATTCCGGTGAAATATCGACAGGACGCACGCTTTGCGGTGTCGCAGGTTTGACAGTAGTCGGTTTTTCTGTCTTTTCTTTCTTAACTTTCTTTGCTTTTTTCGGAGCCGCAGCTGTCTGGGCTTCTACCTTTGCCAGATCTACAGGAACAACGGTATCTGCCGCTGATACGGCTACTGTTCCTAATGTCGAAACCATCATGGCGATGAGTATGTTTTTGTACAACTTCTTGTTCATCTTGGGTACCCCCATTATTAGTCTATTCTATCTTCTTGCTCTTTGCATATCAAAATACATAGTTAATACCATAATAATTGCCGCCATCCCCTCGACTGAATGGATGGGTAAACTGCCCGAATAGATATACATCAGGCATAATGCGGTACTGCGTTTTGATACGATACCGCCAATCATTGGGGTTATATCCTTCTAAGCTAAGGCGAAAGGGTCCGTCACGAAAAAAATCCATGCCGACACCTAAATCACCATGAATCAGTCCTGCTCGATAGTCAAAAAACGAACCGCGGCGGCCGTACTGTAAATTCAGCTCCGTACCGTTTCCAATATTTTCAGCTCCTACTTGAGCAAAACTATTGTCACGGTATATCCTAAAATTTACGTGGGCACCTGTTTCCCCTTTGGTTTGATTATATAGCAAACCGCCTTCACCGCTTGTCTGGATATTACTGCTGCCATTCAGGATCTTATTGACTTTCGTCGTAATCGCCGCCGTATTATGCAGTGTCTGCTGAATATCGGCTTTGCTTTGCGGATCCGTTGCCATATCTTCCATCGAATGAGCAACGCGGTCAAACCGGTCTGTAATCTGTTTCATATTCGCAGCCATTTGGCGTACATTTGCTGAAGTACTGCCGTCCCCGTCAATGCGCTGCATCGATTCATTCATCTGTGCTGTAATCGCAGCCATATTCGCTGTCATTTGCTGAATATTGCCGGCGTTGGCATCCATCATGCCGCTGGCTTTTCCCGTAATGGCTTCCATATTCTGTACGGTACCACGCATAGCCTGCTGCGTCTTGGCATCGCCAATGACTGTATTGATATTTTTCACCATATCATTGGCACCATGAATCAGCGTATTGGCACTATCCATGACATCGTCCATGGTCTGACCCGTACTGCCTGTCAGGGAATCGCCATCAACCAATAAATTGGCTTTATCGTTTCCCGGCGTAATAGCGACTATTTTTTCGCCGAGCAGCCCATCTGTCGTAATAGATACTTTGGAATCACGTGGTATTTCAACACCCTTATCCAATCGCATCAATACATCTACGCCATCGCGCGACGGCGTCACTTTTTCGACTTTGCCAACCGTAACGCCTACATAGCGCACGGAGTTTCCTTTTTGCAGCCCATTGGCATCTTTAAATGCCGTATGCACTTGAAAACCGGGCTTACCAAAAATTTCCACATGGGCCAAGCTAAGGACAACGCCTGTAAAAAGAAGGACAGCCAGCAAGGTAACAAATCCTACTTTGGCTTCGGTACTCCATTTCATATTGCTGTCTCCTTTTCTCTGGGTAGTTCGCCGCCATGAATAAACTGCTGTACATCCCGGTCCTGCGTATTTCTAAATTCTTCTTTCGGTGCAATAAGACGAAAGCGGCCATCCTGCAAAAAAGCCAGTCTATCAGCTACGGCAAAGGCCGACGTCATATCATGCGTTACTAATACGGACGTTGCCTTGAGATGACGCTGCATACTGACGATCAAATGATTAATATCACGACATCGCAACGGGTCCAAGCCGGCTGTCGGTTCGTCATATAAAATCACTTTGGGATCGAGGGCAATGGCTCTTGCCAAGCTGACTCGCTTTTTCATACCGCCTGATAAGTCATTGGGCATCATATGCGCAATGCCGTCTAAGCCAACTAAATGAAGCTTTTCTTTAACAATGTCCTGAATCTCTTCTTCTGACGCATTTGTACGCTGCCGCGGGCCAAATGCTACATTTTCACCGACTGTCATGGAATCAAACAAGGCAGAATATTGAAATACCATACCCATCTGCCGTCTGACTTCATCCATTTCTTCTTCGCTGTATGCTGTAATATCTTGTCCATGAATCCATATACTGCCGCTTGTCGGCTTCTGCAAGCCTATGATGAGCCGCAGTATGGTGCTTTTTCCGGAACCGCTAGCTCCCAGTATGGCTAATGTCTCGCCATCATATATGTCTAAATGAATATGATCTAGCACCACGCGCTTTCCATACGCGACCGTTACATCACGCAGCTGAATCATTGGCTCTCCTAGTATAAAAGAATGGATAATACATAATTACAGATAAAAATAAAAATAATCGACGTAACAACCGACCGTGTTGTTGCCTGCCCTACGCCTTCGGCACCGCTTTGAGCATGCATGCCTTCATGACAAGCAATCAAGGCAATAATGCCGCCAAAAAACATAGCTTTAATCAGTCCGTAAACGACATCACTGACTGCCGTAAACAGCTCAATCGAGTTAATATACGAAAAATGCGTCAGTCCGGCGCAAAACACAGCGACGGCATATCCGCCGGCTGTTCCAATTAAGTAGCCATAGAACGCTAATACAGGCACCATAATCACGCAGGCCGCAAACCGAGGGACGACCAAATAGGCTACCGGATTGACCGCCATACAACGCAAGGCATCAATCTGTTCGGTCACTTTCATCGTTCCCAATTCCGCCGTCATGGCCGCACCGACTCGACCGGCTACGACAACGCCTGTCAAGATAGGACCTAATTCCCGTCCCATGGCGATAGACATAATACCGCCCAACGTAGACTGGGCACCATAGCGAAGCAAAATATCCACAATCTGCAAGGTCATAACCATACCGGCAAACAGCAAAGTCAGACTCACAATAGGCAGGGAATTGACACCTAAATGGGACATTTGCGCAATCGTCAAGCGGCGCTGAATTTTGGGAAGCTGTCGCAGTGTCTGCATGAATAAAATGGAAAGAACGCCTATTTCTTCAAATATATGAAGGGTAAAAGAGCCTATCTTTTCCAATATATACTGCACAGACACCAACTCCTCCCGTTCTTCATGGTACCGTCCATTTTACTATACCATACTCTATTGTAAAGTAAAACAAAGACCTGTAATTGTTAAAAAACTGTAAGAAAACTTAAAATCCATTTTGAGTTTTCTACAAATAAGATAATAGCATTTTATCATCAAAATGGCAAGAAAAAATCCTGTTTCCCTTCCTATTTTCTCAGTCCATTCACATCTATATCGTGGGACTATACGGGTGTGATATAATATGTATATATAAATTTTTATATAGTCTAATATGTCATCAAATCATACAGGAGGGATCGTCATGAATGAAACAATTCAAACCTTAATCAATCGCCGCAGCGTTCGCAGTTATACAAGTCAGCAAATTGCAGAAGAAGATTTGCAGCTCATTTTAAAAGCTGGTGAATATGCTGCCAGCGGCATGGGATTACAACCGGTTACAATGGTTGTCGTACAGGATAAAGAAACCATTGCGCAGCTCACGGCCATGAATGCCGCCATTATGGGAACAGACCAGGACCCCATGTATGGCGCGCCTACGATTATTGTTGTATTGACAGATCCCGAAAAATCAGCCAATGCTTGGTCCGACGGCTGCTTAGTGATGGGCAACTTGATGAATGCGGCCGCTTCGTTAGGCCTTGGCTCTTGCTGGATTAATCGCGCGAAAGAAGAATTTGAATCGCCCGAAGGCAAAGCCCTTCTAAAAAAATGGGGACTACCTCAGCATCTCGTCGGTGTAGGACACTGCATCGTTGGGTACGCAGCGCAACCGGCAAAACCAGCTAAACCCCGCAAAGCCGATTTTATCAAATACGTTCGCTAACTGTTTTTACTGTATCAAACAAAAAACCGCATGTTTTTTAACATGCGGCTTTTTGTCGCTTCTACGCAACTGTCGTACCCTATGGCATCATTACATGATATCATAAATATCCCGTGCCAAATAGGATAAATCAGAAATCGTTTGGGCTTCATCGGTAATGCCGTCCGCCATGAGACAGCAGACATAGGGAATCTTGTCCTTCCAAACAATACCACAGTCATGATATAAGCCATCCAGCTCTCCCGTCTTATGGTCTACACGCACGGGATGCGGAATCTGTGCCGGCAGAATGCAATTATCTTCTTGGCACGAAAGAATCTGCAGCATTGCCGTATCCAGGGGATTACCCAAGCAGTTTCCTTTGGCAAGCTGCCACAACAGATGGCCCATATCACTAGCTGTCGTTTTATTTTCTCGTCCCGCTTTAGCTGCGGCAAAATCCATCATCTTTCGCTGTAGTATCGTATGTTTCATACCTTGACACGCGATTTCTTCATTAATGGCGTCCATGCCCAATAGGTCAATGAGCATATTGGTACATGTATTATCGCTTTCTACAATCATATGCTGCACTAGTTCACGAATCGTGACCGGTGTACCTTCCTTCTTTTCCCCAAAAGAGCCGCCATCGACGAGCTGATGCAGGGGCAAAACCCTTTCAAAGGAAATGTTGCCCTTTGCCGCTTGCCGAAAGGCCTGTATCATAATCGGTATCTTAATTAAACTAGCCGACGGCATACAACGATCATTGTCAACAAATGCCGTCTGAGAATCCAAAGGCCGACAATATACCGAAAGTTTTATCGATTGCTGCAACCGTTTTTCTTTTTGTTGCTGCAGCCACGTCGTATTGATTTGCATTTCATCCATCCTTTCTTTACACATGCTGTGTCGTATGGCGTTTTTTTTGACATTCCGGACAATACCCATATAATTCCAGCTGATGCCCTACGACTTCAAACTGCGTTTTTTGGGCAACATCCTGCTCAAACGTCGTCAGTGGACAATGAGGTAGTTCTACGATTTTATGACAACACAAGCAGATTAACCGATGCTGATGACCTACGGAACGCAGGGAAAATCCGTATTTACGAAGATCCGGTAAATACGATTTCTCTGTCAGTCCTTTTTCTGTAAACATTTCTAAGATGCGATAAATCGTCGATACATTAATTGGTTTCCCTTGTTCTTGCAAGACTTGATAAATATCATCCGGTGTCAGCACACCAGCTTTCGCAATCAGCAAGTGAAGCACAGCACTGCGAGCCTTTGTATTTTTTAATCCATACCGATGTAAATGTTCCCCTAAATCTTGTATTTCATCCATATTATCTTCCTCCACCAGCAGTCATTTCTTTATAGAAAATAACCAATAAAAGCATGACAACCGATATAATAGCCGTAATGCCGCCAGGTGCCGCATCTACCCAAAACGAAATAAACAGACTGATGATAATATCCAAAAAGCCAAATAATACGGAATATTCCAAAGTACGGCGAAATCCTTTTTGTAACTGCAAAGCCGTCGCTACAGGCAGGGCAATGAGTGAACTAATAACTAAAATGCCTACTATACGAATGGCTACAGAAATCGTTGCTGCTACCAAAATAGCAAAAATATAATTAATCAGTTTTGTTTTAACCCCGGCAATTTGGGCACCATCTTCATCAAAGGTCAGCATGACCAACTGGGGATACAATTTAATAATCGTCAGTAAGGAAATAATACTCAAGGCAACAACAGACCATACGTCTTCTTTGGTAACAGTCAGCATACTGCCAAATAAAAAGGATTCAACATTAGCATGAACAAGGCCGGCACTCATAATCGTAATAGCAATGCCGACGGATAAGGCTAAAATAATGACTAAAATCAGTTCGGCATAGCGGCGAAATCGCTGCCGTAATACTTCGATTAATACACCAAAGACCGATGTCAAACCAAAGGCACTCAAAATCGGATTGACATCCAGCAATAAACCGACAGCAACCCCGGCCAATGAGGCATGGGCCAAGACATCGCCAATCATCGAATAGCGACGCAACACCAAAAACATACCAATCAGCGGGCAGACGATCGAAATCAAAACAGCAACGATAAATGCATTTTGTATAAATGCATATTCAAACATTAGACATCATCTCCCATCGTATCCGATACATATTCCTGAATATACTCCTTCGGTGAGCAAAAATGGCCGTGCCCTCCGACTACATGAAACATTTTCGTTGAATTATGAATGGCAAATTTCAAGTTGTGTTCTACCGTAAGAACCGTTACGCCATGTTGTTGATTTAAATTTTTGATAAAGGGATATAATTCCATTTGGCTTTTAACATCAATCCCCGTAGACGGTTCATCGAAAATAAGCAAATCCGGATGTCCCATCAACGCGCGGGCAATTAGTACTTTTTGACACTGACCGCCTGAGAGATTGCCAATGAGGGAATCTTTTAAATGATATACATTCATCTGTTCCAAGGCTTTGCAAATGCATTCCTTATCTTTAAATCCCAAAATATGCCGCTGGCAATTTAACACTTCATATACGGTAATGGGAAATTGATTTAGCGTATCAAATCGCTGGGGCACGTAGGCCGTATGCTGAAAAGTATTCGTAATCGTTCCGACACTGGGTGACAGTAATCCTAAAATCAGTTTGATCAGCGTACTTTTACCGCTGCCATTTTCACCAACAACAGAAATATAGTCACCATCGGCAATCTGCATATGAATATCCTGTAGTAAATAGGGCCCATGTTCATATGCAAAAGAAACATGGTCTAATTGTATCATATCCGTTTCTCCTTATTATATATGTAAACAACACTCGTATTATACCATTTCCAAAAGTAAATGCAAGGCATTTGCATTTATTGACAAATATTCGTATCGGTGCTATCATATCACCTGTGCTTGAAATGCAAAGCATTCGCATTTAGAGTTGGATTAGGAAAGGAGAAATTACAATGAAAAAATGGTTTTCTTTTTTGTGCTGTTTGATGCTGGCAATAACAGTATTAGCTGGCTGCGGTCCTGCGGCACCGGCAGCTAAAGACAATGGTAAGCTAAACGTAGCCGTTTCTTTTAATGCGATGAAAGAATTTACGCAAGCTGTAGGGAAAGACAAAATCAATATTACGACGATTATTCCTGATGGAACGGAACCGCATGATTTTCAACCTACAACGAACAATATGAAAGAACTTCAGCAATCCAATGTGTTTATCTATAACGGATTTGGCATGGAACCATGGGCTGAAAAAACAATAAAAGCCTTAGATAAAAAAGACTTAGTTGCCATCAATGCGTCCCAAGGCATCGATCCTATCGTTCTTACTGATGAAAAAAAACGAAAAGAACATGGCAATTACGATCCCCATTGTTTCCTTAGCTTAGTAAACGCGCAAATTGAAGTCAAAAACATTGCTGACGCCTTAGCAAAAGCCGATCCGAAAAATGCTGATTTCTATCAAAAAAACGCAGCCGACTACAATGCACAACTCCAACAGCTCTATACGGAATATAAAGGAAAATTCCAAGGCGTTCCGAATAAACAATTTGTTACGGGCCACGCTGCCTTCGGATACTTGTGCCGTGATTTTGGACTAACGCAAACCAGCGTAGAATCTGTATTTGCTGATGGTGAACCGACAACCCAGCAATTAGCTAACCTCGTGGAATATTGTAAAACCCACCAGGTAAAAACAATTTTCACAGAAGACATGGTTAGCCCAAAAACATCACAAACGTTAGCAAATGAAGTCGGTGCTTCCGTCAAAACCATTCATACCATGGAAAGCGGTGAAGGTTCTGCTTCCTACATCGATCGCATGAAAGAAGATTTAGACGAAATATATACAAGCTTGCAATAAAAGAGGGATGATATCTTGACTCGTCGTGAATTTTTTAAGCTGTCTTTTGCTGCATTGACAGCTTTATCTACAGCACCGGTCTTACCGGTACTTGCCAGTGAAAATACCAAACACATTATATCGTAGCCGTCGATTCAAGAAACCCATCTTACTTTTTCTGAAACGCTTATTCCTAGAAAGATAACCAATCTTTTGATTTTGCATCATGTCGGAGGAACGAATCGCGAAGTTTCAGCTTCAGAAATTCATCAATGGCATTTGCAGAATGGCTGGGCTGGTATCGGGTATCACTACGTCATCCATAAAGATGGCCGTATTGAACAAGGACGGCCAGAAGGCACAATCGGCGCTCATTGTTACGGATACAATCAAACCTCTATTGGCATTGTATCAGTTGGTAATTTTGATATTGCTTGGCCTACAAAACAACAACTATCCAGTGCGACACACTTAGTAGCCTACTTATGCCAGCGGTATCATATTCAACCTTCTGCATCTACCATTGTTGGCCATCGCGATTTAAATTCTACAGACTGTCCAGGACAACACTACTATAATTATTTGCCAACACTCCGACAGGATGTCATCAAAGCATTGTAATCAGAAGGGGAACACAAATCAATCAATACCACGTATGTCGTATCAAAAGAGAGGTTGTGAAATGACTATCATTTCACAACCTCTCTTTTTAGTATATGAGCCCCTATATCCCTATCTATATGTTTCGTCTCTTAATGCCCTGCTGTTACTTTTTCTTCCATTTCAACAGCTGCTTCTTTTTCTTTCAAATGGGCATGATATTTTTTCGTTTCTGCTACGACGACACCGCTCAAGCCAATTAAGGCAATCAAGTTTGGAATCGCCATCAGGCCATTTACAATATCAGCCAATACCCAAATGACATCCAATTTAAGAAATGCACCGCAAGCAACGAGAATGATAAAAATAACCCGATATGGCATAATTCCCTTTACGCCAACCAAATATTCAATGCAGCGTTCCCCATAATAGTTCCAGCCAAGAATTGTCGTGAAAGCAAACAACGTCAAGCCAATGCAGAGAATCATGCTACCCCAAGCCGGATATGCCTGCAGGAATGCAGAGTTTGTTAAAGCCGCGCCGTTCAGGTCCCCCGTCCAAGCACCGCTGACAACAATGACAAGACCGGTTAATGTGCAAATAATAATCGTATCAATAAAGGTACCGGTCATCGAAATAAGTCCCTGTTCAGCCGGCCATTTGGTCTTCGCTGCGGCTGCGACAATCGGCGCGCTGCCCAAACCGGATTCATTGGAAAATACGCCGCGGGCTACACCATTTCGCATTGCCATAAGAACAGTAGCTCCCAAGAAACCGCCAGCTGCTGCCGTCGGCGTAAAAGCACAAACAATAATCTGTTCAATCGCTGCCGGAACTTTATCATAAAAAGCAATCAAAAAGCCAACCGTAGAAATAACGTAAATAATAGCCATGGCCGGAACGATTTTAGCGGCAACTTTGGAAATAGACTGCAGCCCGCCGATCGTAACGGCAGCTACAACAATAGTCAGGATAACAGCCGTATATTCAACAGGTACATCTGTTGCCAACTTCATAATTTCTACAATGGAATTGACCTGTGCAAATGTACCAATGCCAAAGAAGGCAACGAGAACACCAAAGAAGGCAAACAAGAATGCCAAGGGTTTAAATTTTTTGCCAAGGCCATTTTCAATATAATACATCGGGCCACCGGAAATATCGCCGTTTTTATCAACTGTACGGTATTTAACTGCCAAACAGCCTTCGGCATATTTGGTTGCCATACCGACGAATGCAGCCATCCACATCCAGAAGATAGCTCCCGGACCGCCTGCATGAATCGCCGTTGCAACGCCAACGATGTTCCCTGTGCCTACGGTTGCTGCCAAGGCCGTGCAAAGTGCTTTGAAGCTATCAACATCGCCGTCACCCTTATTTTTCGCTGTAAAAATCAGCTTCAGTGCCCGCGGCAATCTAAATACCTGTAACAAATGCAGGCGAACTGTCAGCATCAAACCGGTTCCAATCAGCAACACTAGCAGCGGCGGTCCCCATACAAAACTATCAATCGCATTCAACGTTTCCAACATAATTCCCTACCCCTTTATACTGTAATAATAAAGACAAAAAAACCTATCCTCAGCATATCCTCTGAAGATAGGTCATGAAAAACAACATAGGGAAAAAAATAATGTCTATGCTATCCTCTGTCCTTTTGCCTGAGAGATTGGGAAAGAAATTTCTCATCCTTGCACCTTCGGCGCCCGATTAGGGACTCTCCAGAGTTGTGTCTGTACACGGTCCTGCCCAATGGGCACCTGAGAGTTTAACTCCTTCGGTAGGCTCCTAACCTTCTCCCATGTACTTCGTCCACTTCATATGTGATTGATTGAAATTATACGCCATCTTTCTCCATTTTGCAACCCCTATTCTTACAAAAATGTATCACGAGTGGACATTTTTGCGTTGGCTATGCAAAATTTTATAAAGATGTTATTGATATAATTGTAAAATTATTCAAAATACTTTTTTATTTTCAAAAAAGTATTTTGAAATATAAAAATATTTGAAAAATCAAAAAATTATTTGATACTGTGTGGATGCAATGAAAACAAATAAAAAAAGTGATTCATGCGCAGCCTAACTGCATCATCAATCACTTTTATTTTCTTACAAACAGCTTTTTACATCGTCTATTGCCGCAATAGCTGTTTGCTGCCATTTTAGCGGCGTAACAGCGATGTAACCTTGCCGAACGGCTGCCACATCACTATTGGCCGGTGCTCCTTCCATATCAATGTCGCCCACAATATGATAGCAAATACTGCCGTCTTTATCTTTTCGTGGTTCAATTACATTATGATATATCTGTATCGTCTGCGGGACGACACAAATATTATCTAATGAAATTTCTCCTTGCGGCGGCACATTGACATTTAAAATGCCCGGAAACTTACCTTTAATCATTACCTTTTCTATCAGCTGCTGTACGAGATGAGCTGTCTGCACACATCGTTCCGTTTCCATGGGATACATCGAAACAGCGATAGCCGGTACTTGATAATAGGGACCTTCCATTGCAGCAGAAACGGTCCCAGAATACAACACATCGCTACCCAGATTATATCCGTTGTTAATGCCGGAAATAAGCAACTGCGGCCTGTCATCAACTAAAAAATATTCCATCGCCATTTTTACACAATCTACAGGCGTACCTGATATGGCAATTTCACGAATCTGCGCATCCTCTTGTGCCAATTCCTGACAGTATAATGGCTTGTTAATCGACATGGAATGAGACGCCGCACTGCGCTGCCCATTCGGTGCGGCAACGGTCAATCGATGGCCGCATGCAGCTAATTCTCGCTTTAACGTCTGCAAGCCTTGAGCCCGCACACCATCATCATTGGTTAGTAAAATATGCATCTATTTTTTATTCTCCTTACGAAGCAGTGCCGCACTGTCATAGGAAACAGCCCGCGTATGAATGGTATGACTCCATTTCATCTTATGACGGTCTTTAAATCCCAAAAAGTTAACGGGAATCCAGCTGTACATAAACAGCGGGTACACAATCAAATATGCCCATGATTTTAGGGGCACCTTGATTTGCAACAATACAATAACAGGAATTAAATATTGTATAACACCGATAACAGTCCATAATTGTACCGGTACAATTTGATTTAAAATATTCGTATAAAACGGAATATAAGAGTTCATGCATGACAGGACTGCATATATAGTAGACATCATCATAAAAAACGGCTGAGACAGCGTAATAATGCCATCGAGCATCCGAATATTTCCGGTCTTAATGCCGCGGGCAAATAATTGGGGAATAAATCGTTCACCGCAATCACATTGACCTTGCGCCCACCGCTTACGCTGCCGGCACGACTGCATAAATCCCAAGGCTTTTTCATCATAAATAATCGCATCATGAGCCCAGCAAGTCCGTACGCCTTCCAGCAGCACTTTCATGGAAAATTCCATGTCTTCTGTCAGGCAATCACAGCCCCAGCCATATTTACGAACAATATCGGTAGCAATACACATGCCTGTACCGCCTAACGCTGTAGATAAGCCAATATTGTATTTCGCTAAATGCCACATATGGTTAATCAGCCAAAAGGCAATGGCAAAGGTGCCGGCAATCCACGTATCTGTCGGATTTTTTGCATCCATATAGCCCTGAATAACTTGTTCCCCTTTACAGAGATGATTATTCATTTCACGCAAAAATTCTGGATGTACTAAGTTATCGGCATCAAAAACAACAAAGGCATCATACTGTTTTTCCTGGGCCAACATCTGCGCAAACATCCAGTCTAAGGCATAGCCTTTCCCCACTTGTTCCGTATTGGTCCGCACTTTTACAATCGCACCATGTTGCCGGCATATTTCGGCTGTATTGTCTGTACAGTTATCTGCCACAACATACACATCGTACATTTCTTTAGGATAATGCAGCCCTTTTAAATTATCAATCAGCTGACCGACAACAGCTTCTTCATTATGTGCGCAAATAACAGCGGCAAATGTGTTTTTAGGGGCTGCTGTTATTTTTTCTCTTCGCTTAATCAGGCCAAATATAGCCAATATAACGTAATACAAGGTATAAAAAACAATGATTACTTGAACGGGTATCATGATGATATCCAATACATGTTCCATACATGAATCTCCCTATACGCCTAGTGAGCAGCGTTCATTGCCGTATTGACCAAGCCAAATACGATGTACAGCAAAAAAGGCATCGTAATAATCAAATGCCAATCAATCACATACAATACCAAAAGTCCAAAAATAATGGCAACAGCCAATGCAGACTTATGGAGTACATCCGGGCTGGCTCCCTTAAAATCAGGATTATGAATTTTGCTGACCAAATGATAGCCTAAGGCAATCACAATGATACCGAGAAGCCATGCCGGAAGCAGTGAATGGGCACCGGCAATTTCACAGGCAATAACATATGTCGCAATCAAGCAGCCGCCGTTTGGAATCGGCATACCCTGAAAATAACCGTGAATAACAGTCGTATTCAAATTAAACCGCGCCAGACGAACACCGCCGAGAGCTGCATAAATAACAGCCGGAACAGCACCGATCCATCCCAATTCCTGCAGCGCATACGTATAAATCAAAAAAGCAGAAGCCGCACCAAAGGATACGACATCAGACAAGGAATCCAATTCTTTCCCAAATTCGCCGGCTACGCCAAGGGCACGGGCAGCACGTCCATCACAGGCATCACAGGCCATTGCCAGCAAAATGCAGATGCCGGCCCAGGCAAACATGCCATGAAGTGTCATAATCATGCTCAATACGCCAAAACCCAAGTTGCCTGCCGTAAATAAGCAGGGTATTACATTTTTCATTTGACAATCCTCCCAATGATAGTTTCGCCGCCCCGTACATACTGTCCTTTTTCGACAGTAATTTCTACATCGTCATGGACATAGACTTCTGCACAGGAACCGAATTTGATCATGCCATAGAGCTGCCCATGGGAAAGCGTGTCTCCCAGCGTGACCCATGATACAATGCGCCGCGCCAAAATACCGGCAATGACAGTAACCAAAATATGCGTTTTATCATTTTCAATTCCGATGGAATATCGTTCATTTTCATATCCTACGCCGTCTTTATAAGCCGGTCGAAACCGCCCGCATGTATATTGCTGAAAGTTAATCGTTCCCGCCAGCGGCGCCCGATTGACATGAACGTCAAATACAGACAAAAAGATAACTATCTTTCGGCATTTGCCATTCATATACGTATCTTCGTTTACGTCTTCAATTGCCATCACCTTACCATCTGCCGGAGAAACCAATGCCGTCTCATCCTGTGGAATCGTACGACGGGGATTTCTAAAGAAATAGGCAAAATACAACGCCAGCAGTGCCGGGACGACTGCCGCATAGGCATTCACAAAATATTCCAATGCAACGGCAATCAATACCGGGACAATAATAAAGATATATCCATCTTCAATTATAAAAGGTTTATTCAAGACCTCACCTCAAATCTACTTGACACCTTTCCCCCATTTGACGGCTGCGACAAATCGAGGCAGAGCCAGCATCCGTTTAAAGCGGGTCGGTTCTTTTAACAATCGATACAGCCATTCCAGCCGATGTTCCTGCATCCATTTTGGCGCACGGCAAGCCTTACCTGACAACACGTCAAGTGTACCGCCTACCCCCATGCATACACACGGTCCTAATTCATATAAATGATCATGTATCCATTTTTCTTGTTTTGGCACGCCTAAGGCTACCAATAAAATCTGCGTACCGCCAGAGCGGATTTCTTCAATAATCTTACCTTCCTCTTCGGGTGTAAAAAAGCCTGAATGCGTACCTACCATATTCAGCTTTCCTACTTGCTGCTGGATATTCTGCGCTGCCTGCTTTGCTACGCCCTCAGCGCCGCCAAAGAAATAAACAGCCGTTTGGCGTGCCGCCGCTTCACGAAGCAGACTGCACGCCAAATCAACACCTGTTACACGCTGTTTAAATCGTTTTCCCTGCTGTTCGGCCGCCCACAGCACACCGGCACCATCAGGCACTACTAAATCGGCATGCTGCAAGATACCTGCCAGCTCTTTATCTGATTGGGAACGCATTACCATTTCAGCATTGGCTGTCGCAATAGAAGCTGCCCGGCCTTCATCAATGCACTTAAAGGCCGCTTCCACAGCTTCTTCCATTGTGACATTCCAAATTGGGATGGATAAGATATCTATGGTACTAGCCATCATTATCCTCCACGTATAATTAGTTTACGCTATAGTTCGGAGCTTCTTTCGTGATATTGATATCATGCGGATGACTTTCACGAAGGCCAGCTGCCGTAATCTGAATAAAACGCGTATTTTCAATCATTTCTTTAATATTATGGCAGCCACAATATCCCATGGATGCGCGCAGCCCGCCAACCATCTGGAAAATGGTATCTGCAGCCGGTCCTTTATACGGTACACGGCCTTCAATGCCTTCCGGAACAAGTTTCTTCGCATCTTCCTGGAAGTAACGGTCTTTACTGCCCTGTTCCATGGCAGCCAATGAACCCATGCCGCGATATTCTTTATAGCTTCTGCCTTGATAAATAACAGTCTGTCCCGGGCTTTCTTCCGTACCAGCCAAGAGATTGCCCATCATGACAACGTTGCCGCCAGCAGCAATGGCTTTGGCCATATCACCGGAGTATTTGATACCGCCATCGGCAATAATAGGAATACCATACCGTTGTGCGACTTTAGCACATTCATAGACAGCCGTAATCTGTGGTACGCCAATACCTGCAATGATACGTGTTGTGCAGATAGAACCTGGCCCAATACCAACTTTAACAGCATCGACGCCGCATTCAATTAACGCTTCCGTTGCTTCGCCCGTTGCGACGTTGCCGGCAATAACCGGCAGATGCGGATAGGCTTTTTTGATTTCTTTCAAGGTGTTCAATACACCCTGGGAATGGCCATGTGCCGTATCAATGACAACTACGTCTACTTTAGCTGCTACCAAGGCATCCAGGCGATCTGTCATGTTGTGTGTTACTCCAACTGCGGCAGCTACTAAAAGACGGCCATTAGAATCTTTAGCAGAATTCGGGTATTTCGTCGCTTTTTCAATATCTTTAATAGTAATAAGACCTTTCAAATTACCTTCATTATCGACAAGCGGCAATTTTTCAATGCGATGTTGGCGCAAAATGGCTTTTGCGTCTGCTAATGAGGTGCCTACAGGCGCCGTAACCAAGTTTTCTTTCGTCATGATATCGCCAATACGACGACTCATGTCTTCTTCAAAACGCATATCACGGTTGGTAATAATGCCTACGAGTTTTCCATCTACAACAATGGGAACACCGGAAATACGATATTTACCCATTAATTCATTGGCATCAGCCAACAAATTGTCCGGATGCAGGAAAATCGGATCAATAATAATACCATGTTCAGAGCGCTTTACCTTATCTACTTCACGAGCTTGTGCCGCGATAGACATATTCTTATGAATAACGCCAATGCCGCCTTCACGGGCAATTGCAATGGCCATCGGAGCTTCCGTAACGGTATCCATGCCGGAGCTCATAATAGGAATATTCAGTTTGATATCTTTCGTCAGATTGGTTGATACATCTACGTCTACAGGCAAAACGTCAGATTTTGCCGGTACCAGCAATACGTCATCAAATGTTAAACCTCTCATACCAAATTTATCAGATCTCATATTTGCACCTCTGTTTATAAAATATAAGAAATAGGGAAAGAGCCCTAAATAGCTTACCAACTATTATAACGGATATATCGCAATCTGTACATATTTTCATTCACACTTTTCTAAGATTTTCTGTCAGTTATTCCATAACCCTTGAAAATTTCCTCCAAACCGCTGCCGCAGTACGTCTAAGATTAGTTTTTCATCTATATTTTCTTTCAAATACGCAGATGCTCTGTCTCTAGCCGCTACCAATAAATCAATATCCTTTATAATATCAGCGGCTTTCAAATCAGGCAGTCCATGCTGGGCATAGCCAAACAGTCGTCCAGCTCCACGAAGAAGTAAATCCTTTTCTGCCAGGACAAATCCATCATGAATCTGTTCCATCCATTTTAGCCGTTGCTGCGTTTCTTTACTACCGCCTTTAGCCAGTAAAATACAATATGCCTGCTGACTGCCGCGGCCTACCCGTCCCCGCAGCTGATGAAGCTGGGCCAGTCCAAATCGTTCGGCGCCGTCAATCAGCATCAGCGTCGCATTGGGAACATTCACGCCGACTTCAATAACGCTGGTCGCTACTAGAAGGTTTATCTCGCCATTTTGAAACGCTTCCATCACCGCTTCTTTCTCTTTGCCTGCCATTTTACCGTGCACCAGTCCGCAGTGCCGCTTTTGAAACACCGTTTGTCGCAGCTCATCATATAACGCAGTCGCCGCTTGCAAGTCCATCGACTCGGACTCTTCTACCAGGGGACATACGACATAGCATTGCTGGCCGGCCTGCATTAATTTTTCCATAAACACATAAATTCGCTGCCGCATCGCTTCTCCTACGGCATACGTTTTTACCGGTTTCCGTCCGGGAGGCATTTCCCGTATAGAGGACACATCTAAATCACCATATACCGAAAGGGCCAATGTTCGCGGAATCGGCGTGGCCGTCATAAACAGCGTATGCGGTGCTTTTCCCTTATGCTGCAGGGCCGCACGCTGTTTGACACCAAAGCGATGCTGTTCATCTGTAATGACCAGTCCCAGTTCTTGAAACACTACATCCTCTTGAATCAACGCATGCGTTCCAATCAAAATCTGAATCGTTCCCTTTTGTAATTGTTCCAGCAAGACAGCTCGTTCTTTTGCACTCGTACGGCCCGTAAGCAGCGCAATGTGAACCGGCATATCCTGAAACAGTCGGTTAAATTCTTCATAATGCTGGACCGCCAAAATCTCAGTGGGCGCCATTAATGCACCTTGATAGCCGTTTTCAACGATTTTAGCCAATGCCATCGCTGCAACAACCGTTTTTCCCGAGCCCACATCCCCTTGTATCAGGCGCTGCATGGGTACTTCGCTTTCCATATCATTTTGTATATCCAAAAAAGCCTGTATCTGCCCTTTTGTCAGCGTAAACGGCAGCTGCGAAATAAGTTGTTTTAATAAATTGCCATTAGGGCCGCATTTAATCCCCTGTTGTTTTCCCTCTTTTTGTCGACGCAGCAATAATCCAAGTTGCATATCAAATAGTTCTTCAAAGGCTAGTTGTTTTCTCGCACGTTGCTGTGCATCCCACGATGGCGGGAAATGCATCCAAACATAGGCTTGCTGCATAGGTATCTGCGAATGACATGCCGTTTGTCCGCTATCCCAACTAGGAAACAGTGCCGGATTTTCTGCAGCTGCCTGCAAAGCAGCTTGTACAGCTCTGCGTACATCCTGCTGTCGCAGTCCGTCTGTCAAACCATAAACAGGAACCAGCCCCTGTCCTTCGGCAACACCTTCTTCTGTTTCAGGTCCATTCATCTGCCGCCGACCATAGGCCCATTCCATTTTTCCAAACGCCGTAACCACCATGCCCTGATGAAATAATTTTTTCTTAAAAGGCTGATTAAACCACGTCATTTCTACGGCGCCGCTGGCATCAGCCAATAGTACTTTCAGCAACGTCAAGCCGCGGCGCGGCCTCATTTCCTGTACACTGCGCACGGTACCGCAAACCAAAACCGGCGCAGAAGACGGCAGTATAACTTCGGCAATCTGCTGGATATGGCTACGGTCTTCATATTCTTTTGGAAAATACTGCAACACATCAGTTATCGTATGAATTCCTAAACGGGCAAACAACGCTTCTTTACGTGTGCCAATTCCCTTTAATTGACGAATTGAACAATTCATAAAAAAACTCCTTGTATTTTTCTCTTTTTTATTGTATCATATTTTGTAGACTTTTTTATAAATATAACTTGATTTACCCTATCTTTTATGATAAGATTTGTATGTTGTACTGTGATGGTGCAGGGAGGTGTAACCAATGGCAAACTTTTGCGAAATTTGTGGCAAGGGAACAATGAGCGGCATGAATGTCAGCCATTCCCATTTAAAAACGAAAAAAACCTGGAAACCAAATATCCAGAGAGTACGCGCTATCGTAGACGGCGAAGTTAAACGTGTTAACGTATGCACTCGCTGCCTTCGTTCCGGCAAAGTACAGCGTGATGTTTAATCCTATATAAAAAAAGATGATTCTTTATCGAATCATCTTTTTTTATTTGTTATTATGTATATACTTTACGTCCCAAGAGTCGTTCAGCCATTTGAACGGCTCTTTTTTCAATGCCTTCGCACTGTAAAATACTCTGGGGATCATTGGCAGTTTCCACCATAGCAAACTGGCCGGGCAAACTAAAATTCTTATTGCAATTCATAGCATCGATTACTTGTTCAGCAACAATATCACCACCGCTGTATCCTGAAACTACCAGAGCATAAACGTACTTTCGCGAAAATGAATCGAACTCCATACGAAACAATGCCGTCAATCGATTGAAAAAAGCCGTCAAATTCGCACTGACTGCATCATTATAATTGGGACAGATCAGCATAATCGCATCAGCTGCTCGAATGGCAGGATACACTTTTTCTACAATGACGCCGCCATAAAAACATTCTCCCTGTTCGCCAAAATGCCGGCACGCCTCGTAGCTGCAGCCTCGGCAGTCTATTACCGCACCATTGCGCAGTGTTAATTCTTCTACATCAACCGCACCGTGCAGATGCTGGCGAATCATTTCCCACAACAGCAGCGTATTCGATGTCTTACGGCTACTCGCATGCAGCACCAAAATGCGTCGTATCGGTGTATCCGGTGCCGTTTGCATCGCTGCTGCAAAGGTACAGACTTTTTCTGCTAGCCGAGCCGCACTATTTTTATAGGCCTGTATATTAGACACGCCTTGAACAGCAGCCTGGGTATTAAAATTATATAGTGAGCCCGTCGCTTCTACCAGCGGCTTGCCGGGAAAAGCACACCCCGCCTGATTAGCCAAAAAAATCAATTCTCGTCCTATTTTTTTCGTAAACCATTCACCAGAGCCATCAATCAATACGGCCCCACACCAATGTTCCAAACACAGCGGACTGGATGCCATCCAAGAAATAAGGCGTACATAGGACATGCTCACTCCTCCCACCGGCAGCACAGCCGCAAAAAGAACGGCTTGATACGCCTGATGGGACTCGGCATGCCGGCAATAGGAAATAAATGCTTCTTCCGTTTCATAGACGCAGTACTCCTTGTCTTGCAACGCATAGGAAAGGACTTGTTGCATGCGCTCAGCAGAAGATTCGTTCCATCCTATTTTCACAACATGAAGCATCGGTTCCACCCTCCTTTACGGTTATGGAAGATGACACAAATTCAAATACGCTTGTTTTAATCGTTCATACAATGGAGCGCAAACGGCCACATCTTCATACAACACGCCTTGTTCATCCATTCGGTTTTTGATGCCAAAAAAAGCACCTCGTTCGGCATCGCCAAAATAGATGGAGCCATAATGCCATTGATGACGCAAGGTAAGCAAAATAGAAAGGGCCGCTGAAGACAACGCTGGTGCAATATAGGGTTTATATCCCAACGCCCGCACTTCCATATTGGCATGAATAACTTTTTCTGTCAGTGCTTTCGAAACATCGTCATGATAAGCAATAATACTATCTGCCAAAACCAAATCGTCCCCATGCGGACCGAAAGCTCTTCCTTCAGATAAATACAGCGAAAATTCCGGACAGCGTTCTGCATAATATGCCGCGCGGGCATTCATAACGCCCAGACCATAGCCCTGCACTTGTGCCGGTTCTAATGCAGCAGTCTGCCAAAATGTTTTGCATAACGGATCTACCGGATCAGATACGATACATACAAGCCCTTTAAAGGCTTTCTTTTTTGCCAACACAGCAAAATGCTGAACTAAGTTGCGGTTTGCTTCCAGCTGCGCCATACGCACATCACCCTGCACACCGACAGGTGGAACGCCTTTGCTGGCACAAAAAATAAATACGTCACAATCAAATACATGTTCTTCGTCAACGATGTGTACGTCCGGAAGCATGGGCATATCACTTCCCACAAATCCTGCAAAGGGATACCGGACCTGGTTCATTTCCATTTCCAGCCGCTGGGTATTCTTCATGTTTACATCACAAATTCCAATCTGACTAATGACGTCAGCTCCCAGTAGCCGCAATCCAATCAGCATCGTCATGCCTACATCTCCCAAGGCCAAAATGTGCACGCGGAATTTTTTTTTGCCTATAGGCGCGCCGATTGTCAATGACAGCGGTGTCATGATACCGGCCGCTTCCGGTAAATCGTGAATAAAATATTGAATCATAGCATTGTTCCTCTTTCTACATGCAAAAACGCACTGTCTCCCCAACGGAGCCGAATCAGTCGTTCTATATCGTTTTCAATAAAACGTGTAGGGTCCATATTTTCATCGAATTTGACACCTACATCAATATCCGGAATCCGAGGATACGTAAGTACTTCACCAAGGCGTTTCAGCGTCAATCGTTTTTCATAGGTTTCTTGATAGACTTCCTGCAAAGTATGCATAATTTGTGCCGCATTTTGCAGGCATGTCAACGAATATAAATAATTTGCTTGTCCATCACCGTGACAAATAAACTGGGGATTGACATACGGCAGTATTAAATTAATAGACGGATTGCTGTCATATCCGCTGTAGTTGTGGGCATTATCTATACTGTCGCCGCCAATAAAGGGATAGCAGTCTCTTTCATTCAGCCAGACTTCCATGGTCGGCAGAAAATATGCACTTTCCACTTGGATATTCGTTTCCGCCATCATGTCCATCGCCTGTCCGGTCATAACGCCAACCAATACCTTTTTAATTTCTACCCCGTTTTTCTGTAAATACGGTGTAAGCATACGCATGCGATGTCCCTTATGCAGCAAATCATCAATCAATATAACCGGCCGATTAAAGGATTTTATCGTTTTGACCTGATTTTCAACGGGCGAATAATGATGTGATTCGGCAATCGTAAAACCTTTGACAAATCGATCAAAATACTTATCAATATGCAGACTTTTGGTCACCGTATTCGGCACTAATACATCGCTTAAGGCTTTGCCAAAGGGAACGGACATATAAGAACCACGCCGCTTCTTTTTGTCTTCTATAATAGATACGCCATTAATTTCTGCCACTTTATGAATGATTTTATGATGAACGGCACTCATATTAAAAGACAATAATAGTTTGCCCGGATAAATCCGATTGAGTACGTTCAATAAATTTTGATGTGCCCGATACACGGCCTGTTGTACACGCGTATTTTTATTAAAGGGACTTTTAATCGTTGTCTCTACATCCCGGAAAATAACAACAGGTGATTTCATATCCACGGCATATAACGGATATGCTCCATCAGGCGCAATATTGACAAATCCCTGCCGTTTAAGTGCCGTAATCATGTCTTCCTGATATCCGGCTTCATCTACCGGATGATATACAGCATACGTAAAATCCCGTGCAATTAACTCCGTCAGCAGTTCTGTAATGACAATCTGGCTGACGTTGGCAATGCTTGAGGAATCATTGGCATATAAAAAACCAATGCAGGCAACACTGCCGCCGGCTGCATTGCGAATATGGGAGGCAACTTCGGTACTGCCAAATTCGTTTAATAAATCTCTTGTGCCAATACGATGCACTGCTCCATAGGCTATCATAGTCTTCTGCGGTCCGGCATCATCAATATACTGTGTCCATACATACTCTTTCTCTATGTATCGATCTAATATATCCGTATTATATCCTTTTTTCCATAATTCGCCGCAAATCGGCCAAAGGCTTTCGGCTCCCCGTCGCTTAAAGGCGCCAATACCAATTTCCCGCGCCTCCAAGACATGTTTATGCGTTGGCTCGCGCAAATACATATTATTGTCATAAATAAACTGCTGCGCTGCCGCATCAATCAAATTGGAAATATCCCGATTCAGATCAATATTTTCACGAATTTTCGTTGAACTAATATCTTCATAAAAAGCATCTAGTGTCAAATGAATAATTCGTCCTGTAATACGCTGTTCATTCTCCAGTGGTTCCTGCGTTCCCATTTCTCCCGTTTTTCGCGCAAACGCAATATGATTTACTGTATGTATAGAATCAACCGTCGGTTCTGCCTTATATGCGGAAGCATGCTGAATCACGTCGGCTCCGACAGCAATATACAGTTCTTTGCCGGCAAAAATATCTTTTAGATGCCGAATATCTTTGGGATTGGCAATATTGACGGGTATATCATCGGGGAAGGGATATAAATTTTCTTCATCCGCAACAGACATATTCATAATCTTACGCCGCATGAGACGCGGTTGTGTATGTTTAGACCAAGAAAATTCATCTAACGCCAAGTATACATCAAATCCCAAATCTCGAATTTTGCAGGCAATCGCTTTGTGTCCCAAACTAAATGGATCAAACGTCCCTGGGTAAAAACAAGCTTTGCGAGGCACGGCAAACGAAAAGGCCCCCTTTTCAAACTGATGCTGTCCAATGTATCGGTACATATGATTTAATACAGCGGCATTACTATAAAAGTCCAAGGTCTCTTCCAGATTTTCGTCTAAGAGAACCAATATTTTTTTATAGCAATGAGAAAATAAAAAGTCTTTTTGCGCCAATGTCATCTGAGAACTGCCGAAAATAAACTTGCCCATATCCCGAAAGGCATCCCGACTTAATTCCCGATTATAATGAGCATATGATTTCATCATGATATACAACAGTCGCCGCTGCCGTTTTTGATGCCGTTCTTCATCTTCCGGAAATGCTGCAGCAAATTCAGCAAAGTGTTCCAAAATAACGCCAACCGTATGAACCATTGCGGAAGCCAATTGAATATTCGCCGTTGCAATCTGCGATGCAATCGTGCTAATAAGTTCATCAACTTCCTGCGGCGGCAGCTTTAGAATCATGCGGCCCAAAAATTCCGGCATATATTTGACAATTTGCGGATCGCCAATTTCCAATCCATTAAATAGTTCCACCGCTAATTCGTTGCGCTGCGAATACGTCATTAAATCAGCAACCTTTATCAAACTTTCACCTGCAGTCTGACGCACAAACAGTGTTTCACTCACTTTTAACAGATTGGTCAAATGCATGCCTAAATGCATAATATCTCCTGTATGGCATTGTACATGTATACTGCGCATCATTAAATCTATATTGGCAACTTTGACAACCCAATGGGTTCCCGTTTTTAAATCAGCTAAGAACAAATTCCCTTCGTTTTCCTCTATAGTCTGATGTTCAGTCGATACATGCATTGCCTGCTGCAGCTCTTTAGCATATCGCTCATCTGCATAGGCAGGTAATACATGATGCGCCGCAAGTAATGCTGCCACACGGAGGGTACGAGATTCGGCCTGTAACGCCTTCATAATAAACGGCTGTACTGTTTCCATGCAGGCAGGCGGAAGCATTTCTTTATCTATATCCATGAATACCTTGAGCAACATAATACGTTGTTCTTCTGTATACGCACTGCTGTTGTAATAGGTTTGCATACTGGTTATATATTTCTGTCTATCGGCTGCAGGACAATGTGTCAACACCGAGTTGACAAAGGTACTGAAACAATATCCAATCCAAAGTTTATGCTGTTCTGTAAACCGTATTTCCGGATAGAGAATCATTTCGGTATATTGCGCAAATAAAGAGGCATTCGTTACTGTTTTATGAGGAAGCGATACGCCCTGCGGCAGTTCTTTTGTATACGTATCATTAAAATTAGCGATAATGCGACCCATAAGATTGGCTGCCTGCATCCGAATATCGCCTTCTTTATGGGACAGTAATTCATATAAAAAGGTTAATGTCATTACTTTTTGATGTTCTGTCATATACGTAGAATATTCCGCAAAAATTCCGGTATACGTGCGAACATTTTTCCACAACCGTTCGCTACGCGCTGCTTCTATCAGTTTTCCAAAATCACTTTCATCCCGAAACAGACTCATCAGCCGGATGGTATGATCGATAGCCGCATACTTTAATTGATCTACTACTGCACCGCCATCTAACAGCACTTTTTCTTTCACTGTTTTGGGCTTCTGATCTGCCGGATAAAGAGAAAAATCAGCCGGCAGCTCAACACAGACTCCCTGCTCTTTCATAAATTGTTCAAAATCCGCTAACTTGGCATATACCTTTTGATATCGCTGTCGCTTGGCTTCATCTACATGATCGAGTTTATGTAAAATGACGTCAAAAGCATCGGACAATGTATAAAAATGAACGATTTCTTCGCCATGCTCATTTCGACTGCTTTTTACCCGAAAATCAGCATATATGAGCAGCAACGATTCAACGGATAAATTTTCCAATTCTAAATCCCAAACCGAATGGTTTGCGGCAATATGACCAATATGGGATAAGCCAACTGTATGGCACCACATGCCAGTATAATAATAATGCAGGTACGGCACCCGTTTTTCCTCATTTTTCTTGCAGCCATACTTTCCTAAGTCGTGACAAGCCGCTGCTCCGGAAATCAATGCCGTATCGACAGGAACGCCGGCCTTTGCCAGCTGCCGCGCCGCATATACTGCCGTATAATGCACGCCCGCAATATGTCCCAGTGTATTATATGGTGATATATCTGCACCAATACGCATAAATTCATAGATATATTCGTCCATAAATATGCGCTTCATCATTAAATATTCTTGCGTATACCCTTGACGTATTACTTCTTCATAGGACAAAAAATCGAAATTCTTTGTCGGATCAAAGACATTATGGTCTTCTTCATACCTGTACAGACCGCGCAAAATCTGCATGAACACCATTCGTCCCAATCGATATGGTTCAGCATCCCCATGGGCAACAGGAGTGCCATCCCAACACGTCCACTGCGCTCCTGTATTGGGAAAAAGCCGTTCTAATACATAACAATAACAATACGCCAGCCAGCCGCCAGTCGGTTCTTGCTGCCATATCGTGCCAGTATCACACAAAATACGAAGCACAGCGGGAGAATAAAACCAGCCATCGGCATTGCGGCACGTCCATAATGCGGCTGCTTTTTCTGGCAGCAGCAGTGTTTGCATCAACTGCTGCATAGCTTGCCGGTCTAATCCGGCAGTATGTAAAAATTCTGATTCTTGCAGTGCCTGTTGTATCGACTCATAAAGGGCGTCTTGTTCCTGTTTCATCATCTTGTTCTCCTGTCAACTACAAGGGATGTCTGTAGATAGCAAAAAAGACGCCCAATGGCGTCTTTTTTCTATGCCATTTTATTCGTGGTACAGCTCTTTATTACGTTTAACAATTTCCATAACAAGATTGGCCGTTTCTTCAATGGCTTTTGAAGATACATCAATAATGGGGCAATGCAGTCGGCGCATAACACCCCGCGCATAAGTTAATTCCTCATTGATGCGCTCAATATTAGCATAATTGGCATTGGAATCCAAGCCCATACTGCGCAACCGTTCTGAACGAATAAAATTCAATTTAAATGGATCGATAATCAAGCCGACAATTTTTCGTGCCGGTACTTCAAATAATTCCGGCGGCAGTGCCACTTCCGGAACTAACGGCAAGTTAGCCGCTTTGACGCGCTTGTGCGCCAAATACATGGACAACGGTGTCTTAGATGTACGAGATACACCGACAATGACAATATCCGCTTTTAAAAATCCCATTGGATTTTTGCCATCATCGAATTTAACAGCAAATTCAATAGCCTCTACCCGTTTGAAATATTCCTCATCCAATTGATGAATCATTCCCGGTTTCGTTGTAGGCTCTGTCTGTGTAAGCGTTCCTACGCCAGCCAGCATAGGACCAATAATATCAATGGCCGTAATATGCGCTGCACTGGTTAAATTCTTTAAGGTATTACGCAGCACTGGTGAAATAATCGTATAACAAATCATGCCTTGATTTTCCACCGCTTTTTGCACCAAATCTTCAATTTGCTGCTCTGTTCGTATATACGGCATGCGCACAATATCAAATTCTTGTTTATCATATTGACTGGCTGCTGCTCTGGCTACTCGTTCTGCTGTATCTCCCAGTGAATCCGAGCAGGCATAAATAATGGGTTTGCTCACGTTACGTTCTCCTTCCTAAGCCACATTCCACGAATAAGCGAGTAATGTTTGTTTTCGATATTCTTCCTACAATCTGCAATTCCTTGCGTTCCTCATCATCTGTATCCAATACACGGACAACAGGAAGGCAATCCACCTCATATTCAATCATCCGCTGGGCTGCCACTAATGCTTTTTCATGGGGCTGTACATAAATCAATTTACTAACCGGCGTCATCACCATACGCACCGGCAACGCCCGTAAATCATTATTGCCCATCGCAGTTTTCAGCAAATCTTTTCGCGATACGACACCGGCCAAGATATTATCTGTCCCAACAAATACGGTACCTACATCTTCTGTAAACATAGCAATAATAGCATCATATGCACTCGTATGCTCTCCCACAATAACCGGCTGAGAAAGACACGTTTCAATATTAATATCCATAATGGCCTGAGACAATAGGTCTTTTTCCTGATCGCCTACAAAAAAGTATCCCAGTTTAGGCCGGGCATCAATCAATCCTAGCATGGTTAAAATCGCCAAGTCAGACCGCAGTGCAGCCCGTGTGACATGGAGTTGATTGGCTATTTTTTGGCCCGTAATCGGGCTGCTTTCTTTCACAATACGCAAAATCGTTTCTTGTCGTTCCGATAGCATATCGCGGTTTCACCTCCTGGGGTATAATACTATATGACTATTTTTACTATTATCATAGCACATTTATTTATTTATGTATACTATTTAATTGGCATGCGAAAAAACAGTCCAAAAGAAATCACAATTTCTTTTGGACTGTCTATATTACTCGTTACTATAATGATTTACCACGTATAGTCTTCCGTTTCGGCCCGTCCTTTTCCAGTCAATGAATCCATTAATATACGCTGTTCGATTTGTGCAACATGTTTCCGAGTTGCAACTACTGCATCGGGATTGACAGAAATAGAATCAATTCCGCTCTTTACTAAGAACTCAGCAAAATCAGGGTATACGCTCGGAGCCTGGCCGCAAATCGATACAGTCTTGCCATCTTTATGCGCTACGGCAATCAAATGGCGAATAGCTCTCTTGACAGCTAAGTTTCGTTCATCAAATAACGGCGCAACCGTTTCATTGTCGCGGTCACATCCCATAATCAGCATAGTCAAATCATTAGAGCCAATGGAATATCCATCTACAAATTTATTAAATTGATCGGCCATAATGATATTAGACGGAATTTCTGCCATAAGCCATACTTTGAAATCTGGACCACGATGCAGTCCTTCGCCGGCCATAATATTGACAATTCGTTCCATTTCATCGACGCGACGGCAGAAGGGAACCATAATATTCAAATTTTTAAAGCCATATTCTTCCCGTACCTTGCGAACTGCCTGCAGCTCTAATTTAAACGCTTCGATGTATTTCGGATCGTAATACCGGGACGCACCACGCCATCCTAAAAGCGCGCTGCTTTCCTGCGGTTCATAGGCATCGCCGCCTTTTAAATTCCGGTATTCACTGGATTTGAAATCGCTCAAACGAAGTGTTACTGGACGCGGAGCCAAAGCCTGGCAAACTTTGCGCATACCGTCGGCCAGTTGATTAACGACACGATCAGATTGCCCAATTTCAATAAGATACAGCGGATGTTCATGAATAAACGTCGTCCAAATAAATTCTTCCCGCATCAGCCCAATGCCATCACAAGGCAGTTTGCCATACTTTTCAGCCAAATCCGGGTTACCAAGATTCATGTAAATTTTAGTTCCCGTAATCGGTGCCGGTTCTGCGGAAACTATCGTCACCGTCCCTGCCGAAGGTGCTTCTTCTTTGGGTTTTACTATATCCGCTACCACGCCGGCATAGACAATACCGTTTGTTGCATCTACCGTAATTTCCATACCATCTTCAATCGTCGTTGTCGCTTCTACGCTGCGGCTCTTCGTTCCGACAATACACGGAATTCCCAATTCACGACTAACGATAGAGGCATGACACGTCATACCGCCAGCATCTGTTACAATCGCTTTCGCCTTCTTCATAGCCGGCACCCAATCCGGTGCTGTCATAGTCGTAACAAGAATTTCTCCATCTTTGAATTCCGCAATCTGAGCCGGGTCTAAAATAACATGAGCTTTGCCGGCTGCATTGCCCGGACTTGCCGGTAACCCTTTGACAACAACTTGGCGTTCCGTCGTAACCGCTGTTGTATGAACGGTTTCTTTCTTTTCTTTATTTTTCTTAGACCAAACCGTTTCTGGGCGAGCCTGCAACAGCCAAATTTTATTATCCCGTTCATCAACGCCCCATTCCATATCCATATAGCAGCCGTAATGGGCTTCAATTGCTTTGGCGTACGTTGCCAGTTCTTTGACTTGTTCATCAGAAATAACCTGTTTTTTCTGATCTGCTTCATCGACGAGCTGTTCTTCACAGTCACCGCCCGGCTTACGTACCAACTTAATCGGTTTCGTATTAACCATCTTAGAAAGAATCGTCAAATCATCTTTTTTGACTTTGAAGTTATCCGGCGTAACCGTTCCTTGTACAACATATTCGCCAAGACCCCAGGCCCCTTCAATCGTAATCGTTGAATCATCGCCTGTTACCAAATCTACCGTAAACATAACGCCGGCAGCTTTGGAAAATACCATCATCTGCACTGCGGCACTCAACGCAACTGACAAATGATCAAATCCTTTTTTCGTGCGGTAATACGTCGCCCGATCGGTAAATGTCGAAGCATAACATTCTTTTACTTTTTGAATGACCATATCAGCACCTTGTACATTTAAATACGTATCCTGCTGACCGGCAAAGCTGGCATCCGGAAGATCTTCCGCCGTTGCACTAGAACGAACAGCCACAAACGGATTCGTTTCGCCTACTTTTTTACCTAATTCTGCGTAGCTTGTACGAATCGCATCGGCTAAGTCTTTTGGCATATCTGCTGCGCAAATCGCTTCTCGAATCGCTGCCGTTACATTACGAAGCTGAACGGGATCTTCTACATCCGTAAGATCTTTCAATAATTCTTTTATTTTCTTATCGAGTCCGGTAGCATGCATAAAATAGCGATAGCCTTCAGCCGTTGTCGCAAATCCATATGGAACAGGTACGCTGGTCTGCGAGGTTAGTTCTCCCAGCGAAGAAGATTTACCACCAACTAAGGCTACGTCTTCCCGACGCAGTTCATCAAACCATAATACAAATGCTTTCTCTCTATTCTTTGCCATCTTACTCTACCTCCCGCGATAACGTGTATACTATTTGAAGTGTTTTCATCATTATAGTACCCTGTTAAGTTATGCTTGTCAAGGATTTTTCTCTTTTTATGGTATATTATTTTTATAATGTATTACACTATATTTTACAAAGTAAAAGTATTCATCCATATGTAGGCGTACAAACACGAATATGTTATAATAAGAAATTAGTAAAGTTTATTTATTCTGTCTAATCATCATAAAAACGAGTTTGTCATCGTCTGTATTCATTCGTTTGTCACACCCGCGTATATTATAGGAGGATATATGTACACACCCAGACGCAGAGCAAAACATGCTAAAAAATCAGGGCATTTTCGTCGCATCCGTCTCTTGATTGCCTTCTGTTTTGTTATCGCTGCCGGCTTGGCCTTTGGCTATATTTTTGCTGCCTATCAAAGCTTGCCGGCTGTCAATAACAACATGAGACCAGCTGTATCATCACAAGTATTTGATATTCACGGACGGCTGATTACGACCCTTCATTCGGATCAAAACAGATTGCCTATTGACATCAACAAGGTCCCGCCTAATTTACAAAATGCATTTATTGCTGCCGAAGATAATCGGTTTTACGATCATATCGGCGTTGACCCTATCGGAATTATTCGTGCCGTTGTCGCAAACTTTACCAATCGCGGCATTTCCCAAGGCGGCAGTACCATTACCCAGCAGCTTGCCAAAAATGCGTTTCTTTCACAAGAGCAAACCTTAAAACGTAAAATTCAGGAAGCGATGCTGGCCCTGGAAATTGAACGAAAATACAGTAAAAAAGAAATTTTGGAAATGTATATGAACCAGATTTACTTTGGTCAGGGCGCATACGGAATTCAAACGGCTGCCAAAACATATTTTGATAAAGATGTCAGTGAACTGACGCTGAAACAATGTGCTATGCTTGCCGGCCTGCCTAAAAGCCCAAATTACTATTCACCGTTCAATAATTTAAATGAAGCCAAAAACCGCACGAATACCGTTATCGATCAAATGGTTAAATATGGCTATATTTCTCAAGCAGACGGGGAATCTGCCAAAACTGCTGATTTAGAATTAACGAAGAAAAAACAAACATCCGAAAATGCGGAAACTGCATCATTTATCGATTATGTTTCCCAACAGGTTGCTGCTAAATACGGCGACGATGCGCTTTATAAAGAAGGGCTGAAAATTTACACCACCATGGATGCTGAAAAACAGCATGCAGCCGTACGTGCACTCCGTCATTTGCCGGATAATTATCGAGATAAGAACGGTCTATTACAGCCACAGGCAGCCATCGTTTCTATCGATCCTAAAACGGGTCATATTTTGGCAATGGTTGGCGGCCGCGGTCAAGACAGTTTCAACCGTGCCAGCATGGCTGTTCGCCAGCCTGGTTCTGCATTCAAACCGTTCGTTTACATGACAGCACTGCAGCACGATATGACACCGTCCACAACCATCGAAGATAAGCCCGTTACCTATGGGGGCTGGAGTCCGCAAAATGCCGGTAAGAGCTTTAGCGGCACCATGACCTTGAGCGATGCCTTGGCTAACTCCGTCAATACCGTCGCTGTTCAATTGGCAGACAAAGTCGGTACCAGCCGAATCATTGCCAATGCAAAAAAAATGGGTATTACCACACTGGACAAAAAAGATGATAATTTAGCCATGGCCTTAGGTGGTTTAACTCGCGGTGTTACGCCGCTTGAAATGGCCAGTGCCTATGGGACCTTTGCCAACAAAGGCGTCCATGTCAAACCGACGGCTATTATAAAAATTCTTGACAGAAACGGCAATGTCATTGAAGATGAAACGTCCCTAAGCCACAATGAAACGAAAACACAGGTCATGACTGAAAAAGAGGCCTATGAAATGACCTACATGCTGGAAGGCGTCATCACGCACGGTACTGGTTCTGCTGCTGCCATCAGTTGCCCGGCAGCCGGCAAAACAGGGACAACCGATAACAACGTAGATGCCTGGTTCGTAGGATATACACCAGATATTGTCACAGCCGTTTGGATTGGCGACGACACCGGTGCGCACAGCTTAGGTGAAGTATACGGCGGTACAATACCAGCAGAAATTTGGCGCGATTACATGTCTTCTGCTACAGAAGATTCTAAATCATCTGAATTCTCTATTCCTGCTGGCATGGAACGCGTTGCCGAACCGTCAAAAGAGGAAAAGAAATCGGATGTAAAAGAAGATACATCTAAGAAAAAATCATCCGTAAAAAATTCAACTGCCCAAGATAAATCCAAACCGACAGATACCAAAAAAATGCCGGCCCAGGCAGCTCGCAACAATAAAGAATAATTGCTGTTCATAGCATATAAAAGGCCAGCCTGTAAAAAGGCTGGTCTTTTTATATATATTTATCTGTTAATTTTTTAATGTTGTGCCGGAACGGTAACGGGTTTCTTTTCTTCTTCCAACTCTTCAACGGCAATCGAATGATGAGACAACGCACTAATTCCCAAGAACATGCCGCCGCAAACAATCCATTCGGCATAAATGACATGGGGCAGAATACGAACAGCCGGAACAAACATCCACGCTACCAAAACAACAATCGACGCGATAATTGTATAGAACGCGGCTTCTTTGGCGCAGTATTTAGGTGCATACATCGTCATTAAGACAATAACGCCAAATGCTGCCATTAATGAAAGGCCTGCCATCAGCGTAGCAATAATGCCGCTAATCGTCAAGGCACCGCATAATGTCAATAGTCCCAGTAAAACGACGGAAATTCGTGTAACGCGCATATACTTAGCATCGGACATATCCGGTTCAATAAACCGTTTATGAATATCATGAGAATATAACGTTGCTGCTGATAAAAGCAAGTTGCATGCCGTACTCACATCGGCTGCCCAAAGAGACGCCAGTGTAATGCCTGCAATCCATGGATTTAAGGACATAATCAATTTAGGGAGAGCTGTCGTTGCCGAAATGTTCGGATACATTTCAGCCGCAATAACGCCAAGAAATGCTGCAATAAATCCTACGGGAAGCATTACTAAACCTCCGATAATAAACCCTTTGCGTGCCGTCTGTACATCTTTAGCCCCCAACGAAATTTGAATAATTGCTTGTAACGAAAGATTGACGGTAATCAAAACAACAATCCATGTAACAATCGTCATTGGACCCACGCCGCTAATGAAATCCAAAGAATGAATCGTCGGTGCTTGAATGGCTACGACATCAATTCCGCCGGCTGCTGCCAAGATAAGAAACGCTGCTACCGTAATGCCAATATACTGCAGCGTAACATTTAATACATTAGACTGACTGGCAGACCACATGCCGCCAATAACGGTAATACCAATAAAAACAACGGCACTGACAAGCATACCCGTCAACGGTGTAAAGATAGTTGGCATCAACGCAGATAAAATGGCGCCACCGGCAACAAATTGCAAACTCATAACGACAAGCTGCACGAGAACTTGACAGAAAATACCGGCTACGGCGCCTTTCTTGTCGTAGTAATGTTCCAACAATTCCGGAATGGTCGTAATATTCAGACGGCGATATTTTTTAGCTACCGTAAGTCCCATAACAATAGCACCAATACCCCAAGCGGCTGTATACCAACCGGCAGATAAACCAACTTTATATGCCTGTTCGGCTACGCCGATTGTTGAAGCGCCGCCAACAGCCAATCCTACAATAGATACCATAATAAGCGGCGTTGTCAATTTACGGCCTGCCAATACGTAGTTTTCTGATGAGCCTGCGGCCCGGCGTTTTACATACCAGCTGATGCCAAAAAGCACCCCGATATATACAAGAATAATAAAAACTTGAATCCATGTTGTCTCCATGAGAAAAACTCCTTTCCATCTTCGTACAAAAAGAAATACTCCTAATCCCATAAAAAAATCGTCCCTCCATAGAGGGACGATGAACTCGCGGTACCACCCTGCTTATCCAATTCACAAACAAAAAAGGGTGGTACCCAAGGGACGGAAAGTTCCGCGGTACCACCCTAATAATCTCGAATCAGATCAACTCATAGCATGCATAACGGCTGCCACTCCGGCTCGACCTACTTGACGGTTCAGTCTTGCAGTTCAGGAAAGAACTTCACACTGCATCACTTGCCGGTTTACACCAACCACCAGCTCTCTGCGAAGGTATTTGCAGCCCTACTTTTTTCCATCGACACTTTTTTCAGTGGGATCATAGTGTTGTTGATGTTTATTATACTAAAATTAAGGTAAATGTCAATAGAAAAGGGATTTTTGTTTTTTACCTATCTAATACCTTAGCCCGCAGCAAGATGACCACTTCTGTATCTTTGGCCGACGTGTAATGGCTTCGAAACAACCTGCCGAGAAGTGGAATGTCGCTTAATACAGGAACTTTACGAAAACTTTCTACTTCTTCCTTGCTTATCAAGCCGCCAATAACCAACGTCTTTTCCGGTTCCATCCGTACTACCGTTTGCGCCTGGCGAGTCGAAATTCGATACGCCTTCAATTCATTCACAAAAATAGGCGTACTGACTTCTGCTTCAATAGCAGCTGTCACACTGCCATCGGGATGAATGCGCGGCATATATGTCAGTTTGATGCCGGCATCTTTATACTCTGTCGTTGTCGCCTTTTCGCCGTTAGACATATATTCTGTCTGTACAGGAATTTTATCACCGATAAAAATATGGGCTTCCCGGCCATTGCTGGCTACCATATGCGGTTTGGCAAGAATCCGTGCCTTTCCTTTCTCTTCCAGTGCCTGAATTTGGGCCGCAAATGAAAACAGTTGTTCATGACCCGGACCGCCCTGCACACTCGACCAACCCCATTCTACGCCCATATTTTTTAAAGCGTTTTTATCAATAGACGCAATCTCCACTTCTACATCTACTTGCTGCGGAATTTGGTCAATCTGATGCAGCAGGGATTGTATCGCTGTTGCTTCCTGCCAAGTAGCACCTACGACCAGGGAATTTGTGTCGGCATGATATCGGACAGCCGCTTCCGGCACAATGGCTTGTACGGCTTGCTGCGCCTCCTTAGGGGCAGCATACTGTAGTTTCCACGTGTGAAATGTTTTAGCTCCCTCTCGTTTTCTTCCGGCTGTAATTGTTTGTACTGCCCCATGATCTTCATACCATAAGTTCTGGCTCGCAACGATAGCCTTAATCGCTTCGCTGGCTGTTACATTCGTTATATTGAGCGTCATCGTTCCTTGTACGGTATCATCCAACACCAGATTTAGATGCTCACTGCGCGCCAGCCCTTCTAATACAGACCGTATCGGTGCATCCCGGACATGAATAGAAAGCGCTTCTGCCTGACAGCCCTGAAAACTCGCTGCCGCCAATCCTACGAATAGTATTACGTCTCGATAGTTCATAGTCATCTCCTTATGATAATGGAATTTCTATAATCGATTCTTCTTGCTGCAGCCCTACAGCCGCTTCATTGATATATACAATGCGATACACGTCTAATACATCGCCAACACCGTATATATTTGTTTCTGCATGATACTGCAAAAAGACCAGTCGTTGACTGCCATTTTGTACTATGCCACAAACCTTCGGCAACGTTTTTTCTTTCCTTTTTTCTTCTTTTTTTTCTGACATCGTATGACCAGGCACACCTACGGATGGTACCTGTTCTTCCATCGTTTTCTTCGGCAAATGATGGGCAAATAAATCAGGAAGCGGCTGATACCGCCGTGCATGGGCGGTTCCATATACCAATGTTCCTGTTGCTGTTTGTTCTTGAGAGTCGTTGTTTTGGGCAGAAAAAACGGGAGAGGAAGAACGACTTTCGTTCTTCTTCTCCCGTATGATTGTCTGGCCTGCGGAACCGTCATCCCAACAGAACCAAATTCCTGCTAAGCAAAGCAGAATAGCTCCATACGGGAGCCAAGTCCTTCTGTGATGAACTAAACCGTTCCTTACGCGACCTATCAAGACTGATATGTCATTTTTTATCATCATAGCCCTTTACATGATGACGATGCCAATTCCATGCATCAGCGATAATCGTTTCTACCTGACTATGCTGCGGCTGCCAGCCTGTTACCTGGCGGATTTTTTCTGAGCCGGCAATTAAAACAGCCGGATCGCCGGCACGACGCGGTGCTTCTTCTACAGGGAAATCACATCCCGTTACCTTCTTCGCCGTTTCAATCATTTCCCGTACGCTGAAGCCATGCTGTGAGCCTAAGTTAAAATACTGCGACTGCCCGCCTTGTGCCAAATACTGTAACACACGGCAATGAGCATCTGCCAAATCGGATACGTGGATATAATCGCGAATACACGTTCCGTCCGGCGTCGGGTAGTCAGTCCCAAAAATCTTAATACTTTTGCGCTGTCCCAAGGCCGTCTGCAAAATAAGCGGAATTAAATGCGTTTCCGGTGTATGATCTTCTCCAATAATACCATCTGGCGAAGCACCTGCTGCATTAAAATAACGTAATGCTACATAACGAAGGCCATAGGCGCGACTGAATTGCGCCAACATGGTTTCAATCATTAATTTAGTTTGTCCGTATACATTCGTGGGACAATACGGCATATCTTCCGTAATCGGCGTCTTTTCCGGTTCGCCATAGACGGCCGCCGTAGAGGAAAAAACAAAATACTTCACGCCAGCTTGTCGTACTGCTTCAAGCAAACTATAGGAACCAACTACATTGTTATCATAATAAATCGTTGGATTTTCCATCGATTCACCGACCTGGCTATGTGCCGCAAAATGCATAACCGCATCAATATGATATTCCTGCAAAATTTGCCGCACTGCATCAATATGATGAATATCTTCAACAATCAACTGTACCTGCTGCGGCACAGCAGCCCGATGTCCTCGCGATAAATTATCCAATACAGTGACATGATGTCCTTGTTCCAGTAACGCCCGCACCGTATGACTGCCAATGTATCCAGCACCGCCAGTTACTAATACATTCATACTATTTTCCTTCCTGCAATTTCTGCAATCTTGCACCTAAAAACTTTTTATAAATTTCTACGCCCGGTTGATTAAAGGCATCAACATTAGCAAATTCCCCTTCATAGGCAATAGACAGACACAGCATAAACATCAATTCTCCTAAATGGTACGGGGTCAATGCCGGTAAAATATAATTGGCACTAGGTCTGCCATCTCCGGCTAAGGCTTCGGCATTTGAACTACGTGCCGCTTCTAAAATACTGCTAAGCGGCAGCCCGCTGAATGCCGCCAGTTTAGGATACTGATCGTAGAGATGGGGGACTGTCAAATCATCCTCCCAGTTGGCAATCGAAACAAACTGCACGACTTTATCTTTAGGTCCTTCTTGGTGTTCTTGGGTCTGTGCATGCATATCGGTCGTGCCAACTGCTACGATAGGCGTACGGCCATAATGAACAACTTTCCCTTGCTTATCCAGTCGTTTCCCCAATGATTCTGCCAAAAGCTGAATATACCATTCTGACAGGGATTTTAAATTATCCGCATACGGCATCAATACTTCTAATCCAAAGCCATGTTTAGCCGCTGCTAAATATTTTAATACACTGTTGAGCAATGCCGGATTCTGCCAAATATCCGGATTCTGGCATGCTTTGTCCATATCTCGGGCGCCAGCCAAGAATTGGCGAATATTAAATCCCGTCAAGGCACCTACAATTAAGCCTACTTCGGAAAACACACTGAACCGTCCGCCAATACCATCGGGCACAAAGAATATCGGCCAGCCTGCCTGCCGTGCCATATGATGAAGGAGCGTTTCCTTTTCAGCTTCTTCATGGGGATCTGTAACGGCAATCGTTTCCAAGGTAATCCCCGCCTCTTTCAGTGCTTCACAAAGCACCATATAGTTAGACATGGGTTCAATCGTCGATCCCGATTTAGAAATAACTACCCCCATAACGGTATAATTTGCTTTGGTCTGACTATCCTGTTTCAGAAATTGAATTAAATCATGCAGCGTATGAGAGTCTACATTATTACCTGCAAAAAAAGCTTTTGGATATCCATTCCGTTCTTGAATGCTCTTGAGATTCCAAAACGAACCGCATTGTACATCAAACAATACTTTTCCGCCTAAATAAGAACCGCCGATACCAAAAAACACGACCGTATCCACCCGATTTCGAACGGTCCGTGCTAATTCTTCCAATGCCATAATCCGTTCCGGATTGTTGATATTACCTTCTGCAATATAGGGAAGCTGCGGAAACAGCACGTCTTCCGGTGCGCCATCTTTAGATAAATGGCCGGCCATGATACCAGTTTTCCGCATATTCATGAGCGTTTCATGGGCTTTTTGATACGTTGGCTCCAGCTCTTTAATGTCATCTGCTGTTACATTGGTTCCGTACAAGTGGCTTACATCTACCACAAATCCTGATTTCAGCGTAATCATTGTCATTCTTCTCACTGCCTTTCGACAAAATATTTCATGTATACTATTATATCATATACACTATTTCTCGTCATTATACCTAGGCAGTGGATTTCCCCATATAGTACCCGTTTTTATGCTATTTTTGCAGTAAGTCTTGCAAATAAGCGCGAAAATCTTCTTCCAAGTCCGGACGACGCAACGCATATTCCACAACGGCTTTTAAATATCCTAATTTATTTCCTGTATCATACCGTCTGCCTTTAAAATTATAGGCATACACAGCTTCTCTATCCGCCATCAGTTTAAGCGCATCTGTTAACTGAATTTCATTACCTTTACCAGGTTGTACCCGTTCCAACACTTCAAACACATCAGGCGTCAAAATATATCGTCCTAATGCCGCAAACCGACTAGGTGCTTCTTCAATAGATGGTTTTTCAATCATATCGACAACGCGCAGTAAATCAGGATCATCCGTCAACTTTCCTTTTACGATACCGTATGCCGATACCTTTTCCTTCGGCACTTCTTGGCATCCCAATACAGTCGCCCCTACCTTGTCGTAAACGTGAATCATTTGCTTTAAGGCCGGTTCCGTTTCATTGTATACAATGTCATCCCCCAACAAAACAGCAAAGGGTTCATCATCAATAAACGAGCGCGCACAAAGAACGGCATCACCCAAACCGCGCATGTGTTTTTGGCGAATGTAATGAATGTTGATTTCGGAAATACTGCGTACCATATTCAATAAATCCGTTTTGCCTTGACGCTGCAGCTGCAATTCCAAATCCGTATTTGTATCAAAGTGATCTTCAATAGCCCGCTTAGCGTGACCGCTGATAATCAAAATTTCTTCAATTCCGCTCTGCAATGCTTCTTCTACAATGTATTGGATTGCCGGTTTATCTACAATCGGCATCATTTCCTTCGGTGTGGCTTTTGTTGCCGGTAAAAAACGAGTGCCAAATCCAGCTGCCGGAATGACAGCTTTACGAATTTTTTTCATTTTCTTTTTACTCCTTAATAAATAATTTTAATGCCTATATTATATATACACATTTACTGTTTCGATTATATCACGAAACCTTGATTTCATCTATCTGCTAAGATCTATCCCAATTTGTCATTTTACATGTATTCCGTTTTTGAATACAATGAATGAAATTATTATTCTAAAAAATCATTGACACACAAATACAACAAGCGTATGATGATATCGCATAAAAAAGTACCTCATTTTTTATATAAAGGAGAACTCCCTATGAATACACCCGTTTCTTTTGATAATCTAATAAATACGATGATTCCTTTACCCTTGAGCGGAAATGCCAACGGCGAAGGCATTTATTGCCGCGGTCAAGAATTAGTTGCTTCTTTTGATAAAAATGCTGCCCAAGCATTAACAAATCAAAAAGAAAGCGAATTGAACTTGAACGGCGTTTTCTGCCAATATTGCATTGACTAAAAACCTCTTTCTATATGTTTTTTGCGTATACATCCGTATATTTTTATCCTATTTATAGCATATGGAATTGCTTTTTATAAAAAGTTTTTCGTATACTACAGGTAATAAAAGATATGTTTGTGAACGTACCCCCGCCTACAGAGGCAGGAGCTTCCTGCTTCAACGAGAACAGCACTACAGCTCCGAGGAACTGCTGCGGCTTACACTCTCTCCACAGGCGTAG
>CAKPYN010000010.1 GCA_934202965.1 uncultured Megasphaera sp.
TGCTCTAATTGGTAAAAGCTCCAACTTCGCAGGTCATATTTCTGTTTTACAGTTCTGGAGAGATTCGATTCCTCGAAACTCACGCCTGTTAAATCTTCAAGTACGAAAAGCGTATCTTTACCGTATTTTTCAACAAGTGTCTTAGAAATCCGATGGTTTACATCAGATATCCAACGGTTCTCTCGTCCTGAAATAGCTTTTAGTTTACGCTTTGCTGATTTTGTACCTTTGGATTGAAGCTGGCGACGAACTTCCTGAAATTTATGTCGTTTTGTGACAACCTTTCGTCCAGAAATGAAAAAAATTTAGCTGCTTTTACAACAATTCTGATTTTTTACTAAGAATTGCTTCGGCGGCCTTACAAGCATCACAGAAACAATATACAGCCCCGTTGGCTTTGGCTGCTTTCGCTTGTTCAACTACTTTCGGTGCTACGTCTGCACCAAATACACTTTTACCTGCATCAGAACCGGCAAAGGCAATTAAACCATCAATTGTAGTAATATCGGCTTCTAATTCAGCAATATATTTTTTCGTTTCTTCCGCTTCGTTTGCCGTCCCTACTGCATTTAACCAAGCTTGGGCTGCATCTTTTGCTTCTTTGCTGCAGCTGGGGGCTGCCATCAATTCTTTTGTCTTTGCTGTTACAAATTCTACTGTTTCTTTTGTCATGATCGTTTCCTCCATTTCCATACATCAGCATATATATTGCAATTCTTTCTTTGTACAGCTATAATTATAACTAATGAGTTACATAATAACAAGTACGATATATAATGATACCGGTATCAGGAAGGAACGTATATATGAAAGAAGATTTATTTGGTCGCTGTCCCTACGTGACAGCCCAAAAGCTGCTAACAGGAAAATGGTCTATGTATATTATTTATTTGTTATCAAACGGTCCTGTCCGTTTCAATGAATTACTGCGCCGCATGCCGGAAGAAATGACGCATACGACTTTATCTCGCCAGCTAAAGACATTAGAAACCCGTGGATTAGTTATCCGTACATCGTATGACCAAATTCCACCAAAAGTTGAATACAGTCTTAGTGAAGTCGGTGAAAAATTTACGCTTATTCTCGATGTACTAAAAGAACTGGGTACAGATTATATTGAATATATGAACAAGGACGAATACACTGAATAAAAAAGACAGGATATCGGAGCATTCACTCTATATATCCTGTCTTTTTTAGTATGCAATAGTAGGATTAGTGTCCGGCATTTGGTACAACCTTAGCTTCTTTAACGTCTTCTTCATAGTCTGAATCAAATCGTTTGTTAAGGAAGTTGACGTATAAATACGCTAATACGGCGCCGGAAATGTTGTGCCATGCACTAAATACTGCACCAGGTACACCAGCCATTGGCAAGGACGCAAAATGTGCCTTAGCAAGGCCTGTCGCAAGGCCGGAATTCTGCATGCCGACTTCAATGGACAAAGCAACCATTTTTTTCCAGCTCATACCACAAAAATGACCAATCGCAAAGCCAAGAGCATAACCCAGGCAGTTATGTAAGATAACAACTAATAAGATGATGCCCGAACTGGAAAGAATAGCATTACGGCTGGCACCAATGATACCGGCAATGAGGAAGGAAATCGCCAGTGAAGATACAGCCGGTAAGTAATCCGTCGCTGTCGCAGCCAGTTTGGGAAGAAAATATTTAATAGCCAGACCCAGGCAAATCGGGAAGATAACAATCTGCAAAATAGAAATAAACATGCCTACCGGGTCGAAGGATACACGCTGGCCAATAATCAAATACGTAAGAAGCGGCGTCATAATCGGCGAAATAACAGTCGAAACACTCGTCATGGTAACGGATAATGCCAAGTCACCTTTACTCATAAAGGTAATAACGTTAGAAGATGTACCGCCCGGGCACGTACCTACCAAGACGACGCCAACCGTCAAGGCTGGATCTAATTGGAATACCGTGGATAATACATATGCCAAAAAGGGCATAACTAAATACTGCGCACAAGCACCAAAGAATACATCACGCGGCCGTTTAAGTATCAATGCAAAATCATGCAGGCTCAACGTTGTTCCCATACCAAACATGACAACGCCTAACAGCAAGCTCAATACAGAAACATCGCCGATTTTCCCTAATACCCATTTAAAACTGTCCGGCGTTGTCATCCCCAACACCAGAAATACTACAGCAAGAATACCAAAATACTTGCCAATCATCGCACATATTTTTTTCATCGATTATACGACCTTTCTTGTCTATTATATGCATATATACAGAGGGACCTGTCTTGGACAGGTCCCTCGCAGCGTTACCTCTCAAATTATTTCAAAACAGCACCTGTGTTAGCAGATGTGACAAGACGAGCGTAACGGGATAAATATCCTGTCTTCACTTTCGGTTCCGGCTGTTTCCACGCAGCTTTACGTTTTGCCAGTTCTTCATCACTGACTTCGAGTTGTAATTTACGATTCGGGATATCAATAGAGATAGTATCTCCGTCATGAATAAGCGCAATCGGACCGCCTTCCATTGCTTCCGGCGAAATATGTCCAATGCAGGCACCACGGCTGGCACCACTGAAACGGCCATCCGTCAGCAGGGCTACTTTCAAGCCCATGCCAGTAATGACGGCTGTCGGATTCAGCATTTCCCGCATGCCTGGGCCGCCTTTTGGTCCTTCATAACGAATAACAACGACATGGCCTTCTTTGATTTCACCGCCAATAATCGCCTGAATCGCTTCTTCTTCCGAATCATAGCATTTTGCCGTGCCTGTATAGGTAAGTAAATCCGGTTCGACGGCACTTTCTTTGATAACAGAACCATCAGGTGCTAAATTGCCCGTCAAAATAGCAATGCCGCCTTTGTTCATGTATGCATTTCCAACGCTGTGCAACACTTCCGGCCGTTCATTATGCGCATTGGCAATACGTTCACCAATGGTACCGGTAACGGTTTTCGCATCAGTATGAATAATATTGAGTTTCGTCAGCTCTTTCATAACAGCACAAATACCACCGGCTTCATTAAGATCCTGCATGTGATACGTACCGCCTGGGCTCATTTTGCAGATGTACGCAGCTTTGCGGCTGATTTCATCAAATTTTTGCAACGGTAAATCAATGCCTGCTTCATGGGCAATAGCCGGTAAATGAAGTACCGTATTGGTAGAGCCGCCAATAGCCATATCGACAGCAATGGCATTTTCAAAGGATTCCAATGTCATAATATCGCGAGGCTTAATGTCTTTTTTAACCAAATCCATAATAACAGCACCGGCTTTTTTAGCCAAAATACGGCGCGCGCCAAAATAAGCAGCCGGAATTGTGCCGTTGCCCGGAAGGCCCATGCCCAATACTTCTGTCATGCAGTTCATTGTATTAGCCGTAAACAAACCAGAACAGGAACCGCATCCCGGACATGCCTGAAATTCCATTTCTGTCATTTCTTCTTGTGACATCTGGCCAGATTCTACTTTACCGGCAGCTTCAAACATCGTACTAACGCTGATATCTTTGCCTTTATGACGACCGGCCAGCATCGGACCACCGCTGACAACAACAGTTGGAATGTTGACACGACCTGCTGCCATAAGCATGCCAGGTACAATTTTATCGCAGTTTGGAATCATAACCAGCCCGTCAAAAGCATGACCATTTGCAACGGCTTCAATAGAGTCACAAATGAGTTCGCGACTGGCAAGGGGATATTTCATTCCATTATGTCCCATAGCAATACCATCACAAATACCAATGGCCGGAAATTCAATCGGTGTACCACCTGCTGCAGCAACACCCAGTTTGACAGCCTGCGCAATTTCGCGCAAATGCATATGACCGGGAATGATTTCATTAAATGAGTTTACAATACCGATTAACGGTTTTTTCAAATCTTCATCGGAGTAGCCCATAGCATGAAATAATGTACGATGAGCTGTGCGGGTAATACCTTTTTTTACAACGTCACTTCGCATATACTTATTCTTCCTTTCTTCGGTAACAGTTTATATATGATAAGCTACATTTGCTTAACCGGCGTAGTCCCACGGGAAAGGGAAATCTGACCTGTCCGGGCAATTTCAATAATCGTATAATCTTCCAGCATATGAAGCATGGCTTCAATATGATCTTCACGTCCTGTCAGACGTAATACCAAGGAATGCTTTTGCACATCAACGACTTTGGCATGAAACAGCTGGGCAATGTTGGTCAATTCTTCACGTACCGCCGGCGTTTCATATTTGACTTTAATCATTGCCAGTTCATAACTAACAAATGGCGCATCATCCAAATTGACTACTTTGATGACATCAATTAGTTTTGCCAGCTGATTGACAGCCTGGTCGAGTTCCCAACGGTTTTCGACGGATACGACAATATTAATGCGCGTAACATCCGGTTCTTCCGTATAGCCGGCATTGATACATTCAATATTGATTGCACGACGGCTAATAAGACCCGCAACATGCGTCAATACACCGGGTTTATTATCGGCTAAAATAGCCAAATGCTGTTTCATCATCATGCTTCTCCTCCCAATACCATTTCATCCAGTCGTTTGCCGCCAGGAACCATGGGATATACATTTTCATCGGCCGGAATAAATACATCTAATAAAGCGGCGCCATCAGTGGTGAATAATTTTTCCAATCCCTGCGCCAATTCTTCCGGCTTGCGAACTGTAAATCCCGCTACGCCCATCGCGCCGGATACATGCGTTAAGTCAGGATTTTTATCAATCAAAGATTCGGCATAATGCCCTTGATAAAACATGCGCTGCCATTGATTAACCATGCCGAGAACAGAATTATGCAAGACAATCACTTTCACATCGATACCATACTTATGCAATGTTGCAAATTCCTGACAATTCATCATAATACTGCCATCACCGGTAAATAAAACGACTTGCTGACTAGGACAGCCTACTTTAGCTCCCATGGCAGCTGGTAAGCCATAGCCCATCGTTCCTAATCCGCCGGATGTAATAAAATGTCGCGGCTTAGATACCTGACAAAACTGAGCAGCCCACATTTGATGCTGGCCTACATCTGTAGCAAAAATCGTATCATCATTTGTCCATTTCTGTACGCCTTCAAACAGTTTTTGTGGTGAAACGGCATCAGGCAAATCGCGGGTTCCAAAAGGATGTTCTGCTTTCATGCTCAAAACCAACTTGCGCCATTCTCCATACCGTTTTTCCAAATGGGTTTCATGGGCTGCCAATTTTTCATCCAATAATGGCAGTGACCAACGAAGATCGCCATTTACACTAATATCTGCATGAACAATTTTATTAATTTCTACTTTATCAATATCAAAATGAACAATTTTAGCATTGGGTGCAAAATTTTCAACATCACCGGTAACACGGTCATCAAACCGCGCACCAACAGCTACTAATAAATCGCATTTTGTTACAGCCATGTTGGCTGCATAGGAGCCATGCATACCGACCATTCCTAAATGGGCATCATACGTATCAGGAACCGTCCCTTTTCCCATAAGCGTCGTAACGACAGGGACATGCATCTGCTGAACAATATGCTTGAGCCGATCGGCCATATTCGAAAGCACTACACCGCCGCCAGTTAAAATGACAGGGCGTTTTGCATTTTCAATCGCTTCGACTGCACGATCTACATCTGCTTCATTTCCTACATTACATCCTTGATAACCGCGCAGATGCACTGCTTCCGGATATGTATAGTCAAAAGGCGTATCAAATACATCTTTGGCTACATCAACCAAAACCGGTCCCGGTCTGCCTGTTGTAGCAATATAAAAGGCTTCTTTCAAAACACGCGGCAAGTCTTCTGCATGCTTTACTAAATAATTATGTTTCGTAATTGGCGTCGTAATCCCGGAAATATCCGCTTCTTGGAATGAATCCCGCCCAATAAGCGGCGTTGCAACCTGACCACTGATAACAACAAGAGGAATCGAATCCATGTTGGCTGTCGCAATACCGGTAACCATGTTGCAAACGCCAGGACCAGATGTAGCAAAACATACGCCAGGCTTTCCTGTTGCTCTCGCATATCCGTCAGCTGCATGAACGGCACCTTGTTCATGGCCTGTCAAAATATGGGGGAATTTCGCTTTATATAATTCATCATACAATGTCAGTACAGAACCGCCGGGATAGCCAAAGACGACTTGTACCTGTTCACGTTTTAAACTTTCAATTACAGCTTGTGCGCCAGTCAGTTTCATGGATGATTCACCTCTTTATAAATAGCAAGGGACCCCCTGCAAAATGAAGTCCCTTGCAGTTTTCTTTAATTAATCGTTCTGGTCGTTATTATGAAGCCACGGCATCATAGCACGCAATTTTTCCCCTACTTGTTCCAATGGATGTTCTGCATGCTGACGACGCATTGCCAAGAAATGCGCACGACCGCCGGCTTTGTTTTCAAGGAGCCAATCTTTAGCAAATGCACCGGATTGAATATCGTCCAATACAGCTTTCATCGCTTTCTTAGAATCCTGTGTTACAACACGAGGACCTGCGGTATAATCGCCATATTCAGCAGTATCACTGATGGATTTGCGCATTTTAGCCATGCCGCCTTCATACATGAGGTCAACGATCAGTTTCATTTCATGGAACGTTTCAAAATATGCAATTTCCGGCTGATAGCCTGCTTCACACAATGTTTCGAAACCATTGGTGATGAGCTGGCAAATACCGCCGCAGAGAACAGCTTGTTCACCGAAGAGGTCTGTTTCTGTTTCTTCCTGGAATGTCGTCTGGATAACGCCGGCACGAGTACCGCCGATGCCGCGAGCATATGCCAAGGCTAAGTCGAAGCATTTACCTGTTGCATCTTGTTCTACAGCAAATACATCAGGAACACCGCCGCCTTCTACAAATGTACGACGAACAAGATGACCTGGTCCTTTAGGAGCAACCATGAAGACATCGACATCAGCTGGAGGAACGATCTGTTTGAAATGAACGTTGAAGCCATGCGCAAAGGCCAAGGCACTGCCAGATTTCAGGTTCGGACCGATTTCTGTTTTGTAAACATCTGCCTGTTTTTCATCCGGGATTAATACCATCGTAACGTCTGCTTCTTTAACAGCTTCAGCAACGGATTTAACTTCCAAGCCTGCTGCTTTTGCTTTTTCTACAGATTTGCTGCCTTTATACAAACCAACAACAACATCGACACCGCTTTCTTTTAAGTTCAATGCATGGGCATGACCCTGACTGCCATATCCAACAACAGCTACTTTTTTGCCTTTCATTACATCCCAGTTTACATCTTGATCATAAAATACTTTTGCCATAATAACATATCTCCTTTGAGTATAAAAATATTTATCTCGTTGGGATTTAGAGATTTGTCAACAGAGGCCAACAAAAAAACTCCGTCCCTCTGCTGAGGGACGGAGTATAATTCCGCGATACCACCCTGATTCCCAAACCATTACTAGTTTTGGGCTCTCTACAACGTACCAACATACGCGTTTCCTATAACGTGGAAAAATCGTCAGTGCTTAATACGATACTTCAGCACTTCTCTTCCGGGATGATTTTCATTCGTTCGCAACTACTGATTCACACCTGCCATCAGTTCTCTGAGAATTGACTTGAACCAATTACTCTTTCCCATCATCAGATTTTTATATTTGCCTTTCATCGGCCTTTTTATTTTGGTCCTTTCGAAAAGCTTGAACACATTCTACAAAAAGTATCCGCGTTTGTCAACATCTTTTTTCGATATATTCGTAAAAAATTCAGGTTAAACGTTTTTTAATTTACTTTATTTACTTTTTTTTCTTTTATTTCTTATTGCCAAGATACCATTTTACAAATTGTTGCGCAATGCGGCCATTGCGGCCTGAATGTTCCATTTCCCAGCGCACACCCAAAATCCGCAATTCTTTTTTGTCGAGTACAATGCCTGCTTTTTTCAGTTCATGATCAATAATCGCCAAATATTCATCCTGCGTTGGTGCCGCATAATGAATAATTAAACCAAAGCGGTCTGACAAGGAAATGGATTCATTCGTGCTGTCATCGCGATATACTTCATCCATTTCATCATTCCTGTCTTTCCACGTTTCTTTCAGCAAATGCCGCCGATTGGATGTCGCATAAATGAGCACGTTATCCGGCTGCGGTGTAACCCCGCCGTCAATCGCGGATTTGAGATATTTATATTCTTTTTCGTCTTCATCAAACGATAAGTCATCTAAAAAGATAATAAATTTCTTGCTCTTAATCAGGCTGAGTTTTTCCATTATTCCCGGAAGTACCGCTAATTGTCCCCGTTCAATCTGCAACAAACGAAGTCCTTGGTCATGATACTGCCAAACGAGGGATTTGACCGCTGTAGACTTACCCGTTCCCCGCGAACCGGTAAGCAGTACATTATTCGCACCTCGATTTGCAACAAAATTCACCGTGTTTTGCAATAATTTTTCTTTTTGAGCCTGATAACTAATCAAATCATCCCATTCCAAGTGCGGAAATTCTTCAATGCCAACAAGCTTGTTCTGCGAATTAATGCGAAATGCCATATACCGCGCCAATTTACCGCGGCCATACTGCACATAATGGCGTAGTAATGTTTCTGCGCCTTCATCCGGAGTCTGACAGGATTCTATTGCCTGCGCTAAGGCTTGCAAACATGTATCTTGCTGCAGATGAGATGGCATATACGCATCTAAAAAAGCACAATCAAACAACGCTCCCGCCGTACTATGCAGATAGGGCCACAAGATTTTCATATCCATCGTCAAGGCGATTTGCAGCCCCGCCCCATAGGTTCCCGTCTGTTCTATGGTCACTGCCGCTGTATTTTCACCATCGCATAAGGTGCGCAATAAAAATTGATGCCAAATATTACCGCCCATACCATATGTTTCTGCGTATTGTACTAGCTGATGAATAATGTAAGGGATTTCCTTTTCTTCATTCGTTTGCATATATCGGTTTACAGCCTGCAAAAGCGGTATCTGTAACAAATTACGGCAAACTATTAATGATTCCATCGATTCGTATTCCATCACTTCGTCCTCCTTATTACTTCATCTTTTTTCTCCCAAGAATACCAAAAAAAAAATTTTTTTTCAATATATTGCATCATTGTTTTTATCACCAAAACTTTATATTTTATTTGGATTTATCGTTATGTTTTACAAAAATACTCTATTATTTCCCCTGCCATTATTATTTTTACCTGTCATGTGCGCTCATCGTTTTGTCTTCTATGAATAGACATTTTATGGTTGTTTCTCTTTGAAATGTATGATACGATGGTCCCAAACTACTGGATTTATTTTTTTGTTATATTTTCATCATATATATACAGTAGGTAATATACATATGAAAACAGAATCGCTGGCACAACAGGCCGGCATGACTACGGCCGAGTGGAAACAAGCCACTCGCTTTGACAGCACGGATTGGGGCTGGATTATTATGAGTATCGGCATGTCCATCGGTGCAGGCATTGTCTTTTTACCGGTGCAAGTCGGACTGGTCGGTTTATGGGTCTTCTTGCTCTCATCCATTCTCGGATATCCAGCTATGTACTTATTTCAACGGCTTTTTGTCAACACCTTGGCCGCCGCACCCAAAAGCGAAGATTATCCTAACGTAATTGCCGCATATTTAGGAAAAAACTGGGGATTTTTTCTCGGCATTCTTTATTTTCTCATGATGATTATCTGGGTCTTTGTGTATTCAACAGCATTAACCAACGACAGTGCCTCATTTTTACAGTCTTTCGGCGCAACAGATACCTTACTATCTCAGAGTCCGTTTTATGGATTAGCTGTTATTTGTATCCTCGTAGCCATTTCGTCTCAAGGAGAAAAGGTCTTATTCAAAGTGTCCACGCTCATGGTACTTTTAAAATTAGGTGTCGTCATCTGTCTAGGCCTGCTCATGATTCCTCATTGGAATTTTGCCAACATCAGCATTATTCCCTCACCGGGTTATTTAATCAAACAAGCTATCGTCATGCTTCCATTTACACTGACATCGATCTTATTTATCCAAACATTGAGCCCTATGGTCATTTCCTATCGTACCCACAATGCATCGATTCATGTTGCCCGCTATAAAGCCATGCGCGCTATGAATATTGCCTATGCCATTCTTTTTGTATCCGTCTTTTTCTACGCCGTATCGTTTACATTTTCTATGAGTCACGATGATGCCGTTGCTGCGTATGCACAAAATATCTCGGCTTTGGCAATGGTTGCACAAGGAAGTAATGGCAACAGTTTAAAAATATTTAGTCTTCTTCTTAATATTTTTGCTGTTATGACCGCATATTTCAGCGTTTTTCTGGGCTTTCGCGAATCTTGTCAGGGTATTGCCCTTAATATTCTGCGCCGCATTCTTCCAGAAAATCGTATTTCCATGATGTTTGTCAAATACGGCATTCTTATCTTTGCCGTTCTCGTATCGTGGGGTGCCATCGTTCTCAACGTTCCAGTTCTCAGTTTTACGTCTATTTCCAGCCCGATATTTGGTCTGATTGGCTGTTTAATTCCAGCATATTTAGTATATAAAGTTCCCTTTTTACACCAATATAAAGGCATCGCTCTCGATATTATTATCATCACGGGGATTCTGCTTGTCATTTCTCCCTTTTTAGCATTTTCATAAGAATCGTTACATCATATTGACAAGTTTCTTATTTATTCTATAATAGTATGTAGAGTGAGACCGTAAAGGCCGCATGAAGGGGTACACCACCATGGGTGTAGTTTTCTTCATGTGGCTTTTTTTATTTGTATCTCTCTATGTAATCCTAACCATAAAACCATGCAAAAATCCTGTCAGACCAATCCACTGGCAGGATTTTTTGCATGATTTTTATGTATGCGTTTTGAGCATTTTCATTTATTCTTTCAAACCATTGAATGTGATAAAGAATATACTTATTAGGCGTATTTTATTTATAAAGCGTATTCCATTTGTTATAATGTGCTTATAAATATAAAAGATATTCCTTATTTTTAATACAGTATCATTGACTAGGTTATGAGATTACTGTATAGTTATATATATAGATTTATTCTTGTTATAATACAATATTATGTAATCAGGTGATATTATCGTGTTAAAAGTAGCTGCAATTACCAATCACGAACTTGCCACGACGAATTATTGGGATCAGCTGGAACAAATTGCTTCCTCTGATGTAGATTTCATCGTCCTTCGTGAAAAAAACCTGTCCGAAGAAGATTACACGAATTACGCAAAACGGGCCTTGCGATTATGCAATATCCACGACAAAACGTGTATTCTTCATCATTTCGGCAAAGCCGCCATTCGGCTCCATGTACCTCGTTTTCAATGCTCTCTGAGCTATTTGGAAACACATTCTTCGCTGCTCTATTATATGACAACCTTAGGCGTATCCGTTCATACTCCGGAAGAAGCCAAACGGGCAGAAGAACTGGGAGCTACGTATATTATGGCCAGCCATGTATTTCCTACGGCCTGCAAAAAAACTTTGCCACCTATTCAGCCGCAAACGGTAAAAGATATCTGCAATGCTGTATCTATTCCTGTATATGCATTAGGCGGTATTTCACCACAAACGGTAACGGAACTACATGATGTTCCCATTACCGGTGTCGCTTTAATGTCCGGACTCATGACCTGTCATGATGTACCCACTTACGTTCGTGAATTAAAAGAGCAAGCCAAATAACGAGGTGTATACGATGACTCAGGCTTACGTCATTATTGACATGCAAAATGATTTTATTAGCGGTCCCTTGGGCACGCAGGAAGCCCAAGGGATTATTCCTCTAATAGAAGAAAAAATCATGGCCAGCAAGAAAAACACAGAGATTCAAACGGACATTATCTTTACACAAGATACGCATGATGACCAGTATTTACAGACACAAGAAGGCAAAAAGCTGCCTGTACCGCACTGTATAAAAGATACGAAAGGCTGGCAGATTTGCAAACAGCTGCTTCCGTATACGTTATTTGCAACGATACTAGAAAAAAACACATTTGGATGCACGGAACTAGTACCGGAAGCTGCAGCATATGATCGCATCGTTCTGATGGGCGTATGTACAGATATTTGCGTTATTTCTAATGCGATGCTGCTCAAAGCCTTTTATCCGGAAAAGGAAATTTGCGTAGATAGCCGCTGTTGTGCCGGCGTCACGCCAGAAAGCCATATTAATGCATTACAAGCAATGAAATCCTGTCAAATTGGCATTTTATAAAACACAAGGGCTGTCTACGATAGCCCTTGTGTTTTATTATAACTAATTACATACAAGACTCATATATCTGTTGTATTTCTTCTTTAGAAAATACCTTAGGATGTGACATAATCGCTCCTCGCGAAGAGCGCATCGCGTTTTTAACCAACCAGGGAATATCAGTATCTTGCGCGCCTTCCTGCGCCAGCGTCGTCGGCAGTTCCCATAATGCAATAAACGACTGCAGTATAGGGACTAGATCTCGTTCGTCTCTGCCTCCTAATTGGTTAGAAATACTCGCAAATCGTTGTGGTGCCGCATCAATAGAACGGGAAAAAATAATCGGCGTCAAAACCGCTAGGCCCCGTCCATGCGTCACATTACGCAGACCGCTCAGCGGATGTTCCAAACCATGCGGAGCCGTAACGCCGGATAAAGCAATACTCATACCGCCTAATGTACTGCATAAGGCCAATCCTTCCCAAGCCGCTGGCGTCATCCCCGACGAAATTTGCCGCGCATACCGGTTAAAAAGCTGCATGCCATACAATGACTGCATTTCTGTCATCGGACTGCACGCACTGGATAAATAGGCTTCCATATGATGACACAATGCATCAAACGCTACGGCTGCCAAAACATGTACTGGCATGCCTGTCATCGTACTGGGGTCAATAATAGCCAAAGACGGTAAAATATTTCGTGTATATAACGCCCGTTTATCATGCATTTCTTCATCCGTCAATACTGCAAAGGGCGTACATTCACTCCCGGTTCCGCATGTTGTCGGTATAGCAACAATCGGCAATGCCGTGACGCCTTGTTTCCGTCTTTTAATATATTCTCCTAAAAAGCCTTCATTGCAGGCCGCAAAGGCAATTCCTTTTGCACAGTCTATAACGCTGCCGCCACCGACAGCTATCACAAACTGCGCCTGCATTGCTTTGGCTGCAGCCGCTCCTTTTTGTACTTCCCGGAACCCTGGATTAGGCAGCACTTCCGAAAAAATCTCATAGCTAATGTTCTGTTCCTGCAGTGACGTTTCTATGCGTTTTAAAACACCGCTTCGCATGGCACTGCCGCCTGCAGACTGCCTGAAAAAAATCGGCAGTATCGGCATTGCGATCCCCGGCGGCATCTTCCATATCATGGAAGATGAACATACGGAAATTACAAAGCCAAACATTCCCGGTGAATTATGCTATGAAGGGCCTAATGTTACCTTGGGCTATGCCCAATGCGCCGAAGACCTGGCACGCGGCGACGAACGCCACGGCCGCCTTTTGACGGGCGATATCGCTTACGTCGATGAAGATGGATTTTATTATATTACAGGCCGCAAAAAACGCTTCGTCAAAATCATGGGCAAACGCGTAAACATGGACGAAATAGAACAGCTTTTCAAGAATACGTTTACAACTGGTGATTTTGCCGCAACGGGCCATGATGATGATTTATGGATTTTTACAACAGCTCCGGAAACCGACATTTCTTCGTTAGAAGATTTCCTGGCTAAAAAAACATCGCTTCATCCCAGCTGGTTTACAATCCGCCACATAGATACCATTCCCAAAAATTCTTCCGGCAAAACACAATATACCGCTTTGTTGGAACTGATAAGGTAGCTGTTGCATTATGGCAATGGATGCTCATATTTCCCTTTCGCAGGAACAACTGCAAAAACTTTCAGCCAATCAGATTCAATCACTGCAGATTTTATCTATGTCTGCGGAAGACCTGCGCGACATGCTGCAAAAGGAATCAGAAGAAAATCCTTTTATGGATTATCATCCTGTCTCCTCGCAGGACGGCGCATCTGAATTTCTCAATTTTGTCGCCGCACCGGAAAAAGACCGCATTAAAAATTTTATTCTAGAACAACTAAACCCAAGCCAATACAGCCGTCCTGTCTGGGCCTTGCTGACCTATTTGGCACAATGCGTGGATGACAACGGCTATTTGACAGTGACAGAAGAAGAATTATCCTGCAAATTTCCACTGCCGCCGGGACTGTTTGCAGACTGTCTGCAGATTTTGCAGCAGCTCAATCCTGCCGGTATCTGCGCCGCGTCGCTGCAGGAATGTCTGCTGCTGCAGCTGGCCCGCAAAAACAAACTAACGCCGTTAGCCAAAAAAATCATTTGCCATCATTTGGATGATGTCGGAAACGGGCGCATCAATGCGATTTGCAGTGCGCTTCATAGTTCCAAAAGCAAACTGCTGCCCGTCGTGCGCCTGATTAAACGCCTGGAACCGACGCCGCTCAAGGGACTGTTTGACACCGTCGATTCCTACGTCGTACCCGATGTCATCATTCGTTTTACGGAAACCGGCGACTATGAAATCCATCTCAATGATTCATGGATTACATCGTATTCCCTAAGCGATTACTACACGCATATGATGCACTCAGCGACAGATCCGGATATAAAATCGTATTTTAAAGAAAAATATACACGGTGTTATATGATGCTTCACAATATTGAACGCCGCCGGAAAACGCTGACTGTATTGACTGACGCAATTTGGAACTGGCAGTACAGCTATGTACAAGCGCATCATGCCCTGCGTCCCATGACGCTCAAAGATATTTCCCAAAAAACAGGGCTGCACATTTCTACTATCAGCCGTTCCATCAAAGACAAATATGTACAAACTCCCTGGCGGACCATTTCGTTTAAATCATTATTTCAAAGCCCCCTGCACCATGGGGACAAAAATCTATCCAAAGATGCCGTAAAAACATCCTTAAAGCGTTTGATTCGCCAAGAAAACCGTCGAAAACCCTACAGCGACTCTCAGCTGACAGTACTCTTGACACAGCAGTTTGGCATCCCTATTTCGCGGCGCGTCATTCAAAAATACCGCCGCATGTTACACATTGCCAATTCATATGAACGCAGAATACTCGACTAATCCATGCACTGTCCACAAGGCAATGACAAGAGCCGATGATTTCTATAGAAATAGGACATCTATCTTGACATTGCCTTTATTACATAGGATACTTTTACTGTAATAGAAATATATTCAGTATGTAATCATCTTAAAAGGAAGGGGGATACTACAATGGTACACACAAAAGAAATCTTTTCTACCATAGCCGAAGCAGCCGAACGTCTCAGCGCGATTATTGAGCATTCGTTTGACGGTATTTTTATTACCGATAAAAATGCCAATGTGCTGCGTATTAATCATGCGTATGAAGACATCACAGGGTTAAAAAGTGAAGAAGTCCTGGGAAAAAACATGGCAGATTTGGTAAAAGGGAAACTCATTTCTCAGTCCGGCAGTCTGATTGTCGCCCGCACTAAAAAACCGGTCACACTGCAGCAACGGTTTAAATCTGGAAAAGAAGCACTCGTAACCAGCTCCCCTATTTTTGATAAAAACGGCACACTGATTATGATTGTTACCAATGTTCGCGATTTAACAGAAATCTATAATTTAAAAGAAATTGTCCAAGAAAAAACAGATGCTATGGAACGGTTGCGTTTGGAATTGGCACATATTCAAAATCCCGAATCAGAACAAGAAGTCATTGCCAAAGATGAAACGACACTCGCTGCAATCTTGCTAGCCAATCGAGTAGCACCTATGGACACAACGGTTATATTGTTAGGCGAAACTGGTGTCGGCAAAGAAGTGATGGCCCGCTATATTTATCAACACAGCCACCGTATCAAAAATAGTTTTATCAAAGTCAACTGTGGCGCCATTCCGGAAAGCTTAATTGAAAGTGAATTGTTTGGCTATGAAAGCGGGGCTTTTACGGGGGCCAATCGATCCGGAAAAATCGGTTTATTTGAATTAGCAAACAAAGGGACGCTATTTTTAGATGAAATCGGGGAACTGCCCAAAGACATGCAGGTAAAACTGCTGCGAGCACTACAGGAACAAGAAATCATGCGTATTGGCGGCACGAAGCCAATAAAAATCAATGTTCGGGTTATCGCTGCTACCAACCGCAACCTAGAATAAATGGTAAAAAAAAGCGAATTTCGTGAGGATTTATATTACCGATTAACGGTTTTCCCCATTTCGATTCCGCCACTGCGACTCCGCAAAAAAGATATTACGCCATTAGCCTTATCTTTCTTAACTAAGCTCAATCAAAAATATAGCTTTAAAAAGTATTTTTCCGATATTTCCATTCAGCTTCTCAACGAATATAATTGGCCCGGCAATATTCGTGAATTAAAAAACATTGTCGAACGAGCCATTATTATTAGTTCCAGTGATGAAATCTGTCCGGAAGATTTACATTTACTTCATCAAAGCCAGCCGATTATTATTTCCAGCCCAGCCCATCCGGATACACGCCAGCAGAAAGACGAAGCAGCGATACAGCTCCCGGTTGACTTACAAGACACACTAGCTCATATGGAATATCAATACTTAACAGCGGCTTACCAACAATGCGGCAATGTGCGAGATGCAGCCCACGCCTTGGGCATTACACCTTCAACCTTTGTCCGCAAGCGAAAAAAATACGAAGAAACACATCCTGCAACTGCTACGTCTTAGCCGCTTTATTTTATTGACATATGTCATCTACAATCTTATAATAATAGCTGAATTCATCATAAAGGGGGGATTTCCATGCCGAGACCGCCGCGCTGCCGCCGTGTCTGTTCGTTGCCAACGTCCGATGAGTTTGCGCCTTCAGGCTGTTCTCAGGATGCGGCTGTTGTCATCATGCACATCGACGAATACGAAGTCATCCGTCTTATCGATTTAGTCGGTCTGACACAAGAACAATGCGCCGCTCAAATCAATGTTTCACGTACGACCGTAACGGGTATTTATGATACGGCCCGGCATAAATTAGCCGATGCCCTCGTCCATGGAAAACGTCTTCTTATTGAAGGCGGCCATATAAAACTTTGTGAACATGCCGGCTCTTGCTGTCACCATACGTGCTGTCATGCCGGAAAAAATAATCCAAAAGGAGATTGATATTTATGAGTGAAAATTGTACACATGACTGTTCCAGCTGCGGCAGCAATTGCAGCAGCCGCACTGAACCGCAAAACCTGCAAGCGCCACCTCATGCAGGTACGCATGTAAAACACGTCATCGCGGTTGTCAGCGGCAAAGGCGGGGTCGGCAAATCCCTTGTCACGTCACTAATGGCTGTACAAATGCGCCGCCGCGGTTTTAAAACGGCTATTTTGGATGCAGATATTACAGGCCCGTCTATTCCAAAAGTATTTGGCATTACCGATCGTGCCACAGGGGATGAAACTGGCATTCTTCCCGTAAAAACAAAAACAGGTATTGAAGTCATGTCCATGAACTTATTATTGGAAGACGCTGCTGCACCGGTTGTATGGCGTGGTCCGGTCATCGCAGGCGCTGTAAAGCAATTTTGGACAGATGTTATGTGGGGCGATATTGATTACATGTTTGTCGATATGCCTCCAGGAACCGGTGATGTACCGCTGACAGTATTCCAGTCTTTGCCTGTAGACGGCATTCTCGTTATTACGTCCCCGCAGGAACTCGTTTCTTTAATTGTGGAAAAAGCGTTAAAAATGTCCGAAATCATGCATGTTCCTGTTTTGGGCTTAATCGAAAATATGAGCTATTTCGAATGTCCAAACTGTCATGAAAAACATGAAATTTTTGGGCCTAGCCATGTGGAAGCATCGGCACAAAAATATGAAATTCCTCATACGGCAAAACTTCCGATTGATCCAGAATTTGCAGCACACTGCGACAAAGGCGATATCGAAAGTTATCCGGCTGATTATTTAGGCGATACAGCTTCTTTCTTAGAAGGCGTGTTAGGAAACGATTAATACTTCGTGCTATATAAGCAAAAAAGAAGGCATCTCTATGAGATACCTTCTTTTTTTATGCGCTGGCACAGATATAATCAGATATTACTGAGCCGCCCGTACATTAACACTCACAATATAAAAATTTTGCACATCAAAGGATAAGCAGTTGCCATTAACATCATCATATTCATACAATGATTTATCATTGTAATTATATAAATGGTCTGCCTGTCCATATGTATTATTTAAAACATCTGCTGTCATACCCACGGCCACACCATCGGGCGTCGATAAATTATCGCTGGTACAAGTTACATAAACAGTGGTTGCATCACTTTCCCGAAAACCTACAAGCAAATGATTTTCATAGTTATATTCTATGTAATTGACGCCTGTATCAGAGGTCACATGTTCTGAGGCCGTCGGCTGTCCGTATACGCCTTCTACATAATCAATGGTACATCCCGGACTAACACCACCAACGGCAATTTGATCCACTGTAACTTGGGCAAAACAAATGCCTGATATCCATAAGGCTGCCCAACTAAGACATGCAGCAGCTATACTGCGAATATAGTTTGTCATTCTCTCCTCATACTCCTTATTCTACGTATGTGTATCGTGCTTATTATATACCTATTCGCAGTACAGAACAAATAAAAAGCAGAAACGCCTATTCGTTTCTGCTTTTTTATCTATCCATTTTCAGGCCCATATGTCGTCGAAATGGTAACTTTAGTCGTCGTATCCGGTATGGGCTGGCTTGCTGCCAGCGAAGTAACAACATACGTCAAGGCCGGAGTCAGCATGCCGGTTATGTGAAACAGAGATTGTGCATCATCAGCATCAACGTAAATTACATCACTTTTATTTACGCCAAAGGCTCTGCCATAGGGGCTCGTCAATGTACGCTGTTTGCTGTTCCAATGCAAATCCATCTTTAAAGCTGTTGCTACGGCAACAGCCGGTAAATAGGTAACGCCGTCCTTTTTTAGCGCCCGCTTGGATAGTTTTTCGCCATTGACGATTAAATCATACGCTTTAGCTACGTACGTAGGCTGTCCGTCTGATGCGGTGATTTTAGCATAAATACTATTAGCATCGGCAAAGTCTTCTACACCATACCCATGAAGGGCGTTTTTTACATTCTGCACTGTCACATTCTGCCAGCCATAGCCATCGGGATAAATATAATAGGATACAGTATGATCGGTATCACTGTCGATGACAATGCGGTCATAGTATACTGTAACAGGCGTTCCTACGGATACCTGATTATACACAGCTTCAACATCTTCTTCATGCATACGGATGCAACCATTCGATACATAATAGCCAACAGAAGCTGGTTGGTTCGTGCCATGAATACCATATGTACCATTAAACCCAATCCAGCGGTATCCCAACGGATTATCCGGTCCGGAACCAATCTGCACGCTCGGATCTCCCGGATCTACCCATGTTGGATTGACCTCTTTATTTTGCACGGAATAATAACCTACCGGCGTTGGCGTTGACGGTTTTCCTACACCTACAGAATACATAGCGGTCTTGGTATTTCCCTGATATACCGTCAAAATACGACTTGCCAAATTCACGCCAATTTTAGTTTCCTGTGCCGTTTCATCTTGCTGAGGCGGTGTCGCTGACGCCATAGTACGATTTGACTGTGCTGCCGTGTCTTTTGGCGGTGCAGCCTGCGGCGTAATGGTAACCGTGGCTGCTGTAAAATTGGCCGGTTTCATCGGTAATTCCGACGGTGCTCCCGTCGTCTCCGCCGCCAAGACATTGCCGGTCAGCAAGCATGTGATACTCATGCAGCCAATAAACCAGACTCGTATATTATGTTTCATCCTCTTTAATTCCATGATCATGATGTCCTATTCCATTGAAAATTAAATTTAAAACAACAGCCGTAATACTTCCCAGTGTGATACCGCTTTGCAGTACAATTTTAGCTGAATCTGGAAAATGTTGAAAGAAATTCGGAATCGTCAGCGTAATCATACTAATACCAATGCTGACAGCCACAATCATCAGATTGGAATTCCCTTCAAATTCCACTTTCGTCAATGCTCGAACACCGCTGGCGATAATCATGCCAAACATAGCTATACCGGCGCCGCCCAACACGGAATTCGGAATGCAGGCAACAATAGCAGCCATTTTAGGGAACAATCCCAATACAATCAAAATGACGCCGGAAGCGGCAACAACAAAACGGCTCTTGACGCGCGTAACGGCAATCAGGCCTACGTTTTGTGCAAATGCCGTATAGGGGAAACTGTTAAAAATACCGCCAATCATCGTGGATAAGCCGTCAGCACGCAGGCATCGTGCCAATTTATCCTGATTAATAGGCCGCCCTACGATATCCCCAATGGCAATGCAGTCACCCGTCGTTTCGACCATGCAGACAATCATAACAATCACCATGGATACAATCGAGCCTATATCAAATGCAGGATACCCAAAAGAAAGGGGCGTAACTACACCAAACCATGCCGCTTTTCCTACTTCCGAAAAGTCAACTTGGCCCAATGAAATCGCTACCAGTGTTCCTCCGATTAATCCAATGAGAACGGATATATTACTCAAAAATCCGGAACCGGCACGACCGTATCGATACATCAAAATAATGATGCACAATGTCACGCCTGCCAAGAATAAATGCATCGGACTGGCAAAATCCGGCGAAGCTTGATTACCGCCGCCAATCCAGCGGACAGCGACCGGCAACAGGGTAATACCAATAATCGTAATAATCGTCCCCGTAACAACAGGAGGAAAAAACCGAATCAACTTACTAAAATACGGGGCAATCAAAAACGTAATCAAGCCGGCAACAATAATGGCTCCGTAAATAGCTGTAATCCCATGTTCTACGCCAATCAATATCATCGGCGTAACAGCGGCAAACGTAACCCCCTGAATCATAGGAATGCGCGCACCGACTTTCCAAAATCCCAAGGTTTGAATTAACGTAGCAATACCGCAAGTAAACAAATCCGCATTAATTAAATGAATCAGTTCAGCAGGCGACAGATGCATGGCCTGAGCAATGATAATCGGCACGGCTACAGCACCGGCATACATTGCCAATACATGCTGCAAGCCATACGCAAACAGCTTGGAAATAGGCAGCATTTCATCGACAGGATGGGCTGTCTGCTGCGTCGTAGATGGATTCATGATAGTCCCTCACCTCATTAGAAAATATAGCGTTAAACAAATAAAGACAATGATGCCCTTCATTAAGACACCACTGTCTTTATATATTCAATTATAAGGCATACGCCTTTTCTGTCAATATCCATCTAAAAAGAACAAAAAGTTGCTTTATATCTGCCCTGCATCTGCTATAATTTTACACAATCTTTACATTGTTTTTGCCTAATACTGAAGTATATTTTCTATACTAAAGCCATATTCAATGAGGAGGTAATCCAGATACATGTTCAGTATTAGTAACAAACATGAAGAGTTTTTTGATTATTTAATGAATAACGCTGAAAATTTTCATCGCGGTGCCGTCATTGCCAAAGAAGTCATGAAAGACGTCACAAGTATTCATTTATATATTAAGGAGGTCGTAAAACTAGAACACACATCAGATAAGATTAATCAAGATATTATCATGAAACTGTGTCGTGTCTTCATTACGCCGATTGACAGAGAAGATTTCTACAAATTGACCTGTCATCTTGAAGACTGCATTGACCAGCTCCATGGCTCTCTCATGCGCGTCAGCCTGTATCATCTCGACAAATCCACACCGGCTGCAGAACAAATTACGGAACAGCTAGAAATCATGGGACAGGAATTGACTACGATTTTTTCTCTGCTAAAAAATATCGATAAAAATGAAACAGAACTCATGGAACGGGCCAATCGCCTAAGCAAAATTGAAACAGATGTCGATAACATTTATCGCCGTGAAATATCCCGTATCTTCCAAGGAGACCAGCCTCTTCTCGACGTCATTCGCAGGAAAGATATTTTAGGTACGCTGGAAGATACTTCTGACGCAGTAGAACAGCTTGGCAACGTAATAAAAGAGGTGACAATGAAATATGCTTGATACGCCGTTAATTATTCTCGTCATTGTTCTGGCTCTGGCATTTGACTTTATCAATGGGTTTCATGATACAGCCAACGCGATTGCGACATGTGTATCTACGCGCGCTATCCGTCCCGGCTTGGCCATTATTGGTACGGCTGTACTGAATTTTATCGGCGCCATGATTTCGACCGGCGTTGCCAAAACCATCGGCGGCGATATCGTTACGTCGCCCGCTATGATTAATGAATTAGTCATTATTGCCGGCTTGACCGGAGCCATTGTTTGGAACCTGATTACTTGGTGGTTCGGTATGCCTTCCAGTTCTTCCCACGCACTGATTGGCGGCATGATTGGCGCCGTTGCTTTTTCAGTTGGCGCGGCAGCACTGAACGATTGGGGCATTATTAAAATTTTCCTCTTCCTTATTCTTTCTCCGATTTCCGCAATTATCATTGGATATATCATCATGAAGCTGCTTTTCGTGATTTGTCACAGTTTTAAGCCTGCCAAAGTAAATATGACTGCCAATCGGCTGCAAATTCTTTCCGCTGCGTTGATGGCCTTTTCTCATGGATCCAACGATGCGCAAAAATCGATGGGCATCATTACGCTGGCACTGGTTTCCGGCGGTTTCATTCAAACTATGGAAGTGCCGACACTTGTCAAAATACTCTGTGCGTTAGCCATGGCGCTGGGTACCAGCGTGGGCGGCTGGAAAATCATCCGTACGGTCGGCGGCAAAATTTTTAAAATGCATTCGATTCATGGATTTGCGGCAGACCTTAACTCAGCCGTCGTTATTTTTTCGGCAACACTCCTGCATCTTCCTGTATCAACGACACATGTTGTTTCCGGCTCGATTATGGGCGTAGGCTCTGCCCAGCGTGTCAAAGCCGTACATTGGAGCGTCGCCCGCCAAATGGTAACGGCCTGGGTGATGACGATTCCCTGCACTGCCGTCATTGGCGCCGCTTCTTACTTTGTCATTTCTCATATTATGGTTGTTGTCATTCCTAATCTCTAAACCATTGACATGGACACGTGGACCCCTTCCTCACCGCCGCGAAGTCCTTGCCATTCTATATATCGCCTTCCCTGCCTTCGGGCCCTGCAGCATTTTGTCATGCGTGGGAGCCCCATTTTTTTTGCATTTTTTTGTCCTATCAAAACAGCCGCAAATATGATACGATGAGAATACATAAAAGGAGGTATATATAATGGATACATTAAAGCCAAAACTGACACTCTTGGAACCGCAGCCGACGCCGCTTCAATACCTGCCGGGTCTTTCGCAGGAATTATTTCGTGAAATGTACATCAAGCGTGATGACCTGACTCCATTGGGCGGAGGCGGCAACAAGCTGCGCAAACTGGAATATCTCATGTTTGAAGCACTGAACGAACAAGCTACGACGATTATCACGGTCGGCGGCATTCAGACCAATCATGGCCGGTTAACGGCTGCCGCTGCTGCAAAATACGGTCTGAAGTGCATCATCGTGACAGTAGATGACTATGACGGTGAACTAAGCGGCAACCTGCTCTTGGACGGATTATTCGGCGCCCGTGTCATCGTCAAAAAAAATGACGGCCGTGACAAAGACACCCAGTTGACAGAAACGGTTAAACGCGTCATGGAACAAGAACTGCAAAAAGGAGAACGCATCTATTTCATTCCCATGGGCGGCAGTGATGTGACCGGCATGCTGGGCTATTATGACTGCGCCAAAGAACTGGACGCGCAGGCGCAGGAACATCAAATCAACGGCGCGACTGTATATACGGCAGTCGGCAGTATGGGGACGTATTTAGGACTGTACTGCGGCTTAAAAGCCATTCATTCCAGCCTGAAACTGACGGGCATCGCCATTATGCCTTTGGACAAAGACAAACTGCATCACTATTTTCTGCAGGCCAAAGAAGCCTATGGATTTACATTTGACGACAGCGACATGCATATTGAAACAGGCTATATCCGCAAAGGGTACAATGAACCGGACAAACAGGTCCGCCATGCCATCTGCATGATGGCTCGCCATGAAGGCCTTCTTCTCGACCCCTGCTATACTGGAAAAATGTTTGCCGGCGTGCTTGATATGATTAAAGAAAAGAAAATCAAGCTGGGGAGTCAGCTCATTCTCCTGCATACCGGCGGCATGCCCGGATTATATACGCCGGCGCACCGCGTTAAGTTTGAAAAAGAATTGGCCGATACGGTCACTGTGATAGAATAACAAAAAAAGACTGCACGCAGCAGTCTTCACACACTCACAAAGCCCCCATATGTTAGCATTCTAAAGGTAACATGCGGGGGCTATTTTATTACAAACTACAAACTACAAACTACAAACTACAAACTACAAACTACAAACTACAACCCAATATGATAAAACAAGCGGTGCATCAAAACAACAGCGATACCTGCACCACGCGCAGCTTAGCCATTTTCCTGGTTTTTATGAAGCATAATCTGAAGCACTTCATCATCTGTCTGCTGCATGCCCTGGCAGGCTAGGCAGCCTACATTGCGAATGCATTCATTGACATCAAACGATACCAACCCGTCATTGCCGCCTACGCGCGTTCCTTCGAGCGCCAGCAAAACAGCCCGAAATGCTGAAGTGCAGGCCGTTGCGACTTTCATGGCACAACTGTTGGCAGCGCCATCGCATACCATGCCTATGGCTTCGCCTGTCATGCTGCATATAGCCCGGCTGATTGTTTCGACGGCATGGCCTTTATCCATAAGCCAGGCCATGCCGGCTGCCGCACCCATGGAAGCTGTAACAGTTGCGCAAAATGCTGACAATTTCGGCAAAAACGCATGAGCATAAATCGCTGTCATGTGTGACAACACAATCGCCCGCAGTCTCTCTTCTGCCGAAGCCTTAACATAATCCGCAATAACGACTACCGGCTGCGTCGCTGAAATTCCTTGATTGCCCGAACCGGAATTTGTCATGGCCGGAAATGGCGCACCGCCCATCCGCGCATCGGCAGCACTAACCGTACGAATTAATACTTGTGTCTGTAAATCTTTCCCTATTAAGCCGCTTTCCTGCTGTTTGGCCAATGAGGCTGCAATATGCAGGCCATATTTTCCCGTCAATCCTTCTTTAGACAACCGATCGTTTAAAACTTCTGCCTCTTTCATAAACGCCACGTCTTCTATCGGTACATGTTCGGCAAAATCCACAATATCTGCAATACATAGCGACTGTAAAAAAGCAATTTTATTCTGCCCATCGTCACTACCCGTTTCGACTGCTTTAAATACAGACTGGCCATCTTTTTCTATCGAAATAACGTGCGTATGGGAATTAGCCACGCAGACCGTTACTGTATGGGCTGTTCCTTTTACAGTCGCTTCCGAATATAACACATACGGTACTTCTTTAGCAATCTGGACCGTAACTTTACCGGCATCCACCATGGCTGCGCCCTGGTCTACGATATCTTGCGATATACCGGATAACACTTGAAGTCCTTTATCCGGATCTCCACCAAAGGCCCCTACAGCTGCCGCAATATGCAGTCCTGGACGTCCCGTGCCGGGAACCATGACACCCATACCATTTTTCATTAAATTAGCAGATACTCGCGCATCAATAGATTGTACCGGTTCGCCAAGATGACGAGCAGCCGTCGCCGCCGCAAATGCAATAGATACGGGCTCGGTACATCCTGTAGCCGGGATAACATCCTGCTTCATAATTTCAATCATCATTTTCCATGCTGCATGAGTCATTGTCATCACTTCTCCCTACCAAAATAATACATCATTCATTACATTACTCATTACGAATACGGCTCAAATACCGATATATCGTTGGCTCTGATACATCCAGCATCAAGGCTAATGCAGAAATACCACCTTTAAGCAAGAAAAGTCCATCATCATCCAGTTTTTTAGTAATTTGCATGCGTTCTTCTACAGACAATCGTTTTGCTTCTACCGGATAGGCCTGCAAGCGTTTGGAAATCATACTGCTAATTGTATCTTCAGCCGTATTATACAGGTTCTCAAATACAGGTTCTTCAGTAATTTCCGAATGAACTATCGGTTTATGTTCTAACTGTAATCCCTTTAAAATTTCAGTATCCAACATATGCCGCGCTTCCAAATACGGCTGAATATCATAATTCAAGCACAGTACACCCACAATGACGCCGGCTGCATCTTTAATAAAATACGATGAAGAACGAAATATATGGCCTGTACTGCCTTTTCCTTGATAATTAGTCACATACTGAACAGGCTTTTTTTTAGCTTGCTGCAGCAATCCCAATGTAAAATCCGTCAACGGGCCGCCTACGTGGCGACCACTCAAATGACCATTCGCAATGGCTACAATCGATTGTTCTGGTTTGGTGACATCATGCAAGACAACTTCACAATGCTCCCCTAATGCATTGCCAAGAAATGATACTATCGGTATATATGAATCCAATATATTCATGACTGTATGCCCCCTTTTCTCGGCTTAATAAAATTTTATCACTGCAATAATATTTTTACAATATCTATACTAAAAAAGTAAGTATACTCTTGGATACATAAAAAAGCAGCTTCATAACAGATGCTGCTTTTTTATGTGTTTATTGCTTTTTTCTACCATGCCGCAACAGTGCCATCGGCACGTGGTTCTGTTGCACCCATCAATGTGCCTTCTTCATTGCGCCAAATAATCTGACCGCGGCCATATGCCATGATGTTGGGATTTACGATAATCCTATGACCCTTGGCTCGCAATCCGTCTATGACAATCTGCGGCACAGAAGGTTCTACTTCTATCGTCTTGGCACCGATCCATTGCCAACGCGGCGCATCCAAGGCAGCCTGCGGATTGAGGTGGTAGTCAATGGTATTCATCAGGATCTGCATCTGTCCCTGGGGCTGCATAAATCCGCCCATAACGCCAAAAGGACCGACAGCCTTGCCATCTTTCGTCAAAAATCCCGGTATAATCGTATGATATGATTTTTTACGAGGTGCTATGCAATTATCGCTGTCGGGATTCATACTAAAATTATTGCCTCGATTATTCAGTGCCATGCCATACCCCGGTACCACAATGCCTGACCCAAACCCGTTAAAATTACTTTGAATATACGAAACCATATTTCCTTCCGCATCAGCCGTACATAGATATACGGTACCGCCATTATTGGCATCTACCGGTTTGGGCAGCAATGCCTGTTCGCCAATCAACCGCCGCCGTTCATCGGCATACTGCGGTGAAAGCCAATATGCTATATCTGTTTTCATATAGCGTGGATCGGCAATATATGTTTTGCCATCAGTAAACGCCAGTTTCATGGCTTCAATCTGGCGATGAAATGATTCGACCGTATCTCGCTGTGTAAAGGGAAAACCTTTGGCAATATCTAAAGCCATTAAGACAACCAATCCATGACCATTCGGCGGTATTTCCCATACATCATAGCCGCGGTAATTGGTATGAATAGGTTCCACCCACTGCGCCGTATACGCTGCCATATCCTCTTTACGAATATATCCGCCTGTTTCCTTCGCCCAATCCTCGACAGCCTGCGCAAGTTCTCCTGTATACAGAGCCTGGCAGTGACTGTCACGCAAAAGACGTAAGGACTTAGCATGATCGGGCAGATGCATGATTTCTCCGATACGATGAGCTCGACCTTTCGGAAAAAACGTGGAAAATAAGCCGGCGAAAGCCTTTTCATTTTGATACGCTGCAAAATCATGCCAACTTTCTTCCAGCTGCGCTGCTACTGTAGGCTGCACGGCATACCCCTGTTCTGCATATCCGATAGCTGCTTCAAATAAATCCGCAAACGGCAATCGCCCAAATCGCTGATGAATCGCTGCCCACGCCGCCGGTGCTCCCGGCACCATAACGGGAATCCAGCCGCGATCCGGTACCGTTGTATGCCCAGCTGCAGCCACTATTTCTCTAGATAATTTTGCCGGAGACCAGCCGCTGCCATTAATACCGTATAACTTGTCTTTCATCCAAATCAACGCAAAAGCATCACTGCCTAGTCCATTACTGGTCGGTTCCAATACAACTAAGCTAATCGCTGTTGCCAGTGCAGCATCCACTGCGTTGCCGCCTTTTTTGAGTATATCCAAACCGGCTTGGGCTGCTAAGGCCTGCGACGTACAAACCATGCCGCGCCGACTATACACAACTTCTCGACGCGATGCATACGGATACGCAGATGCATCAAAATACATTGCCATCCCTCCTTACGTTATATTTCTTTTACTATACCATAGTTTATCGCATTCATCATCTTATCATGTATAAAATAGTCTGACAAAACAGTATTCAATCTCATATCTTCTCTTTTCGTTTGATACGGACAATGCTATAATAAATATTACTCACCATATTTCATCATAGTATAAGGTATGTATAAGGAGACTGGTATTGTGAACCGATGTATGTTGATTGTCAATCCGACAGCAGGCCGAGAACGAGCAAAATATCATAAAGATGCCTTAAAAGCACAACTGGAAACGATGTTTGACGATGTGGAACTGCGCCAAACCGGTAAAGCCGGTGATGCAACCGCTTGGGCAAAAGAAGCTGCCTTGAAAGGATATCATTCCGTATTCTGTATGGGCGGTGATGGCACACTGAATGAAACGATCAACGGGCTGGCCCAGGCAAACGCACCGATTCAATTCGGTTTTATTCCGTTAGGTACGGTCAATGATTTAGCCCGTGCCTTACGTATCCCCTTGCATCCGGAAGCTGCCATTGCCATGCTGAAACACTGCAAAACCACGCATGTTGACATTGCCCGTGCCAATGATCGCTATTTCGTCAATACCGTTGCCGCCGGTATTATGCCCGAAGCGGTTGGGCATGTATCGATTGAACAAAAGACAAGACTTGGGCCGTTAGCCTACTTTCTCACAGGAATCAAAGCATTGCAAAATCACCAAACATCACTTTTCAAAATAGAAACGGATGAAGGCCAAATGATTTACCGCTCTCCCCTTATCGTTGCGATGCTGACCAATTCTGTCGGCAGTTTTCGCAATATTGCACCGCAAGCACGTGTCGATGACGGTAAAATTTGGCTAGCCGTTTTTAAAGATTTTACGTATTTAGATCTCATCAAATTAGTCCCGGAATTTCTTGCCGGTACGCCTTTGAGCTGTGAATATATGACGTTATCAACGTTTACGCATGCTAAAATTTCATTAGCCGATGACCAACTGCTTTCTACCAACATGGATGGCGATGAAGGCCCGGCATTTCCATTGGAATTGGAAATTCTTCCTTCGTTTTTAACCGTATATGTTCCTGCCGATTAACGAACACATCAAAGAACCTCTTCGTATCAAAGCGGATACAAAGAGGTTCTTTTTATATGGTATATATTAAGGTATATAAGGAATAAGGAGTTAATCAAACATAAATATATTCTGCCATCACCGGCTGTAAATCATGTTTCAGCAAGCTTTGGTATACATCATCGACAGAGCGCGTATCCGAAATTTCAAACTGCGCGTCCCCTTTATCTTCTGATTCGGCACAATGTTCACCAATCCCCGTGCTGACACCAGCAGATATCTTCGTTGCCGCAATCTGTACAAGGCTGTCGCGAACGCGAGCACATTCACGAGTCGATACGGTAATGCTGGCAAATGGCATAAACAGCCGATATGCACAGACAACCTGCAGCAATTGTGCTTCATGAACGTCCATCGGATTGATTTTATCGTTATTGATAATCGGGCGAAGACGCGGGCAAGAAAAGGCAATTTCTGCCTGCGGATATTTTTTCTGTAAATAATAGGCATGCATGCCCGTTGCCAAGGCATCTTTACGGAAATCATCCAGTCCCAGCAACGCAGCAAAACCTACACCGCGCATACCGCCTTTAAGAGCTCGTTCTTGTGCATAAAAACGATATGGGAATATCCGTTTATGTCCTGCCAAATGCAGCGTTTCATACTTATCGGAATGATATGTTTCCTGAAATACGGTTACGTAATCAGCGCCGCATTCATGCAAATACGCATAATCTTCGCTGTTCATGGGATATACTTCCAACCCAATAATGCGGAAATGTTTTCTCGCAATTTTGCAGGCTTCGCCAATATATTCTACTGTCGATTTCTGTCGGCTTTCACCAGTCAAAATCAGGATTTCCTGCAGGCCTGTTTTGGCAATTGCTTCCATTTCTTTATCAATTTCATCATAGGTCAGCTGTGCCCGCCGGATATGATTATACCGGTTAAATCCACAGTAAATGCAGAAATTTTCACAATAATTTGCAATGTAAATTGGTGTAAATAAACATACGGAATTGCCAAAATGTTTTTCTTTTTCGATCTTTGCCTGCTGGGCAATTTCTTCCAAAAACGGCAAGGCGGCCGGCGAAAGCAACGCCCGAAAATCTTCCGGTGTTTTGCGGTCATGCTGCAGGGCACGCCGTACATCTTGTGCCGTATAGGAATCGTAGTCATATGTATCCATATCATGGATTACTTTATCTAATATATCGCTCTTCAACACTTCCATATCCGGCATATATTTCATATGATCTGATCGATTCTTTTTTTCCAAAAACGCTTTCGCTTCGGCACTGATGATGCTCTCATTTACGTGTTCATCTTGACTCATGATATATTCCTCCTTAATCACGCAAATATCCTGTAAGCGGTGAAGAAGCGGCTCCTTTATCTTGAACACGCCCTAATTTTGCCGTATAGGCTAAATGTCCGGCTTCAATAGCTAGCTTAAATGCTTCAGCCATACGCGGTACATCACCGGCCGTTGCAATTGCCGTATTGGCCATAATAGCTGCGGCACCCATTTCCATCGCTTCGCAAGCCTGCGACGGTCTGCCAATACCGGCATCCACAATAATCGGCAAATCCATTTCATCAATCAAAATTTGAATAAATTCTTTCGTACAAAGTCCTTTATTCGTACCAATAGGCGCACCTAACGGCATAATCGCTGCGGCTCCGGCATTGGCTAAATCACGAGCTACATTCAAATCCGGATACATATACGGTAAAACTGTAAAGCCTTCTTTAGCAAGAATTTCCGTTGCTTTAATCGTTTCGGAATTATCAGGAAGCAAATATTTGCTGTCGCGCATGATTTCAATCTTTACCAAATCACTATGGCATAATTCACGCGATAAATGGGCAATGCGAACAGCTTCTTCCGCATTTCTTGCTCCTGAGGTATTGGGCAGCAGCGTAACGTGTTCCGGAATATAATCCAAAATATTCGCCATGCCGCCATCATTGACACGGCGCAGCGCCAAGGTAACAATATCAGCCTGGGCATTTTCTACGGCTGCTTTAATTAATGTCAATGAATATTTTCCTGAACCTAAAATAAAACGGGATTGAAATTCATGGTTTCCTAATTTCCAAGTCATCGTTATTCCTCTTTTCCTATATGCTCAATAATTAATTCGGCTGCCATATTGGCTTCATGGGCTGCACAAATCGCTACTCGCGGTGCCATAAGCGATTTGGTATCATTGCCGCTGACATTGTCACCACAAAGATAAAACTTCGGCAATATCTGTCGTGTTGTTATGGCATTGCTTTGCCCATATCCAGCCATGCCATTTCCCGAAAGGAGCCACGTATCCGGCAAATATTCCAATACGGCATTTACCAGCATCGCCTTATTTTCCGGCACGTCAAAAGCTTCACAAATAATATCGGCATCTGCAAATAATGCCGGCACCTTATCTGCTGTAATTTTCAAACAATCTGTAACAACATGAATATAGGGATTAATTTGCAAGATTTGTTCTTTCAGTGCGTCTGTCTTGTACTGTCCCAAATGACGAATAAAATAATGTTGTCTGTTGAGATTGGTCAAATCCACGCGATCAAAATCAACAAGGTGCAACTGGCCTACACCAATCCGCGCTAAAGCAATCGCTATATTGGAGCCCAAACCGCCTAAACCGGCAATAGCTACCTTGGCTTGTGACAGCTTGTCCTGAACGGCTTTGCCATGGCGTTTGCACAGGGCTTCATATATTTCTTCTTGTGTCGGCATCGTATATCAGCCTCCTCCTACAAACGATACGACCTCTAAGGTATCGCCATCTTTGATTTGTTGCTCAGCATAAGTACTTTTAGGAACAATGCGTCCATTTTGTTCTACAGCAACACGATCTGTCGAATGATTCTGTGTCTGTAAGTATTGCTGTATCGTCATCGGCTGTTCCCATTGGACCTGCTGTCCATTGATTTTAACAGTAATCATCGCATTACACCTCCTACTAAAAAAGAGTTCACAAAGGAACTACACCCGCGGTGGTGTACCCCTTCATGAACTCTCGCTCACTCACATGGTTATGCTATCCAATTGACTATATAATAAAAAACAGAGGCCGGATAACCGCCTCTGCTGATAGTCTGTGTATATTATCCTACGTTGGCATTATCCAAATCAGGTTATAGGTCGAAGCTATAAGCTTCCTCTCAGCCGATTTCATCAGCTCCCTGTTTATTTATTTGTAGTTAGTGTAGCCTATTTTACATAGATTGTCAAGAAATAGGTATGCCGAAATTGCTGCTTTATATTAGCTATGTACTGTCTTTACAGCTATCAAATACGTAGTCAATATAAATTGTAATGCCAATGGCAATCCTTTTTTATCATCAATATAAAAACAAGGATTATGATGCGGCGTAGGTGCATGCGCCCCTATGGGATCGGCCATTCCTAAATGGGCATAACCGGCAGGCTTTTTCTGACTATAATATGCAAAATCTTCAGCTCCCAAACTAGGCCGTTTCTGTAGGATTGTCAATCCTACTTCGCGGGCTGCTTGCTGCATAATAGCAGCACACGTTTCATCCACATCCAAGGCTGGATAGCCATATACCAAATGTACGTCACACTGACATTGATGCGCTGCACTGATTGATTTGGCCAACCGTTTAATTTCTGCCATAGCCGCATCTCGTACATCGGTCTGCAAACTGCGAATGTTGCCACCCATCACGACGGTTTCCGGCAATACATTATCCACGCCGGCAACGCCGCAAATCAAATTGCTGACTGATACCGTACAATTTGCCAAGGGATCACATTTTAAAGCCGGAATCAAATTAATGGCACTAACTAATTCTGCAGCGGGAATAATCGGATTATTGCATTGATGGGGCGAGCCGCCATGTCCACCTTTACCGGTGATTTTTAAATCATACGTACCTACCGCCGCCGTGCGAACGCCTGCTGAAATATCTGCCGTACCAACCGTATCCATTGCCCCGACATGCCAGCCAAAGATATAATCCAGCCTATCCATCAACCCATCTTCAACAAGCCCAGTGGCACCGCCAGGCAGATATTCTTCTGCTTGCTGAAAAATAAAGTAAATCGTACCATGAATCAACTCTTGATGCTGTGCCAGGATTTCTGCCATGGCCATTAGTACAGCCGTATGCGCGTCATGTCCGCAGGCATGCATGACACCATCATGTTGGCTTTTATACGGCAAGTCATTTTCTTCAGTAAGACCCAAGGCATCTATATCTGCCCGAAATCCAATGGCCGGTCCTGGCTGCTTGCCTTTTAGATACCCCACCGTACTGTTACCGTGAATACCTGTTAGTGTGGGAATCCCTGCTGCTTGCAGATGCTGTCTAATCCATGCAGCTGTTTGCGTTTCCTGAAACGATAGTTCCGGATGCGCATGTAAATAGCGTCGCATATCAATGAGCTTTTGCCCATATCCCTCAACGAGTTCTTTTATCATGTTATTCATCATCCCATCTCCCTTCAAATTTTGCCTTATTTATCTGTATTGTACGCAAACTTTTTCTGTGATGCAAGTATGTCTTACATAAAAAAATAAGCTGCTATGTTGTATCGCTTCCATTCAGGCAGCCCATACACCATAACAGCGCATTTTTATACAGTTGTTACGAAGGAGTTTTGATGACAAAAGACAAACCAATACCAGCTACAGCGAATCCAATCATAATCAGAAATGCGGTTATCGGTGCACCGCTGGCACACATAGGCCCTACATAGGAAGCTGCAATTAGGTTTAAATTGGTAATACTGAAATTAAGAGCATAGTGTGTCTGTCCAAAAAAATACGCTGTATAGGCAGAATTCGTAGGCGTAACACCGCCATACGAAAGGCCAATAAGAACAAAGCCTATAGCAAGAACGGGCAGCTGACCCGTATATTCTGCGCCTACTAAGGCTATACCTGCCAACAAGAATATCAAACTGACACTCAGCATGGTCGTCTTGTATCCTTTACTGTCAAACAGTTGACCAAATACTACGCGTCCTATCCCATTGGCAACCGATACGACCCCTGCAATGGCTGCCGCCTCTGTTAAATCACCTCCCAAAAATCCACTTGCATAGGATGCCGAAATATTAATGACTGCCAGGCCACCGGCTCCAAGAGCTGCTGCCCAGCAAACATAGAACCAAAAATTTTTTCTTCGCATCATTTGACGAAAATCTATATCTTCTACGCACATGGCACGACGGCTCATCGAATGCTGCATTTGCTGCAAAAACAAAGGCTGCACAGGTCGCAGAAAAAATGCTCCAACCAACATAATCACGCCAAAGGCTATTCCAATAAGCAAAAAGGTCATCCGCCAGCCAACCATCACGATGCAATGGGCTCCTATCGTTCCCAGCAGCATCGCACCAAAGCCAAATCCCATTAATGATATACCCGATATCAATCCTTGTTTATCAGGAAACCATTTGACAGCCGTGCTAACAGCCGCATTATATCCAAGGCCTGCGCCTAAACCGGCTAATCCGCCATATGTCGCATATATGCCCCATAAGGAATGTATTGTAGACGCACCGATAAACCCTGCTGCTAAGGCAAGCGCACACAATACTAACGTAACACGCACGCCCCGTCGCGCTGTCAGCATTCCCGATAGTACACCGCCAAGACAAAACATCATCATGGAAATAGAAAATGTAATGGACGTTTCTGCTTTTGACCAGCCAAATTCACTTTCTAAGGGAACACGAAAGATGGACCAGGCATAAATCAATCCCAAACAAAGCAATAACATGACACTTACTACTAAATATATCCAGCGTATCTGTCGTTGTGTATGAAACATCGCCTCCATCCTTTCTATCTACACGATACATCTGTATTTCTCTGAATGCGTGAGCTGTCAACGCTAATCCCCTTTTGACAGCCCGCCATCAAGAAAACTATCGCTTGTTGCTCCGCCGCCAAATGCGTTGATCTTCAGCTGCTTTGATTAGTTCTTCTCTAAAATCAGGATGGGCAATACGAATAATTGCTTCTGCTCGCTGCCAAGTCGATAAACCGGATAAATTCGCCACGCCGTATTCTGTTACCATATACGGTGCCTGCGTCCGGGGTGTCGTAATAATATCCCCTTCTGTAAACTTAGGCAGGATATGTGAATGACGGACACCTTGTTTATCGACATGCATCGACGGCATAGCCAAAAATGCTTTGCCATGTTCTGCCATATATGCCCCAGTCACAAAGTCCAGTTGTCCGCCAGTACCGCTGATTTGCCGTGTGCCGGCAGATTCTGAACAAACTTGTCCATACAAATCCATCGCTATGCAGCCATTAATAGAAACAAAGTCATCTAGTTGGCGAATCGTTTCTGGATTATTAACATACTGCATCGGAGCTGACAAAATATCCTGGTTATGGTCCAAAAATTCATACAACTCTTTCGAACCAAGACAAATGGAAAAGACACCTTTTCCTTTTTGCAGTTTTTTCTTTTTATTCGTAATTTTTCCTGCTTTATATAAATCCAAATAGCCGTCACTCATCAACTCCGTATGCATACCCAAGTCTTTTAAATCAGACTCAGCAATGAGTACACCCAGTGCATTGGGCATACCGCCAATACCAAGCTGCAATGTCATGCCATCGTGGAGATACGGGAAAATATTCTGCGCTATCTGCCGGTCAATATCACTGGCTGCCCGATTGGGAGCGGTACATAATGGGGCTTGACTTTCTACGACGCAGTCAACATCGGATATATGAATATGATCACTTTCCATTCCGTAAATGACCGGCATTTCTTTATTTACTTCCAAAATAATCGTATCTGCTGCATCCAGCATAGCCTGCTGGCAGCAATTCGTCAGGCCATAATTAAAGTTTCCATGTGCATCCATCGGGGCTACCGTAATCATCGCCACATTAACCGATGCATAGCCGCGCGTATAGTACGAACTGCAGTTGCGGAAAATCATAGGGGAATGAAATGCTCGTCCTGCATCTAAGTATTTCCGGTCCAAGCCAGAACAGTGCCACAAATTATACGTGAATGTTTTTCCTTGCAGATCTTGTTCTACAATTTGAACGGGCCGACAAGAAATTGCATTGCGTACATTAATATTCTGCAGTTCATCACGCCGTTTTGCCAATGCCGCATCCAAGTCTGTAGGAAAGGAACAAGTTTGACTATAATCAACCCAATCGCCATCCCGTACAAGATGTACTGCCACTTCCGGTGTACACAATTTAGTTTGGTACTCATCATAAACAGTCATCATTAGCCCTTCTTTCTTTATATTATTTGTATTGTTCTATCAGTGTTTTAAATGCTCCAAAAGACCGTTTTATCATATTTGGCTCGACACAATATGATACGCGTACATATCCCGGACAGCCAAAACTGTCAGCAGGTACAATCAACAGATTTAACATTTTAGCCTTTTCAGAAAAAGCCTTGGCATCTGCTTCCGGTGATTTGACAAAAAGATAAAACGCACCGCTTGGATATACACAGTCATATCCCATTTCTTTGAGTCCATTATACAACAGCTTACGATTGGCATCATAGATATTCATATCCGATGTTTTGCCCAAGCATTTTAAAATAACATCTTGAAACAAATGGGGAGCGCAGACAAATCCCATGGACCGACCGGCACCGCAAACTGCTTTATACAGTGTATCTGCTTCTGCAACACATGGCGGAACCAAAATATATCCAATACGTTCGCCGGGAAGACTCAATGATTTACTGTATGAATAACAAATAATCGTGTCTTTATAAAATGCCGGCACGTATAAAATAGGTAGTCCGTCATATACAATTTCCCGATAGGGCTCATCCGAAATAATATAAATCGGATGCCCTATTTCTGCTGATTTTTTTGTCAGCAGTGCTGCCACTTTTTTATATGTATCTGCCGAATATACAACACCTGACGGATTATTCGGTGAATTGATAATCACCGCCCGGGTATGCGGCGTAATCGCCTGTTCTAATGCATCCAAAGATACTTGAAAATGTTCCGTATCCGGTGGCAAAATTACTTGCTTGGCACCGGCATTGGCAACAAATACGGTGTACTCCGGAAAAAACGGCGCAATCAATATTACTTCATCATCGGGCTGTTCCGTCAGTGCTTTCAGCGTAATTGTAAAAGAAGCGGCGGCACCGCAAGTCATATAAAAATGATTTGCTCCAACGTCGGCGCCATACGTCTTATTCATATAATCCGCTAACCTTTGCCGCACTGCTAAATCACCGGCAGCTGCTGTATACCCATGAATTGCGGCAGATTCACGAGTAGCCAATATATCTTCAATCGCTTCTTTAATACATGCCGGCGCCGGCACAGTCGGATTGCCAATACTAAAGTCAAATACATTGTCTTTGCCGACAATCTTCGCTTGTTCTTGTCCATATGTAAAAAGTTCACGAATAACGGAGCTCTGGGAACCGAGCCGATACATTTCTTGTGATGCCATCGTAAATCACTCCTTTAGTTACGATAATATGTCTTATGATGATTAAAGTAATGAAATAAACGGAGATATAAATAAAACAATGCCCATGATAACAATTGGAATCAACTGCCACGTTCTATACTTTTTAAAAATATCCAGTTTTAATACCAGCCAAGTCGGCAGGAAACAGGCAATAATGCCAATCAACGATCCTAAAATAGGTGTAAAGCTCAGAACCGGCGCATTGACGACAATAATACCCCAGCACAACAAAATGCAAAACACGCTGATACCATATCGAATGATGCGGCGATTAATCTTATCTTCCGGGACAAACCGTTTCAATACGTTGGACAACAATACCGATACAAGCATCGCGAAAGCTCAAAAACATAGCAAAGTACGCTGTCACGACAGCAAATATATTTAAAATCAAGTTTAACACTTTGATGAGGGCGCCATCCATATGCTGGGCTGCCAACGCCAACGCCGAAATATTTGCCGTGTAAGCATGAACAGCTTGTTCATGATCAATTGCCAGGTTAAATGAAATCGTATAAAACACAACCAATCCTACCAAAAACAAATATGCCATGTTATATACACGCATTGCACGGTATTGGGCAGCTACTTTATTGTCCGTGTAAGAGCGGAAATAAATGACAACCGGTCCCAGACCTACAAAAAACTCAATCGACATCGCGATAAAAGGCAGCATAATGATAAAGTGTTTAATAACATAAATAGCATCGGACGGAATCAGAATATTTGCCATATCCCAATGGGGGAACATCATGATTCCCAAGGCAGCAATGACCATGGCTTTCGTAAATACCATACCGGACGATACTTTCATAAGCAGCTTTTCCCCTTGGGACGCTATTAATACGAGAAATGTAATAATAGACAAACCGTAAAACATATTTTCTGACAGCGGAGTTTCCGTTACGCCAAACGTAACGAGAAAAGAAGCACTGTCATTCGTCAGGGCTGTCGAATAGAGGAAAATCAAAATAGTTGTAAACACAAAATACAATATGCCCAGCAAAAATCCCCAGTTTTTTCCTAGGTATCCTGAAATAATTCCGACAAAATCCTCACAAACCGGTGCTTCTGCCAATACATTCAAATACAATTTTTGATGCTGATAGGCAATCGGATAGCCAACCAGGGCTACCAATAAAAAGATAAGCAGTCCCGATAATCCCACTTGAATTGGCAAAAAAACAATGCCTGCTCCCAGTGACATACCAACACACATAATAACCCAGCCTAAATCAATGCCACTGAATCGCGTAGCCGCTTTCCATTCTTCAGCGGTCATGCCAGCTAAATCGGCATATCGAGAGTTACTGCCTAAAATGCGTTCCGGAAACGATGTTAATGATGACATACTATGTGCCTCCTTTGTGTGGTAACTACCGCATCCCCCGCATAGAGGCTGGCTCTATATATCCGGCAGCAACATTGTCATAAGTTTGCGGAACGTAACTGCCGGGCCGCGTCTACAAACCCGGCAGCAATGTCCACAAAAGGTATATAAAGTGATAGAGCGTATATATTATCTTATATAGCAGCCATTCCGGCTTCAAAAGCTTGTATATTAATATCTACAAAGTTTTTCTTTACTGTTTTTGCAATAATAGCCTTCCAATCTATATCATGTAAATCCATCGCCTGAATTAATGCGCCAAGCAAAACGACATTGGCACTTTTGGGATTTCCCAAATCCGAAGCAATCTGGGTCGCATCCAATGCCATAACGGGCACTTGTTTTTTCAAGGCATCCATAATACCTTCCGGATATTGACAAGCGCCGGATAAAATCGGCATGGAAGGAATTCGGCTGGTATTTACAACCATTTTGCCCTCTTTCTTAAGAAATTTGGCATACCGAGCCGCTTCCATTTCTTCAAAGGATACGAGGATATCGGCTGCGCCTTCTCCAATAATAGGAGAATATACTTTAGAACCAAATCGCACCTGCGTGCTGACACTGCCGCCGCGCTGACTCATGCCGTGTACTTCCGACATTTTCACGTCATATCCATTTTCAATTAATCCAATCGTAAGGATTTTACTTGCTAATATCGTTCCTTGTCCGCCTACACCGACAAACAATACGCTTTTGACATCCAACATTTATTTGTCCCCCTTTCTAGCAATGGCCTGCACTGGGCAAACCTGCATGCACACGGTACAACCTACGCAGTCTGCCTGCGCAATGCTTGATGTTTTCGTTTCATTATCAAATCGCAGTGCCGGGCAGCCTGTGGTGAGGCATTTTTTGCAGCCAATGCAGGCGTCAGCATCAACAACACAGGGTGTACGGTTGATATCAAATGTTTCTTTATCTTCTTTAGAGAATTTTTTCAGTACGCACGGCCATTTGGTAATAATAACGCTCGGTGCGTCTTCAATGGCAAAGGCCCAATCTAAGGTTTCTTTCATCGCTTTCAAATCCAGCGGATTGACTGTGCGAACGTTGGTAATTCCCAATGCCCGGACAACCGTTTCAATATCAATCATCGTCGTCGGTTCGCCTTTGATCGTATAGCCCGTTCCCGGATTTTCCTGATGCCCAGTCATGCCGGTAATCCGATTATCCAAAATAACACAGATAGATGGCGACTGATTATATGACACTTCGGTCAGCGAGTTAATGCCTGTATGGAAAAATGTCGAGTCACCCATCACACCGACAACACGTTTCTTTTGACCACTCATGGCAAAACCATGACACAAGCCGTGGCTGACAGCAAAGGCACTGCCCATGCAAACTGCCAGGTCTTTGGCACTCAGAGGTGCCGCGCCGCCTAAAGCATAACAGCCAATATCTCCAACCATGACCGTATCTTTCCGTTTAGCTAATTCATAGAAGAAGCCGCGGTGCGGACAGCCGGCACATAATGCAGGCGGACGCGGAACAAATAATGTATCCGGAACCTGGACGCCTTCTGCTTTTTGATTTAAAATTCCGGTCGCTACGATGTTCGGATTTAACTCATCGATTTTTGGAATTACGTCTTTGCCATGGCAAGAAATCCCGGCTTCATGAATGATTTCTTCCATAAACGGATCGAGTTCTTCTACAACATACAAAGTGTCTACTTTTGCTGCAAAGGCTTTAATTTTTTCTATCGGCAAGGGATACGTAAATCCTAATTTCAAATACGAAGCGTAATCTCCCAATGCTTCTTTTGCGTAGGTATACGCCGCCCCGGCAGCAATAATACCGATTTTCGTATCATGCATTTCTTCTACGTTAAACGGGCATATTTCCGCATAAGCTTTTAATTTTTGTTCCCGTTCTTCCACAAAATACCGCCGGATTTTAGAAATAGCCGGTACTGCATCCATTTTATCCCGTTCTTTTACATATGGTTTTGCTTTTATGTCTTTGCGGCTTCCTTCGGTTACTAAGCTCTTGGAATGACAAACACGCGTCGTCATTCGCATCATAACCGGAACTGTATATTCTTCACTCACACGATACGCTTCTTGAATCATATCCAAACTTTCTTGGGAATCTGACGGTTCAAACATAGCTATTTTCATATTTTTTGCATAATTTCGATTGTCCTGTTCGTTTTGGGAAGAATGCATGCCCGGATCATCAGCAGATACAAATACCATGCCGCCGTTGATACCCAAATAAGCAAATGTATACATCGGATCTGCTGCAACATTTAAGCCAACCATTTTCATTGCAGCAAACGAACGCACCCCAGAGATAGAAGCGCCAATAGCAGCTTCCATGGCTACTTTTTCATTCGGTGCCCATTCAGAAAAAATTTCATTATACTGGGAAACATTTTCTAAAATTTCTGTACTCGGTGTACCTGGATAGGCTGATGCAAAAGAAACACCTGCTTCATATAGGCCTCTTGCTACAGCTTCATTGCCAGTCATTAACACTTTCATATTCATACCTCCTATATAGTTACACTATATCCACTTGTATTGGTATTGTTAGGTGTGCACGTACCTTCCAGCTGCTTTCGAAAATATATATGTAATATGTATGCCAAGTACAAAAACGTCACAACCATGCTGTTTTATAAAAAATCATACATCATATGCCTTTCCATTATGTAAAAAATTTGTTACACTTCTTTACATAATAAGGTGCATGTATTCTTTCTTAGGAGGTCTTTTTATGGATAAAATCACATTTCTCGTTGCCGATACGACGATTAAGCACGCTATTGAACGTACATTATGGACATATCGAGACAGCTTTTCTCCCCATTCATTGAAAACAGAAATTGTCATTATTGACTTTCCTCATTTACTGTCGCAAGCCAGCGCATTAATCCGCAGCGGCACAAAAATTATCATTACCAACAGCGGCTCCCATCAAATTCTCTCTCATGCACAAGATACCCATCGGCTGGATAGGATACCTATTTTATGTCTATACAGTTCAACCAACGATGCCCTGTATACTATCCGCCAAGCATTGGCAAAATATAAAAAAATTCATCTTCTTTTAAATAAACATTTTATGTTTAATATCAATACCTGTCCCAAAGATATTCGTCAAAAATTAATCGTATCGCCGCCTTACAGTATTGATGACACACCAGATATACTGCTGCAGATCGTCAATAAAATTCCCATAACTCCTGATACTGCCATTGTCGGCTGTACGCTGCTGCCGCAAGTCGCTCCCCGGCTTTCGATGCCCATTTATCCCATTCGCCCCAGTGAATCTGCAATCTTATCTGCCTACCAATATGCCAATGAACTGATAGATTTTAACCAAAAAGAACGAAAACAGCTCAGTATTCTCACGTCTATTTTATCCCACGTAGATGAAGGAATTATTCTCTATGATGATAAAGGGACTATTTCACATATCAATTCGCTGGCCAAAACATTTCTGAACACATCAGAGACCCCCAAAACAATTCAAGATATTTTTGCGAATACGGAAAAAAAATCTGCTATTTCTTTTCCTCTTAAGGAAAAAATTCTGCAGCGGCCGCCGTATACGTTGGTTGCAAATTCCGCGCCCTTTCAATTAGATCACACGCAACACCATATATTGATTTTGCGCGACGTAACCGAGCTGCAAAGGTTAGAAAAAAATATTCGTTATAAATTAGCTAAAACCGGGCTGACTGCCAAGCATCATTTTCAAGATATCCTCACCATAAACAGCAACATGCAAACCGTAATTCACACGGCTCAAACCATCGCCCCCTACAATGAACCGATTTTAATTCAAGGAGAAAGCGGCACGGGCAAAGAATTATTTGCCCAAAGCATCCATAATGCCAGTTCCCGACGTAATGGTCCTTTTGTGGCTGTCAATTGTGCCGCCCTGCCACCGGAATTATTGGAAAGCGAACTGTTTGGCTACGTCGGCGGATCCTTTACGGGAGCCCGTAAAGAAGGCAAAGCCGGCTATTTTGAGCTTGCTCACAATGGCACTATTTTTCTTGATGAAATCAATAGTATGTCTGCCAATATTCAATCCAAACTGCTTCGTATATTAGAAAATAAAGAAATCATGCGTATCGGTTCTGACTACGTTATTCCCCTGGATTTACGCATCATTTCAGCCAGCAATGCCAATATTATGCAAGCTGTTCAAGAAGGCCGCTTCCGCCGAGATTTGTTCTTTCGCCTCAATTCTTTCACCCTAAATCTTCCTACGCTGAATGAACGACCCGACGATATTATCTATTTATTCAAACATTTTCTTAAACGCGAAACGGGGCAGACTGTGTCTATTTCGCCTAATTTGGAAAGGGCACTCAAAAATCATCATTGGTGGGGAAATATTCGTGAATTATATAACGCTACGTTCCGGTATCATATTTTTGGTGAAACCGACGATACGTCCTACAACTATTTATTTGACCAAACGCAAAAAAATAACGAGCCTTTGATTGACAAAGACTCGCTGCGTATTAATCTGAAACAATTACATCATTCTGTCGAGCATCTCATTATTCAAGATTTACTGTCCCAGGGCTTTACAAAAAACCAAATTGCTAAAACCTTAAACATCAGCCGTCAAACCCTGTTCAACAAATTAAAGGAACAATAGCTTACCCTCGATAATTCTCTTGCTATAGCACTGCCAATAACACCAGCACCAATGATCAGTACATCATATTGTTTGCTCATAGCCTCCTTCTTGTTATGTATTTCATTATTTTTAATATATTTCATTGATTGAATTATATCACTATTGTTTTTTCTAAACAATACACTTTGCCGTGCTAAATTTATATGATAAAAAACATTGCTATTATTTTTTATCATAATAGGTATACAAGGCATAAAAAAAAGTAGAAGTACGACGACTTCTACCTTTGCTTTATTTCTATTTTTCAAAATAATTTGGAAATGTTTGCTTCATAACGGATATATTTTCGTGATATCGTTGTAAATGCTGGCGAGCAATACAGTATGCCTGTTCGGCGTCTTTCTTTTCAATGGCATCTACTATCTGTTCATGATCTTGTAAAATATGAACCTGCGGTTGACATTGAAAACTAAGTACCGTTGTCCGGTCAAAATGCGGTGATACAGATTGCACAATATCGTACCAATAATTCTTATGGCATATCATATATAACATAGCATGAAATTTTTTATCTAACTCAAAAATTTTTCGTTCCTGTTTTTTTCCTATATAATATTTCCAAATAATAACGTTTTCCCGCAAAACATCTATATCATCCTGAGTGCAAGAAATACAGGCAATTCGTGCAATTTCAGCTTCCAATACTTCTCGCAATTGTCGTACTTCTTCTACTAAGTCTTCACGAATTAACGAAATATACGTACCTTGTTTAGGTCGAATATCGATTAATCTATCTTTATGCAATTCTAAAATCGCTTCTCGAATGGGAGTGCGGCTCATTTGAAATATATCACATAATTCTTTTTCTATAATTTTTTCTCCCGGCTTCAATCCCATATTAACAAGGTTATGTACCAATACTCGCCGTACATATTCTTTTGCTGATTCTTCATTTTTCTTACACAGCATTTCCATGTCACACATCACCTCTTTGTTTTTTATTTTTATTCTAATATATTACAGCATTTTTTTCTACAAGAAAAGCGGCTGTATGATACAACCGCTTCTGCAATCATTCTATTTTTTTCTTCTATTTGAAATAATCCGGATATTGTTTTTTTAGTACTTCTACATCGCCTACAACCTTATTAATATGTTCCGTCATAATTGCTACGCCGCGAACCTCATCGTGCCGCATTACCGCTTCTACAATCGCACAGTGTTGGCTGTATAACATTTTAACTTGTTCACTAGCGCCCGTTATATTCAGTACTCTAGCGCGCAAATAGTCTGCATTGGCATCCTGCACAATATGCCAAATATGAGATTTACTGCATCCAGCATATAATATTTTGTGCATCATATTGTCGCTCTTAAAAAACGCTTCTGCATATTTAGTATCGACTAAATATGTTTGTTCATGAAGACAAGCCTGCAGCCGTGTCAGCCATGGTTCTGGAAATTCTTTACATGCTAATTTAATAATCGCGTTTTCCAATGTTACCCGCAGAAAGCGAAATTCTGACAATTGATCTGTATTAATTTTAGATACAAACGTCCCTCGCTGCGGCAATATATCCAACAGCCCTTTTTGGGATAATCGAATAAATGCTTCCCGCACGGGCGTACGGCTTACGCCTAATACATTGGAAAGCTCTTGTTCTGACATAGCTGTTCCTGGAATTAAGTGCATTGTCATAATATTTTGATACAATACCCTGTAGGCATACTCTCGAACGGTTTCCCGCGGCTCTTTTTCTAATAATTGTATCTGTTCCATAATTTCTCCACTATTTTATCAATTTATATTGTATACCATATTTTACCATACCATACTTATATTTTAAATTTATTTTCTTATACAATATATGCAAAATGAATAACTGAATAGATCTGCTATTTCAACACTAAACAAAAAACACTACCTGCAATATATGACAGGCAGTATTTTTATGGCAGGGATTATGCTGTTTTTGCGTTAGGATACTAAAACTAAAGTTCTCCCATATGAATACATTCATTTATACGAGAGAACTTTATATATTTATCTTAGAACGTTACCTTGTTATCTAGCTGCTTTGACAGAAGCAATAAACTTCTTGGCTGCTTCTGTAATTTCTGCCGCCGTCTTGCCGCCTCCTGTCAAGGCACCGCCAGCTCCTACGGCTACGCAGCCAGCTTTAATCCAGTCACCGGCATTTTCGGCATTGACGCCGCCTGTCGGCATAAGCGGTGCCTGCGGAATCGGTCCGTGAATCGCTTTGATGGCTTTCATGCCCAAGATTTCTCCCGGGAAAATTTTAATTACGTCAGCACCAGCTTCCAATGCTTGTAATACGCCGTTGAGTGTCGTTGTGCCCGGCATAACGGCAATGCGATACCGATTGCAGAGTTTTACTGTTTCCAAATCAAATGCCGGCGATACGACAAACCGTGCACCGCTCAAGATAGCAATGCGTGCTGTCACAGCATCCAATACGGTACCTGCGCCAATGATGACATCCGGATTATCTGCGTACTTTTTGCTCAATGCTTCAATGGCTTCATGTGCCTGCGGTGTCGTGAATGCCAATTCAATAGCCGTTACGCCGCCGGCAATGCAGGCATCCGACATAGCTACAGCTTCTTCCGGATTTTTGCCGCGAATAACCGCTACGACGCCGATTTCTTCTATTTTCTTTACTACATCTATTTTATCCATGACTCATTCCCCCTGTTATTTCTTAGTGATGTGTATTTTGAAATGCTTCCAACTCTTCCCGAGTCGGCAGTCCTTCATTATCTCCGGCAACCTGAATCGCCATGGCTCCTATGGCTGCTCCGCGGCGGGCTGCATCTTCCAGCGTCAAGCCATCCAGCAAGCCGCTCGTAAAGCCGACGGCAAAGCCATCTCCCGCTCCGACAGTGTCTACAATATGGTCGATATGATAGCTCGGCACATACAATTCTGTATCTGCTGTTCGAATGTACGTCCCGTTGCTGCCGCCCATTTTGATGACTACCGTACCAATACCGCGCTGCAAATAGTACGCAGCTATATCCTTTTCATTATCACGGCCTGTCAAGATTTTTCCTTCGCCAAGCCCCGGCATGACGATGTCTGCATACTGCGCAGCATCGTTGATAACGCGGGCCATCGTATCCTGATTAGGCCACAGCATGGGACGCAGATTCGTGTCAAAAGAAATCCGTACGCCTTCGCTGTGTGCTTTTTTCATCAATGTATAAATCGTTTCCCGGCATGATTCAGAAAGAGCCAGCGGAATCCCCGTGACATGCAGATGGTCTACGCCATTCCAGTCTATGCCTTCTAAATCATTAGGCTGAAAATGAGAAAAGGCTGTATGTTTGCGGATATTAGCAACCGTTGGGTCCCCTTCCAGCACTTTTTCTTTCATCTGAAACCCTGTCATATGGTCTACATCGGTCCAGACATACGTATCGTGGATACCATTTTCCTTCAGGAAATTGCAAATACATTTGCCAAAGGGGTCGCAGCCTACTTTAGAAATATAGGATACATCATTACCCAGCCGTGCCATGCCGACAGCGTAATTTAATTCTGCACCGCAGACATGACGGGAAAACTGCGTAACTTGCTCCAGCGAGCCTGTTTCTGTGGCAATTAAAAGCCCCATGGCTTCGCCAATCGTTAATACCTTGCTCATTGTGTCGCTCCTTTTATTTTATCCAAATAAAACAAAATGAGTACAACACAAGTGCATTATACTCATTTATCTTAAAAATTACATTGCATCATCAAGTTCATTGAGATCTCTGCCCGTTGTATCTTCAGAAATATATGCTCCTAAGAAACTTGAAAGAGAAAAGACAATAATCATAATGGCCAATGGAATCCAGCTGCCAACCATAGCCGTAACAGCTGCCGCCGCAATAATCGGTCCAAATCCTGTAGCAATTAATCCAGCTATTTCTTTCGCTAAAGATACCATTGTAACCCGACGTCTTGCGCCAAATAATTCGGCCACCGTAACATTTTCGAGAGCAAATAATCCTTGCACACCTATGTTTAAACCAATTACCATTGCAATCGTTAAAATAACAGGATCTTTAGTTTCAAATAATAACATCATTGGAATCGCATAAATAGCGGTTGCAAGCGATAAAATCATATACATTTTACGGCGTCCAATTTTATCTCCTAGCCAACCTACAAATGGAATTGTTAAAAAAGAAACAATTGAAGAAATTATATTAGCTTCTGTAGCAACAGTTTTTTGCATAGCCAAAACAGTAACTATAAAACCAGCTAAGTATGTTTGCATTAATCCTGAATTGCCAGCTTGTCCAAATCTTATAGCCAAAGCAACAAGAAAACTCTTTTTACCTTTTTTATAATGTTGTGTATCAGAAATATCACCAGATAATTTTTTCTGTCTTTCTTCAGCTAATAATTTTTTCTTAGCTGCCATTACAGGACTTTCTTTAACAAACATCCGAATCAAAATAGCTCCAATCATAACAATAAATGATGCATAAAAAGGAATTCTCCAACCCCAAGTCAATACTTCTTGCTTATCCATCAACATAAGAATAATTGTCCAAATCAAGTTGGCAAATAATGTTCCTGATGAAGTTCCTAAACAAACTAAACTAGCAATAAGACCACGATTTTTCTTTTCACAAAATTCTGTTACCATGACACCAGCACCGCTAATTTCAGCACCAGCTCCCAGTCCTTGAATTATACGTAAAATGACTAACCCAATAGGTGCTAATACACCCACTTCTTGATAAGTAGGTAAAAAGCCAATCAAGGTAGATGCTAGCCCCATCAATGTAATGGTAACAAATAAAACCGTTCGTCTTCCCATCTTATCACCAATATGACCAAATACAAATGCACCTACCAAACGTGCTACATATCCAGCACCATAAGTTCCCATGGCCATTATTAAACCCATTGAAGGGTCGGTATTCGGGAAAAAGATTTCGTTAAAAACAATTGCTGCAGCTAATGAATATAACTGAAAATCCATAAACTCCATAGCTGTGCCTAGCCAGCCACTAGCAGCAACTTTTACTAGTTCTTTTGTTGAAATTTGATAAGAATTTATTTAGGACATCTATTTAACCTCCTTTGGGCATAGAGTACTAGTATACCAGTTTATCTAGAAAGTAAGGACTATTTTTAATACACTTTCAGGATGTTCATCATTATACCTAAAAGCTTTATCTGCCTCTGTAAAAGGAAATGTATTTGTAACAATAGCCTTCGGGTCTACTTTTCCTTCTTTAAACCAGTTAATAACTTCTGGAAAACGATGATTATTTAAACGTGTGCCAATAATTTCTAATTCTTTACTCATAATATCAACTTGCCGAATGGGAAATTCAACTGTCGAAAAACCTAAAACTACAACTCGACCGGCTTGACTTGGCAATTTTTGAATACAAGTTTGAAGAATATTAACATTTCCAGTTGCTTCATAAATAAGATTAAATCCTTCTGAATCCGTGAATTTTTTCATTGCTTCAACGATATCCGTAGTTTTACCATTAATAACCATGTCGGCACCCATTTCTTTTGCCTTTTTTAGTCTTGATTCTACAATATCAAGAATAGCAACCTTAGCACCTTTCATTTTAGCAACTTGAAGAATAATTAAGCCAATTGGACCAGCGCCACAAATAAGAACTGTATCATCTCCTGTTAACCGGCCTCTATGAGCTACTTGAGCACCAATAGAAAATGGTTCTACAGTAGCTGCAATTTCCCAAGGAATATCTTTAGGAAGTTGATTTATTTGTTCCTGATCAACAGCAACATATTCCTGATACCCTCCATCACGATGTACCCCCATAACTTCCAAGGATTTACAAACGTTATGACGATTAATCTTACAAGCATAGCATGTTCCACAAGAAACTACGGGATCTATTGCTACGTGATCTCCAATCACTGCATTTTTTACGTCACGGCCAACCTTTACAATTTCACCAACAAATTCATGACCAACAACACGTGGATAAGTAGCAAATGTATTTTTACCATGATAAATTCCTACATCAGAGCCACAAATGCCAGCTGCTTTAACTTTTAATAGCACTTGGTTATTTGTAATTTCTGGAATTTCTCGTTCAACAATAACAATTTTTTCTGGTTTTTCTACAACAACTGCTTTCATTTTTCATTCCTCCTGTATAAGAAAAATTTTTTATTCTATTTTACATATTTAACCAATGTGTTCCACACTGCATGAGGACCCGCAATTAATTCATCAAAGTAACCTTCTACTTTTTCGCCAAGCCCTACGGCATACAAATCACTGCCAAAAATATCGGCATTGGAAAGGATGGGTTTCAACTTACCTTTTGCCGAAGCCACATCACCCAAGGTAATTCCCTGCAAAGCAGCCTGTAAATCCTTAAGTAATGGATCCGGGCTCGGTTCAAAGGTCTTTCCTTCGTCATCAACGGCCAACAAATACCGGCACCAGCCAGCGATGGCCAAGGGAATAAATTCCAGTTCTTTGGCTTTATTGCCATAAGCTTTAATCGTTTCGCCAAAACGAATGCCTACCTTCTGAGATGTATCCGATGCAATCCGCTGCGGCGTATCTGGGAGATTGCTATTTGTTAAGCGTTCTTCCAATACTTCTTTGATGAAAGCCTGCGGTTCCAACACACCTGGGTTCGTAACAACCGGAAGACCTTCTTGATACCCGATTTTTTCAATCAAACCTTTTAACTGAGCATCTTTCATTTCATCAGCAATCAACGTATAGCCAAGCAAGCAGCCATATACAGCCAATGCCGTATGTAACGGATTGAGGCAAGTGCATACTTTCATGCGTTCTACTTTATCTACGGTTGCTCTGTCTGTGAAAATAACGCCGGAATTTTCCAAAGCAGGTCTGCCATTAGGGAATGTATCCTCAATAACGAGGTACTGTGCATTTTCAGCATTTACAAATGCTGCATACGTTCCTTTTTCAGTATGAATCAAATCGGTATCTTCAAAGCCAAGACCTTTTAAATAATCCTGTACTTTCGCAGAAGACCGCGGTGTAATTTTATCAATCATGCTCCATGGGAATGTAACTTTCTGCGGATTATTGATATAATCCGCAAAACCAGCGTCAGCAACGCCATTTTTTACCCAAGCATCAGCAAATGTCGTCATGGCTGCTTTGATTTTATCGCCATTGTGAGAGCAGTTATCCATGCTCAAAAATGCGAACGGATAGGCACCGGCTTTATAACGGGCATAAGCAAGTGCTGCAATGCAGCCCATAGAGCTTGTTGCTTTTTCCGGACCGTTTTTCATATCTTCTGCCACAGCCGGGAAATATTCGCCTGCATAGTTTGTCAATTTATACCCTTTTTCGGTAATCGTAAAGCTGGCAATCTGTAAAGACGGATTAGTAAAGATTTCTTTTAAGCGATTCCAGTCTTCCGTAAAATCAGAGCGGCATACAACAGAATCTACAACAGAGCCAATAACTTCATTTTCAAATCGTCCATCAGCATACATCGTAACGGCTAAGCTCAAGTTGTCAAACGGGCGATATACTTTTTCAATGACTTCTTCATCATATGTTTCGGCTGTAATAATACCCGTTTTTGCCTGACCGTTGTTTAATAAATGCTGCTGCAGTGCGGCAATAAATGCACGGAAAATATTACCGCCGCCGAAATGTACCCACTGCGGGGCTTTTTTCGTTTCTGCAGCAACAGCTGCATCATTAAATTGATATGTCGCAATACCGGCTTGTTTCCATTCGTCGGCATGCTGTTGAATAGCTTGACGATTTAAATGCAACATGATGTGTTCCTCCCAAAATAAATTTTATAATTGACCGCAAGTGCGATTAATAGCATCCCATAAGCCTAAAATATAGTTAGCGCCAAGAGCGCGGTCATAGAGGCCATAGCCTGGGCGGCCTTCTTCATTCCAAATCATGCGGCCATGGTCCGGACGAATTGGACCATCGAAATGAATATCATACGCAGCTTTCATGATTTCATACATATCCAAGCTGCCAAACTGCGATTTATGAGCTACTTCATTGAATACCCACGGTTCATGAACTTGGATATTACGAACATGGAGGAAGTTAACCCGATTCATTTTGCCAAACTTACGAATGATGTGCGGAATATCATTCTGACGGTTGGAACCTAAAGAGCCAGTGCAAATCGTGAAGCCATTGCTTGGGCTGTCAACCATTGCTGCGATTTTATCTAAATCTTCTTCGTTTTTCACAATACGCGGCAAGCCAAATACGGATTTTGGTGGATCGTCCGGATGAATAGCCATCTTAATGCCTAATTCTTCAGCAACCGGAACAATGGCATTTAAGAAATACGAAAGGTTTTTACGAAGTCCATCTTCATCCATGCCTTCATACTGTTCAAACAAATGAGACAATTCTTTCAAACGTTCTGGTTCCCAGCCTGGAAGAACAAATCCGTTGCTGTTATCCAAAATTTCTTTTGCCATGTCCTGCGGCGTTTTTCCTTCGATAACATGATAATCATATGCAAGAGCTGTAGAGCCATCATATAACGGTTTAGCCAAGTCCGTACGTGTCCAGTCGAAAATCGGCATGAAATTGTAGCAAACCATCTGAATGCCGGCTTTAGCAGCATTTTTCAAAGAAGTAATATAGTTTTCAATATATTTATCACGACTTGGTAAGCCTAATTTAATATCTTCATGAACATTGATGCTTTCCAAATCTTTAAATACCAAGTTATTTTCTTCTGCAATTTTTTTGATGTGAAGCAGCGGTTCTACCGGCCATACTTCACCAACAGGAATATCAAATAACGCACCTACAATGCCATCCATACCGGGAATCTGGTCAATCTGCTGTAATGTAATTTTGTCGTCGTTTTCGCCATACCAACGAAATGTCATTCTCATACTCATTGTATTACTCCTCCTATTGCGACTCTATTGTTGTCTTAAGTATTTCATTGTCTACATACTACCATACTAGTATGTTTTCCACAATATACTAATTGTAATGTTGTCTAATTAGCATAGATATTGCTTTGTTGTTGTGAAAATCGCATAATTTACATAAATTGTGTATACTAAAAAACACACCGCATGCAATATACGGTGTGTTTTTTGAAAAAGTTTGCTTATACTATATCTTATAAAATAATATTTTTCTGATTTCCGGCTAAGTATGCATCAATATTATCAAATACAATGACAGCCCGTTTTTCCATCGATTCCTGTGTTGCAAACGCAACGTGCGGCGTCACAATCGTATTCTTGGCATGCAGAAGGGGATGATTTGTATCCAGAGGCGGTTCATTTTCAAATACGTCAATACCGGCACCAGCGATTTTACCGCTGTTAAGAGCATCTGCCAAAGCCTGCGAATCCACAACGGGACCGCGGGCTTCGTTGACAAGAAATGCTGTCGGTTTCATATAGGAAATCGTTTCAGCGTTAATCAAGCCACGGGATTTATCTGTAACCGGGCAATGCAGCGATACGATATCTGCTTGTTCCATCATTTCTTTCATCGGCAAATATGTAATCAATTCTGTGTTTTCTTTATGGGAAAAACCATTATATGCAATAACTTTTGCTCCAAATGCATGAACGAGTTCGGCAACACGATGGCCAATAGCCCCTGTTCCTACTAACGCAACGGTCTTACCTTCTAACTCATTGCCAATAAATCCGGCCTTTGTACCGCCGGCGCGACAAGCTGCGTCGACTTGCGGCACATACCGCAGAAGATCAAGCATCATAGCAATTGTTAATTCTGCAACGGCTACTGTAGAATAGCCTGATGCATTACTTACTTTGATTCCCTTTGCTTTCGCTGCATCCAAGGCAACATGATCTACACCGGTAAAGGCAACATCAATGTATTTTAATTTAGGGCAGGCATTGATAACTTCCGCTTTTAACGGCATATTGGCAATAACAAGAATATCCGCATCTTTCGCTTCTTCAATTTGTACAGATACATCATCATTGCGTTCATACGCTGCAAATTCATAGCCTTTTTCCTGTAATGGTTTTACATAAGAATCAAGTAATTCCTGACGAATACCTAGTGATTCTAATAATACAATTTTCATCGTTTGTAGCCCCTTTCGTCGTTTACATTCTGCTTCTTTCATTATACGCATATTGTGAAACTATGTCAGCCTATATCCCAAAGGCGTATAGCTGTATACATAATATGCTTAAATGATATATTATAAATGTATATTATAGTGTTTTAAAAGATAAGCCTAACGTATCCATTAATTCTTCCATGGAAGATGCTCCTACTTTAGCCGCCGCTTTACAAGCAATAACCGCACAAGCCCTCGCATCATCCAATGCTTGATGATGATGAAAAGAAAATCCCAAAAAGCCCGCTACCGTATCTAATTTATGATTACGCAAATCGGGCCAAACTTTCCGTGAAATTTCTACAGTGCAGGCATATTTAGCCGTTATCCCTGGTAAATTATAGGTTTTTATTAAACTGCGCAGTACACGTGTATCAAATACGGCATAGTGAGCCACTAGAATCTGTCCTTCCAAATGCGGCCGTATATCATTCCATAACACATCAAATTGGGGTTTATCTGCGACTTGATCCGGTGTAATGCCGTGAATCCGCACATTGTCCGGCGAAAAAACCATAAATGGCGGCTTAATAAGTGTATATGCTTCATTGGCACATGTATTGTCTTGAATCGTAACTGCTGCCAATGAACACGCACTATTCGCATATTTGTTGGCTGTCTCAAAATCAATAGCCGTAAAATTTATCATTGTCTTTCTCCTTATCGTTTTGACAATCTATTCTATTTTTTCGTATAATCCAATCAGTGTTATTATATAGCAAGTATACATACGATAGCAATCCGTATCAGATGCGTTGCTTATATATGATGATTACTAGCGAGGACTTTATGAATACATCTTCTTATACCATACAACTAAATACACATCTTATTACGTATACACTTACCCGTAAAGCCGTAAAAAACATTAATCTCCGCATCCGCAGCGACAGTTCTATCCATGTATCTGCAGCTCCACGAGTTCCTATCGCTCAAATAGAAAAATTTTTACAAAAAAACGCTGCCTTCATTTTACATGCCATAGATGAAATGAAAAAACGCCGAGAAACGATGCCGTTTTTGACACTGCAAGATGGCGATACTATCTATCTGGCAGGCAAAGCCTATACCTTAGATGTTCGCCTAGGATTACACAATACTATCCATCGCAGCGGTAACACTGTATATATGGAAATCATAGAAAATACACCCGTTATTCGTCAACAATTATACCATAAACTGCTGCAGCAAGAGGGCAAACGGCTCTTTCCTGACAGTGCGACCCGCATGTTTTCCAAATTGTCTGACTACCCGATCGAAATGCCTTCACTTCGCCAGCGTATTATGCGTTCCCGCTGGGGTTCCTGTATGCCCTATAAAGGAATCATTACAATGAATACGTACCTGGCGATTATGCCGGAACGTATTATCGACCACGTCATGCTTCATGAATTATGCCATCTCATTCACCCCAATCATTCCCAGCATTTCTATAATGTCATGACGATGGTCATGCCCGATTGGAAAGAACGAAAAGCACTGATAGCCCAATACCTTCCGTATTGTGTATAGCAAAAACTTGTAACATAACGCTTTTTACTATCATGTACCCTACCTTTTTCTTAAAAGTTTTTTGTTTGAAGTTTGAAGAACACGAATCATAATACTGCCAGCGATACCCTTCTTAGAACAGCACAGCAAAAGAGCAGCCATAAAATGAATCAAAATTATCATTTTATGGCTGCTCTTTCTCTACATATCGTATAATTTATCCAGAAATTTTTTGCTGAAATGTATCGGCCTGTTCTAATACCGATTTCCCGGCAATCCCTGGTTTTGTCATTTCTTCCGGAGATAGAATAATATCTATTTGTTCTTTCGTCAAATAGCCATGTTCCAAAATAATATCCCGAATCGGGCGTCCTGTGGCATAGGCTTCTTTTGCAAGCAACGATGACCGTTCATAACCAATATGCGGGAGCAATGCTGTTACGATACCCACGCTGTGATCAATCCAATTCTTACAGGATTTTCGGTTGGCCTGCAAGCCTTTCAATAAATACATATTAAACGCATGAACAGCATTCGTTAAATACTGCATAGAATGGAATAAGTTAAAGGCCATAACCGGTTCCATGACATTGAGTTCGAACTGGCCGTTTTCTACGCCCATACTAATGGCTAAGTCATTGCCAATCACTTGATAACACGTCTGATCCAGTACTTCGGCCATGACGGGATTTACTTTCCCAGGCATAATAGACGAACCTGGCTGACGAGCCGGTAGTTTCAATTCGTTCAAACCACAGCGCGGACCGGATGCCATGAGGCGAAAATCGTTAGCCATTTTTATCAGCATGAGAGCGGTTGCTTTCATGCTGCCCGAAACTTCTGCAAAAATATCGGTGTTATTGGTCATATCAATCAAGTTGCGGGCTGTAACAAAAATTTCGCCTGTCAATGCAGATAATTTAGCGGCTACGGCTTTGATATAGGCTGGTTCTGCATTGAGTCCAGTACCCACAGCGGTACCGCCCATATTGATGACATGAACACCTTCCAACGATTTTTCGATGCGTTTTCTGCCGCGATGAACGGCTGAGGCATAAGCTCCCATTTCCTGTCCCAATGTAATCGGTACAGCATCCTGCAAATGGGTTCGGCCCATTTTTAATACATCATGAAATTCATCCGCTTTTTCATCCAATCCTTCTTCCAATTCCCGCAAGGCATCTGCTAATTTTTTGCCTTTCATAATAAGGCAAACTTTAATGCTTGTCGGAAATACATCATTCGTAGACTGCGCCATATTGGCATGGTTATTCGGCGATACAATATCGTATCTTCCCTTAGGCTTACCAAGAATTTCCAAAGCTCGGTTACACAATACTTCATTCATGTTCATATTTACAGAGGTACCGGCACCGCCTTGAATGGGATCTACTGGGAACTGGTCGAGCCACTGCCCGGCAATAATTTCACTGGCAGCTTGAACGATGGCATTGCCAATCGTTACATCCAGGCGGCCCGTTGACATATTCGCCAACGCAGAAGCTTTCTTGACGATTGCCATGGCTTTAATGAAATCCGGATCTAAATGTTCCCCTGTAATATGGAAATTTTCCATGGCACGCATCGTTTGTACGCCATAATATGCGTTGTCCGGTACATTCATTTCACCTAAGAAGTCATGTTCTGTTCTCATAATATCCTCCCCATCTACAGCAAGCTTTATTTTTGTATACAATATACAAAATGCAATACATACTAAAAAAATATAGCCATTCATCTACAATTCACAGTCCCTCGAACTTCCCCCGTAGTCCCTATACAAAAAAGACGCTGTTAAAGCTTATGCTTTAACAGCGCCTTTGCCGTACGTACTATGAATTTAGCTATATCATAGACGATTCATGCACACCTGTCAATAGCTGCCTTCTATAGGTTACATTTATTTTAGAATTACAAACAAAAACAAAACTCACAGATACATACCTATTCTTCTTGTTCTTCAATAGCCCCTGCCGGACAGGAAGTCATAGCTTCCTGCGCAGCTGCTTCTGATTCTGCCGGTACGATGCCGCCAATCGCTTCTGCCATTCCGGTATCGTCACGCATGTGAAACACTTCCGGACAGATATTAGCGCACATGCCGCAGGAAATACAAGTACCATTGACGTTGAATTTCATATAAACCACTCCTTAACAGTACGTCTCTATACATGCGGAAGCATATCTCTTCCGTTATCTACAGTATATACATTTTTCTGTTAAAAAGCGGTTGGAAAGACAACAAACTTTATTTATCTTCTACATGCAGCTGCAGTACATCCGGCCGTGCATAATGCCCGCACGCATCAAATTCCATACGGCTTGCAGCCACTGCGTCTATATCCAGTTCTGCATACAAAATATCTTCCTTATCCCATATAGGACCGGCTATTTCATGTCCATACGGGTCAATAATGGAACTGCCGCCACGGCATACTGTATCCGGTAATTTTTCTATTTCTTCAGGATACGCCACCGTATTCGGATACATGGCTTTGGTAAAAAACATATCACAATTGATGACATAGCAATGTCCTTCAATTGCAATATGCCGAACCGTATCCTGCCATTCTGTATTGTCATTAGTATTCGGTGCGATATATATGGTAATACCTTTTTGATACAATGCGGCGCGCGCCAACGGCATATAGCTTTCCCAGCAGATTAAACTGCCAACCGGCCCCCACGGCGTTTGTCCAACAGGAAAATAGCCTCGGTCCGCATCACCCCATACGACGCGTTCCGAGCCTGTCGGTTTCAGTTTCCGATGGCAAAAGACAAGCTCTCCTTCCGGCGAAAAAAGCAGATTTGAATTATACAATGTCGCCGTTACGGCATCGCGTTCCGATATACCCACACTAATCCAAGCCTTAGCACGACGTGCCGCTTCTCCCAACTGCTTCGTTTCCGGTCCTGGTACAACGACAGAATTATCATAATACTGATTCCAATCTCTGCGGCCGCCCGCATCTCGCGCGCCTACAGAAAAACCAAAAGACATCCCATACGGGTATCCGGGAATACACAATTCCGGAAATACAATGAATTCTGCCTGTTGCTGCTGACACGTTTCAATCAAAGAAATTACTTTTTCAAGGCTTTTCTTTTTGTCAAACATGACAGGTGCAGCCTGTACAACAGCTATTTTACAGGTTTTCTTTATATCCTGCATACGATTCACTCCTATTTATTCAGCATATACATGTATACTATCATACAAATAGGCTGACAAACAATAAAAACATAAGTTAATCGAGAATAGATATAAAAATTAACATTTCATTTATGTTTGCTGATTTAACGGCTTACCTATATAGCAACAACGGCAGTAAAAATGTCAGTTTTTTTAAATCACAATTTAGCAAAAAAAATAATTGACAAAATCGTATAAACCCCCTATAATAATAGAGTACTTGCCACTATAGCTCAGCTGGCAGAGCATCTCATTCGTAATGAGAGGGTCGTAGGTTCAAATCCTATTAGTGGCTCCAATTCAAAAAACTTCTATCTACATTAGTGGATAGAAGTTTTTTTTATGTTCAAATCATTGCATTCATAGTTTTTAACCTATCTTTACGGGTATTCTTTTCCTTGTTCTGTATCTGTTGACATATACATCCGCATCCATGTAAAATAATATTCAAGGCACTACAAATAACGGTAGGCGGTTCTTGTGTCCCTCATTCTGTATAGAATGGGGGTGATGATTATGTATAATTTGTTCATCATGCTTTATATATTTATGATGTTGCTTATTATCTTAGTTGTCGTTTTAAAACGCAAATAAACCGCCCTTACTAGTTGGTCGCTGTATGGCGGTTTATTTAAATAACCATATGGGACACTAGAACCGTTTATCGTTGTAGTGTCTTTTTCTATGCTTATTATAATCTGTGATCCTGCATAACGTCAAGTGGTTTCTTGCGGATCTTACATATCAGGCTTAGCAAGAATATATATACGCCAAAAACAAACGATGGCAAGATTTCATTTTTTCCATTCATACATTTTTTATCATTCTCATTCGTTTGTGTCGCATTTCCCATTCCAAACTTTATTATACAGGTGCTTATAAATTTTAGTATAATCACTTATAAATAAGCCCCCTCCTTTTCGCTTCGATAGCTGCAGGAGGGGGTGTTTGAAATTATACATGTATAAGACTACATAACGTCCAACTGTACAAAGTTTTCGCCAAAACGCAAATATTCGCCTTGCGGTAATTTATATGCCGTAGATACTACGCCTGCTTCTGTAGGAATGCTTGGGGTGGATTCCAGGCCGTAGGTCTGCGCATAGGTTTCAGCTGTGCTTTCGGCAGTTAAGCCGGATTTACCAAATTTTAAGTCACTGCCTTTATACATGCGAATGGCCATGACAATGCCACCCTGCAGGTATACATCCATATGATGCGCACCATATGCCCAGCGTTCCATGCCCTGGTCTTCTTTGACGGTATCCGGCTGCTGATATGCCGCTTCCAAATCCGATTTTGTCATGCCGATATATATACCGCCTATGGATTCATTATATTCCGGTTGTACGGATCGGCGCAATGGCATTTTATCATCAACAATCAAATACTGATGGGATTTATGGCCCAATAAATCGAGTTTCATCGACCGTTGTCCTTCAGATTCTGTCACTTGAAAGTGACCAGTCCGTGGATAATCATAGGTACATCCTTTATCTGCCGTAACAGCACAGCCATTAATCGTACTTCCCTGTACCGTCATAACTAAATTTCCTTTAATACTGTACCATTCTCCTTCTGCCGGTTCCAACCATTCTGCAGCTTGTGCGTCACCGCTTGTAGGGGTAACTGTTTGAATCGTTACAGTTGCTGTTGTATCCGTCGTTTCCTTTGCATCTTCAGCTGCGCAAATCATTGGCATACTCAATGCCATCATGGCGCAAATCATCATACCTTTCACTATACGTTTCACAATATGTCGCTCCCTTATATGAATGAATAATTCCTGTTTGCAAAAGAATATTATACGCTCCTCTAAAGCGGAAAACAACTATTCTCAGTAGAAATTCTCCACACTGTATATCGCAACTTCTGTCTTTTCTCGTGTATAATAATGCTATATCCAAAAAAGGAGGTTCTACTATGAATATTACCGTATACTGCGGGGCAAATGCAGGAAATAATCATATATACAAAACAAAAGCAATCGAACTAGGTACCTGGATAGGAACTCATCATCATACACTTATTTATGGCGGCGGCCGTACAGGTCTGATGGGAATGACTGCTGATGCCGTTTTGCAAAACGGCGGCAAGGTCATCGGCATCATTCCAACGTTTTTAAAAACACCGGAAGAAGCACACACGGCGTTGACACAGCTGATTACGGTAGAAACCATGGCCGAACGCAAAACGATGATGAGTTCATTAGGCGAGGCCTATATTGCTCTTCCCGGCGGTGTAGGTACATTAGAAGAAATCGCAGAAGTAATTTCCGCGGCGCGTCTGGGACTTCATCATAAATCTTGCATTATCTATAATATCAACCATATATATTCCTATCTAGAAAAGCAACTAGATATCATGGTTCATGAAAGATTTCTCCAGCCCCAAGGACGTCAAAACGTTCATTTTGTTACTACGTTACAGGAAATAATGCAATTACTATAATTTGTTAATACGATACAGCGCAAATATCCTGTCACTAGTTTGTTTTCATGGCTCATATATCATTATTTTTTCTACAAAAAAAACGGCCTTCCTGTTCGCATAGTTCAATTCTATTAACAGGAAAACCGTTCATTGGTATCAAAACAGGCATTGAGATAGTTTTCTATTTATGATGACTGTCCAAAAACGCCTGCAGCCGTTCCATCGATGTATTAATAATTTGTGTTTCCGGAATACCCGCTTCTTCTACTAACGGCAAGGCATAGTCAAAAATCCCCAGTCGTTTATGATAATGGGCATCGGAATTGATGCTGATTAATGCTCCATATTTTTTAACAGCTTTTAATAATTCTTTACAAATCGGTTCACTTCCTGGGCGAGCCTGCGGAGAGCTGTCATTAATTTCAATAGCTTTATGATACTGAACAGCAGCCTGCACAACTGCCTCTACGTCAATCGGATACTTAGGACTGTCCGGATGCCCCAGGATGTCTACATAAGGATTCTTTAAGCCTTGAATCAACATATTTGTTACTTCGTCTCGACTGCCTGTCGGTGAACAGTCTGTATGACAGCTGGCAATCACAATATCCAGCTTGGATAATTGCTCTAACGTAAAATCTAATGTACCATCCAGTTTCATATAATTGGCTTCGGTTCCGCAATATACTTTGACGCCTTTAAATTCTCGCGGAATGTCCCGATACGTATTAAAATAGCTCCAGCTGACACTGCCGGGATAGCCGATACCGTGTTCTGTCAGCCCTACTGCAGACAATCCTTTATCTACTGCTTCCTGCATAACTTCCGTAACCGTGCTAAATCCGTGGCCGCAAGCAATCGTGTGCGTATGTAAATCAGCTATCATATGTATATGTCCCATATGTACTCCTCCTAATATATCATTACTTTACTTTATCATATCATACAGATGATAGAGTTAGAAGCAAACTATGCTATCATTTTCTCATTATAATGATAATGTTATGAGCATATTACATATGTATTGGTTCCTTACGTCATAACACAGCAAAAAATATACCCATACAAAAAACCGTGAAATAATGGAAATCCATCATTTCACGGTTCGGTATACTGTTATTATTCAGCTGTGTACGGAAGCAAAGCAATAGCTCTTGCACGTTTGATAGCAACAGTAAGTTTACGCTGATGTTTAGCGCAAACGCCAGAGATACGGCGCGGCAAAATTTTACCACGTTCTGTTGTAAAACGGCGAAGTTTTGCAATATCTTTGTAATCGATCTGTTCAGCATGATCTACGCAGAAAGTGCATACTTTTCTTCTCGGTTTTCTTGAGCGTTCTCTTCTCATGTATAGTTCCTCCTTCAAAATTTAGAAGGGTTGTGTTTGACATTAAAATGGGATTTCTTCATCACTTGCATCAGAACCCATGCTACTAAAGCTGGTGTTCGGTGCTGCTGGCTTCGGTTGTGGAGCACTTGCGTGCTGTGCCGGAGCGGATGCATGTTCTGTTCCCAATGTCTGGGCAACCATGTCGCAAACGACTTCTGTACGATACCGTTTTTGGCCATCCGGTGTTTCATAGGAACGAACAGAAATACGTCCCTGTACAAAAACCCGACTGCCTTTTGACAAGCTGTTGCCACAGTTTTCCGCCAAATTACCCCAAGCAACACAAGGAATAAAATCAGTTAATTCTCGCTGTTCTGTACTGCCTGCCGGGATATACGTCCGTGTGCATGCTACAGTAAACATAGCGACGGCTCTGCCTGTTTTCGTAAAACGAATTTCAGGGTCACGAGCTAAGTTTCCCAATAATTGTACTGAATTCATACCTTTGCGCCTCCGGTTATTCGTCGATCTTGACGATCAAGTGTTTCAGGATTTCGTCGCGGATTTTCATAACGCGGTCGATTTCTTTGATAGTAGCAGGTTCTGCTTCAAAGTTAATCAATACATAGTAGCCATCAGCCTGTTTTTTTACAGGATATGCTAAATGACGTTTACCCCAACGATCTACCTTTTCAATATTGCAACCATTTTTTGTAAGCAAATCAGATACGAATGTAACGATAGGATCTACTTCTGTTTCTTCGAGCGGTTTTGCAATAAACATGACTTCGTACTTGTTCACGAAATCACCTCCTCTTTTGGACATATGACCCTTCCCACAGAAGGGTTAGGAGCTTGACACAATTCAAGCTTTTATATTATATCATTCTAGCTTATCGATTTCAACTCTTTTTTTCGCAATTTGTCCATGATATAGTCATACTATCTTATAAATTTTGCAATCGTCTATGCCCGAGGTGAAAGACAATGACTCTATTTCGCTCATCTAACGCATCTATGTTAGCTGCTGACATCACGCTTCTTCTCGTTGCCGCTATTTGGGGCGGCGGGTTTATTGCCGCTAAAGAAGCCCTGACAACGATGACGCCTTTTGGCATTTTAAGTACCCGCTTTCTATTATCCAGTGCCGTTATGCTGGTTTTATTTTTTCCTACTGTTCGCGCGTGCACTAAAAAAGACATCCAATTTGGCATCCTACTCGGTATCATTCAGTATATTTCCTTTATTTTTCAGCTGAAAGGATTAGCCTTAACGACCGTAGAAAAACAATCATTCCTAGTAACAGCCTATGTCATTTTCGTTCCCTTTTTTTCTTGGATAGCTACGCGAAAGGCTATCCGCAGACGAGATGTTATCTGTGCCCTCCTAGCTTTTATCGGCTTAGGGCTCTTGTGCCTGCATTCAGAAAACTTCATCCCCAATACAGGCGATATGCTTTCTCTCGGCTTTGCTGTCGGCTTTGCCATACAAATCGTCTATGTCGGCAATTTCGTTAAAAGTGCAAATATATTTGCCATGACGTGCATCCAGTTTTTGACTACGGGCCTGCTCGCCCTTCCATTTCTCGATGTTTCCGGCTTACTGACTGCCGACACGGCCGCCATATACGGCATCGCGTATCTTGTCATTTTCAACACAGCCTTTGCTTTCTCAGCACAAAATATCGCCTAGCAATATACGACAGATTCTCATGCTTCCCTGCTCATTTCGTTGGAATCTGTCTTTGGCTTTTTGCTGGCTGTCTGGTTTTACCAAGACGCCGTTACGCTGCAGGAAATCTGCGGCTGCCTGCTGATGATGACAGCCATTATTCTTTCTAAGCTAAGCGGCAAAAATTGACTAGTTCTGCTAAATACTCGAAATCACTGTTTTATTTTTTTACGCGAAAAAATAAATAGTAAACGGGCTGTAACAAAATGAACTAAAAATTTTGTTGCAGCCCGTATTTTACTGCTATTGAAGGTATTATATTATAGCGTCAAGTTGCATACTGAATGGTCTCTATCTATAGCCTCGGTAATGACTTCACAGTGAAATATATGCTGCAGTATATCTGCCAATTCATTTCGCACCTGGTCTACTTGTTCACGGTTCACATCGGTAAAGCCGTCGATAGGGAAAAACACATGCTACGTATCTTCCGTAATTTTTCCATATTCACTTTGCCGCCATGTCCAGCGCCGTGTTCGTACTGCGTGACTGACCGCATAGACTGCTTCCCCTGCCAGTACCGCTTCGGCTTCCACTGCGCCAAAAGGCACAAAGGTGTCGCCTTCTACGGCATACCGCATTTCAATATCCTGAGGCGAACGACCCAAGTCATGCGTTTCCATAGGGATGACATGCGCCAAAGATACAGCATTATTCAAATCTACCAGCGGATTGATATGGGGCATGTCTTTTCCCTTGCTGATACGGGAAAACATAGCTTCTACAGAACAGGGAAAGCGGTTAGGGTTCAATCCCAATGCCCGAAACGCTTCCCGATAGGGTATGATTTCCGGAGCTTTTTTGACAGCCGTATCAGCAAACCGCTGCTGGGCTGCTGCAACAGCCTGACAGATCTTTTCTTCAATTTCCGGATATTCCCTGTGATTATCAACCTCTTTGGCGGCTACGACGCCAATATACAAATTGGGGATTTTTTCAAATATGTCTGATGCTACTTTAAAATTCATATAAATGCCGCTTCCTTTATAACATAATATATTACTTTACCATAGCGGTAGAGGTATGAACAGAGGCTAACTCAAAACGGCTTCAGCATATCATATTTCTTGGTTGACAAATTACTTTTCTCGCTTTATAATTGACATATGTCAATTATAAACACAAAAAGCATTGTCGAAAGGAAGGATTTTTATGAAAATAGCTGTTACGTATGAAAACGGACAAATTTTTCAGCATTTTGGCCATACGGCACAATTTAAAGTGTACGATATCGAAAACGGAGCTATTGCATCAGCTTCCATTATAGATACAGAAGGAAGCGGTCATGGCGCATTAGCCGGTTTTCTGCAGGAACATGGCGTAAATACGTTGATTTGCGGCGGCATTGGCGGCGGCGCACAGACTGCATTAGCTGCTGCGGAAATTACAGTATACGGCGGTGTACAGGGATATGCTGACGATGCCGTAAAAGCTTTGCTTGCCGGAAAATTACAGTATAATCCCAATGTTCACTGTTCCCACCACGACCACGGTACAGAACCACATGTCTGCGGCATTCATGGCTGCGGAAATCATAATTAACAGCCCTTTGCCAGTTCCCGTCTTATCCGGATACATTGCTAAATGGCTACAGCATCATAAAAACCAGCATATGCTTCAACCACCGGCCAACAGCAGCTGCATGTATACGATTGTCCCTATAGTCTTTCTCTTCTAGGTCGTGATATACTTATAGTAATATAGAATCATATGATGAGGAGGGCTACTCATGAAAGAAATTACTGCATTTTATCTTCATGGCTGCCCGTATTGCCAAAAAGCAAAACAGGCCGTCCAAGAATTAATTCAGGAACATCCTGCATATGGTACCATTTCACTGCACTGGTATGAAGAATCAGAACATCCGGAAATGGTACAAGGGCATTCGTACTACTATGTTCCCTCTATGTTTATCGGAAGTGAAAAAATGTATGAAGCACAGCCGGGGCAGACATATGATGAAATTAAAGGATGGGTCCGATCCGTATTCGAAAAGGCATTGAAATAACAACTTCATTCTTAAAGAGCCTCGCATGAACGTTTCTGACAGCATGCAAGGTTCTTTTTCTTTATGGTTTGCTGTGCAGAGTGTACCGTAAAAAATTCAAATTTTCTTTATGTATAAGATAAAAAACCACTATTTGAAAAGGGTCTGTTTGATACAGCAGCCCTCATACTTATATCCGGGAGATAAAAAATGACAGTACCAAAAGAACCTATAAAACGCTGTACCTGGGCCTCTTCTCATGCCTTGCTGCAGGAATACCATGACACGGAATGGTGCGTGCCAAGCCATGACGACAGATATATCTTTGAAATTCTGACGTTGGAAGGAGCTCAGGCCGGGTTGTCCTGGCTGACGATTCTGCGGCGCAGAAACGCATATCAAAAAGCCTTCCATCAGTTTTCCATTGCGGACTGCGCCGTCATGACCGATGAAGAATTAGAACAGATACTTCACCAAAAAAAAGTCATCGCCAATAGACGCAAAGTATATTCCGTCCGCGCCAACGCGCAGGCTATCCAGCATATTCAAAGCCAATACGGCAGTTTTGCCGCTTATGTGTGGAAATATACTGATGGCAAAGTACAATGTGCCCATTGGGCTGCTGAGTCAGACGTGCCGACAGCATCCCCTTTATCAAAACAAATCAGCCATGACTTGAAAAAGCAGGGATTTCAATTTGTCGGTCCCGTTATTATCTATTCATTTTTGCAAGCTATCGGCATGCTGGATGACCATGTAGAAACATGTTATAAAAGCAAGACGAGAATATAAAGTTTACTAAAAAAGTATTGATTATACATGTGATGCATGATATAATATAGATAATCAATAAATAATGTTTATTTGTTGTGAATCAAGGAGGGATATATATGCGTTTGGGAAGAGGAACTGTAGAAAAAATTCGCAGTAACGGACTGGCAAAAATACGCGTAAACCGCGACCATTTATACGTAGCCTGCAGTGCTTGTTTTGGGGCAGAGCGTGTGTTTATAACCGCATATAACCCTGTCGGGGCACAAAAAGGACAAGACGTGCAGTATGAAGTACAGGATAATCATTTAATTCTGAGTGCCTTTATTTGCTTCATCTTGCCATTGCTGCTCATCGCATTGGGAGCCGCTTTAGGGTATCAAACAAGCATGACGATATATACGGCTGCTGCAGGCGGTATTCTAGGTCTGTTATTGGGCGCTGCTGCCGTAAAAAAATATGACTCCTGTTTAGGAAAAAGGATAGATACGAAAGCAACTATTACGGCCATTATTCAGCCTGACGAAGAAGATGCAGAAACAGCAGAGTAATGATATGATTCTCTGTGTGTATCCATAAAATATCTGGCACAGGAAGCATTGTTCCTTGCAGTATGAGCCATACTATCGCATAACTTGAACCCTGTTGTGATTTCACTTCTACACCGTTGCAATATACGGTCATGGGGTATTCCAAATACTATTGGGGGTATATAGGTTGCGGTATAGTATGCGCTATGTCAAAAAATTTGTATCTAAATTAAGAAAAGAATATGCTTGCATGACAAAGCAATCTGCCGTTCAAAAAAACAGCGTACCTGCATTACGGATATACTATAGTTTCAGCATGAAAATCAGCCGCAATACAGTAGTTATATTTATTTGCTTTTCTTTATGGAATATAATGACACCTGGATGTCGTTTATGGGCAAAACCGTCTCATATAGGATGTAGTTGTTAAACGTTCATCTGTATACTAGGAGGGTTTGTTTGTATTTTTGCATCAAAAAACCGGTGAGAAATGGAATACCATTTTTCACCGGTTTTATATTACATCTAGTAAATTGCTTTTTTATTTAAAATAAGCTACGCCAGCTTTGAAAATAGGCTGGAATTTATTTCCTGTGATATTTTCAAATACATCATCAGCGCTGAAGCGTTCTGTGTGGCCCATTTTACCAAGAACACGTCCGTCCGGACTTGTAATACCTTCTACAGCCATAATAGACTGGTTCGGATTATACGTGCTGTCATAGCTTGCATTGCCTTTGAGGTCTACATACTGCGTCGCAATCTGTCCTTTCGCAGCCAGTTCACGAATTTGCTGCGGTGTTGCAACAAACCGTCCTTCGCCGTGTGAAATCGCAATCGTATGTACGTCGCCTGCCTGAACATTGCTAAACCATGGACTCATGACGGATACTACTTTCGTATTGACCATGCGTGACAAATGACGGCCAATCGTATTATACGTCAACGTCGGGCTATCTGCACGGAGAGGCTGAATATGTCCATACGGCAGAAGTCCCAGTTTAATGAGGGCCTGGAAGCCATTGCAAATGCCAAGAGCTAAGCCGTCCCGTTTATACAAAAGAGTTTCCAATGCTTCTGACAGTGCCGGGCTGCGGAACAACGTTGCAATAAATTTGCCGGAACCTTCTGGTTCATCACCAGCACTAAATCCGCCTGGGAACATGATAATCTGTGCTTGGGCAATCCGTTTTGCCATTTCATCAATAGATTCAGCCAAGTCCTGCGGCGTATTGTTGCGCAGTACCATAACATCTGTCACGGCACCAGCCTGTTCAAATGCTGCAGCAGAATCATATTCGCAGTTGGTCCCTGGGCATACCGGAATAAATACGCGCGGTTTACCAAAAGCTTCACTGCGTTTAGGGCCGTATGTCGTAAAGAGCGGAAGCTCAACATCTCCTTCAGCACTTTCACATTGGATAGGGAATACTTTGCTAAGCGGTTCTTCCCAAGCACGCTGCAAATCTGCCAAGGAAATCTTCACACCACTGACTTCCATCATCTGCGATGCATTCGTCGTACCGACGCGGAATACATGAGCTCGTTTTTCCCAATCGGCAGCTACAACTTCTTCTACTTCCACAAGGATAGAACCGTAACGGAGGTCAAAAAGGTCTTGTGCCGTAACGGCATCATCAATAGTAACCCCAATGCGGTTGCCAAATGCCATTTGAGCCATCGCTGCTGCCGTGCCACCCTGACCTACAGCATGCATTGCTTTAATTTTTCCGTTGAGAACAGCTTGATGCAGAAAATCGCAGTGTTCTTTGAAAACATCAAAATCAGGCATGTCTTCTGCATCACGCGGCAAATCAAATAAAAGAATGGCATGACCGGCTTCTTTAAATTCCGGTGAAATGATATTGCGCGTGTGTTCAGGAACGATAGCAAACGAAACCAGTGTCGGCGGTACCGTGAGGTTTTCAAACGTACCACTCATGCTGTCTTTGCCGCCAATAGCAGCCACTTCCATCTGCTGCTGTGCTACATACGCACCGAGCAAGGCACTGACTGGCTGGCCCCAGGCCTTTTCGTTCGTACCGAGGCTCTGGAAAAATTCCTGCATCGTCAAATATACTTTTTTACGATCGCCGCCAAGTGCTACCAATTTGGCAATAGATTGAATAACAGCATATAATGCACCATGGAACGGACTCCAAATCGCTAAATCCGGATCATATCCATGGGTAAAGATGCTGGCCGTCGTCGTATTGCCGTGTGTAACAGGTATCTTGGCAACCATGCCTTCTACCGGCGTTTTTTGATATTTGCCGCCAAACGGCATGAGAACGGTGCGGGCACCAATCGTGCTGTCAAAGCGTTCTGCCAAGCCTTGTTCCGATGCAACATTCAAGGTTCCCATCGTATTCAGCCAAGTCTTAGCTACGTCCTTAACTTCCGGTGCTTTAAAGAAATCTTTGTCTTCCGGTGCTGCAACAACAGCCTTGCGATGCTGTGTGACACCGTTCGTATCAAGGAACGCACGGGTAATATTAACTACATTCTGGTCGCGCCAATGCATGACAAGACGTTTAGTATCGGTTGCAACAGCTACAATCGTAGCTTCCAGGTTTTCTTCTGCTGCATACTTCATAAATTCATCGACATGTTCCGGTGCTACTACGACAGCCATACGTTCCTGTGATTCGGAAATAGCCAGTTCTGTACCGTCAAGGCCTTCGTATTTCTTAGGTACTTTATCGAGATTGATGTCAAGACCATCTGTCAATTCACCAATAGCTACAGATACGCCGCCTGCACCAAAGTCATTGCAGCGTTTAATAAGAACTGTCACTTCATGACGGCGGAACAACCGCTGAATTTTACGTTCTGTAAGGGCATTCCCTTTCTGTACTTCGGCACCGCATGTTTCCAGCGATTCTACTGTATGTTTTTTGGAAGAGCCTGTTGCGCCGCCGCAGCCGTCACGGCCGGTTTTGCCGCCAAGAAGAATGATAATGTCACCGGGAACCGGTTCTTCGCGAACGACGTTGCTGCAAGGAGCTGCACCGAGAACTGCGCCAATTTCCATACGTTTGGCAATAAATCCCTGGTTGTAATATTCTTTGACTTCGCCGGTTGCCAACCCAATCTGATTCCCATAGGAACTATATCCTTTAGCAGCGCCGGTTGTCAAAATCCGCTGCGGCAGTTTGCCTGTCAGCGTATCTTTAATCGACTGCCGCGGGTCGCCGGCACCAGTTACGCGCATCGCCTGATATACATAGGAACGGCCGCTTAACGGATCGCGAATGCAGCCGCCAAGACAAGTTGCCGCACCGCCGAACGGTTCGATTTCCGTCGGATGGTTATGTGTTTCATTTTTGAAAAGCAACAGCCATTCTTCTTCGACGCCATCGACATCGACAGGAATGATGATGGTGCAGGCATTGATTTCTTCAGATTCGTCCAAATTCTGCAGCTTACCGGCTGCTTTTAGTTCTTTGACAGCAATCGTAGCCATATCCATCAAGGTCTGCGGCTTTTTGCGGTTTAAGTTTTCACGCGTCGTTTTATACGCTTCATACGCGCGCTGAATCGGCGCTGTAAATTTACCGTTTTCAAACGCAATATCTGTCAATTCCGTCATAAAGGTAGTATGACGGCAATGGTCAGACCAATATGTATCGATAACCCGGATTTCTGTAATCGTCGGGTCACGTTTTTCTTCATTATGGAAGTATTGCTGGCAGAATTTCAAGTCTTCAAAACTCATAGCCAGCCCCATGTGTGCAGATAATTCTTTGAGGGATGCGTCATCCATCGTATCAAAATTCTTCACAGTCGGTACATCTGCAGGCTGTTCCCAAGGCATTTCTAACGTCGTTACCGGGTCCAGCGAAGCTTCACGCGCTTCTACGGGGTTAATGCAGTAATGTTTGATAGCTGCTACATCATCATCAGACAACGTGCCGGATAATACAATAACCTGGGCCGTACGAACAGGGCTGTCGTTTTTCATCGTCAGCATCTGCAGGCACTGCATAGCGGAATCCGCGCGCTGGTCATACTGGCCGGGTAAATATTCAATAGCCAATACGGTATCACCAGCCTGTGACGGCAGTTCATCATATACGGCATCGACCGGCGGTTCAGAAAAAATCATGTTTTTAGCTGCTTCAAAAGCCGCATCGTCCAAACCACCCACATCATAACGGTGGTAAATTTTGATATCCGTTAACCCTTTGATCAGCAAATTTTCCTGTAAATCTGCAAGCATTCTCTTTGCTTCATCAGCAAAGAAATCTTTTTTGGCAACATACAAACGTCGAATAGACTGCATGTCATGACCTCCCTAATCAAGATATATACCTAATTCTTACACAATCTTAGTATACCTGTTTTATTTCCATAAGTAAATTAATTTTTCTCTTTTCCCATTCTCTTTTTTCGCTCGTACATCGTAACTGTATTGTCAAAAAATACACAGAAACAACTAGACACTTTATGTATATATAAGAAAAAATAGAAACCGCTAATATTACATATGTACTTCTTTTCGTAAAAAAAGCGATTCTGTCCATACATATTTTTCCGATCATATCTTTTGCCATATTAAAAAATTAACAATACGAGTCCTGTGACTATAACTTACGATATTTCGCAGTTTTTTTCTATACTTTTATTTAAGGTTTCCTTTCGTTTCAGCTATTTTTCGAGGTATTCTGTATTTTATTTGTTATGCAAAAACATCGTACAAATTTATTGACTTGATTTAAAAATCGTATTAGACTGATATATTATATAAAACTGGCTTTATTGTATACTATAACAAAAAAGTAATTTAGGAGGGTTCGTAATGAACGAATTAAAAAAACGCATTCTGGAGGACGGCATTATTATTGACAACCGAATTTTGAAAATTGACAATTTTCTAAATCAACAAATTGATACCACACTTATCAATCACGTAGGTCAAGAATTTGCCCGCCGTTTTCAGGGAACGCATATTGATCGCATCGTTACGATTGAATCTTCCGGTATTGCTGTTGCCTATGCCGTTTCCCTGGCTATGAATAATTTGCCCATTGTATTTGCCCGCAAGAAAAAATCGTTGCTGACCAAAGGAGAACAATATACAGCAAAAATTTATTCCTACACAAAACAAGAAGAATATACAGCTTCTATTAGTAAATCATACTTACACGCTGGCGAAACGATTCTAATTATTGATGACTTTTTGGCTAGCGGTGCCGCCGCTATTGGCCTGACTAATCTTGCAGCAAAAGCCGGCTGTAAGGTTGCCGGTATTGGTATTGTCGTAGAAAAAACATTCCAATGCGGCCGCCATAAATTAGAAGAAGCTGGTTTTCGTGTTGAATCATTAGCGCGTATTTCTCGCTTTGAAAATAATCAGCCTATCTTTGCTGACTAATCGTTTCCATACTGCCGCGTCTAATAGTCGCGGCCTTTTTCATCTGTATGCAACAGGGAGGTCCCATATGAGAGCGCAATTTTTTGATGGCTTTGATTTCGATAAATTTAAACTGAGTATCGTAGCTATTGAGCATGTTGACGATTTCTTTAACATTGAAGAGTTTGGATTGCATCCTATTATGTATAATGAAGCTTGTTTGCGCGGCTACACATGTATTTTTGGCTTTAATGACGAAAAAATGCTGACCTTACACAAGTTGCTGACAAACAATAACGGCATGGAACCGCCAGCTATTGATGGAATCAAGCCGGTTTCATTTCATTCACCTGCAGGGGATCTGAAATATGAACTGCATCATGTTATGGATTACACCGGTTCACTGCTAATTGCCAACAGCTTTATCGACAAATATTTTGTTCCCTTTGGCTTTCAGTTGCCCCATGCATTTCGAAAAGTTTTTGAACTAACATTTCGAAATGGTTTATTTATAAAAGTGACAGACCGTTCAGAAGCTGCCCGACAACTTCGCATTGAGTTCGAAGAACCCGTTTCTCCCAAGAAAAAAATGGAAATGCGTGTAGCCGGTTTGCTGCAAAAATCAGAAGAATATGGTTTTGATGATGAAACAATTGCGCAATATATGGATTTAAGTTATGACACGAAATATTTATTCTAACTAAGGAGGATTTTCCATGTCGGAACGACTCTGGACAAAGGATTTTATCATTGACGTTGTCATTAATTTTTTATTATATGTTATTATGTACCAGCTTATGCTCTGGTCTACGCAATTTGCGATTTACAGCTGGAAATCTACGGTAAGTGAAGCTGGTCTGGCATCCGGTATTTTTATTATAGGTACATTATTAGCTCGCATTGTTGTCGGTCATGGCATTGATCATTGGGGCCGAAAAAAACTTTTGGTATTAGGATCTGTTTTATACACTGCCGCTGTCCCGTTTTATTTCTTGGCAAATTCTCTCGCAACCTTTTTATGCGTACGTATTCTTCATGGTATGTCGTATGGTATTACTGCAACTGCGGCCAGCACCATTGTAGGCGTTCTCGTTCCACTGCATAGACGTGGTGAAGGCATTGGATATTATGCCTTAGGAAATACACTAGCATCTGCTGTGGGTCCATTTTTAGGCATAACATTATGCAGCAATGGTAATTATTCTTTAAACCTATACGTTTGTCTGCTTTTATCCATTATCACGCTGGGACTGGCCATCGGAATACATGCACCGGAACATATTGCTGCACTAACGGATACGCAAGCCGTATCATCCTGGCATTGGAGCAGTTTTTTCTGTACGCAGTCTCTGCCAATTTCTATTATTGCTTTTTTCTGCGGCATTTGTTACTCTACCGTACTTAGTTTTATTGGGACCTATTCCCAATCAGTCGGCCTTTTACTGGGCGGCAGTATTTTTTTCTGTACCTACGCGATTACTTCGTTTTTCAGCCGGCCATTAATTGGTCGATTTCTCGATCATCATGGTGGAAATGCCGTTATGTATCCCACGTTAATTATTTTGGGACTCTGTATGGTAACTGTTAGTCTTGCTTTCCACCCGTTACTGTTTGCTTTGGGCGGCATTCTTTTGGGGTTGAGTTACAGTACCGTTACTTCTTCCGGACAAGCTCTGGCCATTCATGGCGTTGCAGAAGAACATATTGGCCTCGCAACATCTACATTTTTTGTTTTCGCAGACCTTGGCGTCGGCATTGGCCCCTATGTGTTAGGTTCTTTAGTGCCCATGTATGGATTTTCCAGCGTTTATATTGGTGGTGCTGTAACCGCTGGCATTTCTATTCCATTATATTATTCGCTAATTGGACGAAGCGGCGTATTTTCCTATGCACAAATGGAACGTGTCCGCAATAACAGCGAAAAACAATAATCTTATTATAAAAAAAGCGCATGAATATGCTGCGGCAATTTCCCAATACGGAATGCCGAACTATTCATACGCTTTTTTGTTACACACCAACCAAAAAGATACTATTGTCCTGTGAACGTACCCCCGCCTACAGAGACGGGAGCTTCCTGCTTCAACGAGAACAGCACTACAGCTCCGAGGAACTGCTGCGGCTTACACTCTCTCCACAGGCGT
>CAKPYN010000011.1 GCA_934202965.1 uncultured Megasphaera sp.
AGAGAGTGTAAGCCGCAGCAGTTCCTCGGAGCTGTAGTGCTGTTCTCGTTGAAGCAGGAAGCTCCCGCCTCTGTAGGCGGGGGTACGTTCACTGCGGATGGGTGTTTACAGCAATAAAGTAAAACAAATAGACCAACTGCAGGATGGTGCTGTTGTAGCCATTCCAAATGACCCGACTAATGGCGGCCGCGGCTTGGCGTTGCTGCAGCGTGCCGGCGTTATTAAATTGAAAGACGGTGTAGGATTCAAAGCAACTCCTGCTGACGTCGTAGACAATCCGAAACACTTACAGTTTAGAGAAATTGAAGCAGCCCAGCTTCCACGGAGCTTAGATGACGTAGATGCGGCAGTTATTACGATGAATTATGTCATGAGTGCCGGATTGAATGTTAAAGAACAGGGTATTTATTTGGAACCGAAAGATGAACCCTTGGCAGTCATGATTCTTGCTGCACGCAGCAAAGATAAAGATAATGCAACGTACAAAAAAATTGCTGAATTATTCCATTCGGATGGGGTAAAACAATTTATTGATGAAAAATATAAAGGCACGATTGTACCTGCTGAATAAGCAAACGATGGGATATAAAAATACCTTGTCGTACACGTTGAAAACGATGTACGACAAGGTGTTTTTTTACTAGGAATTTAAAATTTTGGATGTCTTTAAGGAATCCTCTGTTTTAACGATCTGTTTTCTTTCCAATATTTTTTGTATTTTTTCGCGCTTTTTGGCAGCTTCTATATAGGTAGCAGCTTTAAAAGACAGCTCGGTGATGTATTCGGAAGAATTGGGAATCGGCCATACTTCGATATCGACGGCTTGACCGACAAGAGTTCCGGCATATTTTTGATACGTTAGCGGGCCGTATAGGATGCCTTTTTTTGATAAAGAAATAGCCTGGCGTTCTTCGGCCGGCATATACGTAGACAGTAGATGTTTGGCTTGGGCAGCAGCGGGCAAGGCATCGTAGCCATGTATTTTTTGTGTATAACTCAAACTCAGCGTCATATTGTGCCAGCCCCAGTCAATTTGCGCTTTATAGGGCGTGCTCGTTTTGTTAAACCCATCTTGTGCGGCTTGCTGTAATGCGGCGTTTATATCCCCATTGGCAATAGGGTAGCGTTTTTTGTAGGTAATTTCCAGTTTGTTTTTACCTTCTTTATGTCGCATCCGTTGTGTCCAGCCGGCTTGGGAAAACTCGTGATGTGGCGTGTCTATATATTGTACGTCTACTGTAGACGGGTCTTCTTGAATATGAAAGAAGACCCGGATTGGTTCATTGAGATGATGCGACGCATCCAATACGTTCTGTGAATTCAATAGAAATTTAACTTCGTAATCCGGTGTGATAGCAGCTTGAGATGGAAAGGTTATTAAACATCCCCACAACAGTGTAAGTGCCATCAGTCCATAGGTCAGCAATTTTTTCATACGTATCGCTCCTGTCTTGGAATATATAGGGACAGTGTATCATAAAACAGAAAGCAAATATATACATAGAATTGTCTTTTACATACTCAAAAGGCTGGTATATGCATTAATCATATACTAGCCTTTTGGAAAATATGCGGTCTTATTTTTTTAAGGATTTTAAATTTTCTAATCGATTCAATACTTCATTGAGCATGGCGTCACTTTTAGCAAAATGCAGACGAATTAGATTATGAACAGGTTCGCGGAAGAAGGAAGAACCTGGGACAGCGGCGACGCCGATTTTACGGGTCATTTCTTCGCAAAATGCCGTGTCATCATCCCAGCCAAATTCAGAAATATCGACTAAGACATAGTATGCGCCCTGTGGTTTTGTATGGCGAATTCCCAAGCGGGTTAAGCCATTGCAGAATAGGTTGCGTTTTTTCGTATACAGTTCCTGCAAATCGTCATAATAGGACTGGGGAAATTTAAGACCGACAATGGCAGCTTCCTGCAGAGGGCTGGCTGCGCCGACCGTTAAGAAGTCATGTACTTTTTTAGCACAGTTGATAATGTTAGGCGGAGCGAGAACATAGCCAAGACGCCAGCCCGTAATGGAATAGGTTTTGGACAGGGAATTGCAGCTGACTGTCCGTTCGAACATGCCGGGCAGTGTAGAGAAGTACGTATGAACGTTTGGTTTATATAAAATATATTCATATACTTCATCTGTAATAACATAGGTATCATATTTTTTAGCAAGGGTAGCAATAAATTCTAATTCGCTGCGTGTAAATACTTTGCCGCAAGGATTAGACGGATTGCAGATAATAATTGCTTTTGGATTTTGTTTAAAGGCATCTTCCAATACGGCCGGATCAAAATTAAATTCCGGTGGTACTAAGGGAACATAAATCGGTTCTGCACCTGACAGGATGGCATCGGCACTGTAATTTTCATAAAATGGCGAGAAAACGATTACTTTTTCACCGGGATTCACAATAGCCATAACCGATGCCATCATTGCTTCCGTACTGCCGCAAGTAACGACGATATTTTCATTCGGATTGATGGGCATGCCTAGTTGGTGTGTACGGTTTTTAGCAATAGCCTGCCGAAGATTTTCAGCCCCCCACGTAACGGAATATTGATGAGGCCCTTCGTATGCAACTTGTGCCAACCGATCCAAAATTGGCTTAGGCGGATCGAAGTCAGGAAACCCTTGAGATAAATTAATAGCACCGCATTCATCAGAAATACGCGTCATATGGCGGATGACGGATTCCGTGAAGAGCGGCATTTTTCTGGATAATTCTTTCATCAAAAAATCCTCCTTATAGATTCGAACGATATAAATTTAGTGAACATACTTATCCTACGCATTACAAATGCAGTTGTCAATGAAAAAAATCATTAAATAGTAACGATTAATAATGATTTAAAAGTAAATAAAAGAATTGACGCACCTTTTATCCCATTCTATAATGGAAATTGAATTACAGGTACATCACCATAAGGGGGACATAATAATGGATATTAAAAAGTATGTAGAAGCTGAAGTGCCTAATTTAATTGCTATGCGTCGGCATTTTCATGAATATCCGGAAGGTTCGCAAAAAGAATTTAAAACGATGGATTACATCGAAGCCAAGCTGAAAGATATGGGTCTTTCTAGTGTACGCGTGCCGCAGGGCGGCATTTTAGCAACGATTGACAGTGGTAAGCCGGGGTATACGATGCTTATGCGGGCTGATATTGATGCCTTGCCTGTACCGGAAGATGCCGTAAATTTGTCCAAGCCTAAAGTCGCTGTTTCTAAAAATGAAGGATATAGCCATGCCTGTGGACATGATGGACATATTGCCATGCTGCTGACAGAAGGAAAAATTTTAGCAGAACATACGGATGAATGGGAAGGTAAAGTTATCCTTATGTTTGAACAGGCTGAAGAATTTGGCGAACGCGGCGGTAAACATTTGTTGCAATATATACAAAAACAAGGGCTCCATGTTGATACCTGTTATGCAACGCATGTCCGCTGGGATATTCCTGTTGGAAAAATGACGGTATTGGATGACGGGGTTATGTCTGGGGCGTTCTTCTTCCGCGTAAAATTAAACGGCAAAGGCGGTCATGGTTCTCGCCCAGATTTATCCATTAATCCCATTGATGCATTTATTGCCTTTGGTGCGGCACTGCAATCGCTGCGTATGCGTGCAGTAGCTCCCGATCATTGCCTTACCTATTCGTTTGGCGCCTTAAAGGCCGGTCAAGAACCCAATATTATTCCGCCAGAATTGACATTCGCCGGTTCATGCCGATTCTTTGATAATAATGACGGCGAATTTTTCCGCGAAAAATTCCATCAGATTTTAGATCATGTGTGTGAAGAATATGGCGTGTCTTCCGAAATGCAGGAAGAACAGTTTCTGCCGGTGACGATGAATGATAAAACGTGTGCAGCTTTAGCTAGAAATACGATTGCTAAAACGTTGGGCGAAGATACATTGTATCCGGCATCACATTGGATGGCATCCGAAACGTTTGGCGCAGCCTTAGCAATATATCCCGGTATTTTAGCATTTACAGGAATTAATGATCCGGAAGTCGGCAGTGGTGCGAACCATCACAATGCGAAGTTTGATATAGGCGAAAAAGGGCTGGCTACGGGTGTGGAAAGTTCGTTGGCATACGTGCTGGCTGTATTAAAAGATAAACCTGATTTTTCCGATTTCAAAGCTGCTGATTTAGATGAAATCATTAAAAGATTATAATATATATAATACATTAAATAGTAAGGACGCATGAGGCGAGTCTATTTACGTATGATATGCAAAACAGCGGTCAGCTGTATAAGCTGACCGCTGTTTGCTTTATAAAAAAGACTGCTGCATGCGCAACAGTCTTGAAATGAATTAGTTATATATATGAATTAATGACCAGCAACGGGTGATGGCTGCAGTTCTTCTTTTTGTGCAGCCGCCTGCTGTCTAGCTTCATACGCATCCATATGACGAGCAAAAATACCTGCAAGCAGCGAACCGGTGATTTGATGGATAGCGGCGCCTACGGCAGCTGGAATAGCAACAGCCGGTGCAAAGTATACTGATGCAATTGATAAGGCAAGTGCATCGTTTTGCATCCCGACTTCCAACGTAACGGAATGCTGCTGTTTTTTGCCCATACCCAATTTGCCGGTTACAACATATCCCAATGCAAATCCAAAGAGGTTATGTGCCAAAACGAGGAGAACCATGAAGACGCCGAGGGAAACGATTTTAGCACCGTTGACAGCAACGACGCCGCCGAGGATAGAAAGAACGGCAAATGCGGAAACTAAGACGAGAACTTTCTGCATCTGAGCCAAATACGTTTCGCCGATAAGACGATGTACTAACAGACCTAAAAACAAGGGAACTAAAATAACTTTCATGACAGTCATTGCCATCGCTAAGAATGAAACGGTAACCCATTGGCCGGCTAATGCCCAGACTAAGAACGGCATCATAATAGGCGCGAGCAATGTGGATACGGTGGTAATAGAAACAGATAAAGGTACATCCGCTTTGGCTAAAAAGCCCATTACATTGGAAGCGGTGCCGCTGGGGCAGGAACCTAATAATACCATGCCGACAGCCAGTTCAGGCGACAAGCCAAAGCCTAATACCAAGGCATAGGCAACGATAGGCATAATCGTATAATGACATACCGTTCCGATAAGAACTTCTTTTGGACGCTGCAATACCAGGCGAAAATCAGAGGCATGCAAGGTCATGCCCATACCAAACATAACGACGCCAAGAAGGGGAACTGTATTTTTTACAGACCACGTAAATGCAGAAGGCAGGAAATAGCCGGCAACAATATCCAGTAATACAAGCCAAGTTAGATTTTTTCCGACAAAAGCACTCAGTTTCGTTACAAAATTCATCATTATAGAAAACCTCCAGTAGATAATAATAAAAACAAGATCTCAAATAACAAACGTCTTGATTCTGGAGTAATAAAAAAAGCTTTGCCTCTTCCAATGAAGAGACAAAGCGTAAACTCTGCGGTACCACTCTTATTGCCGGTATATCCGGCCCCTTTATAGACATCACCGCAACGGCGTTGCGTTCAATGCCTGACAAGATAACGTTCGTCACACGGCCACGCTTACTTACTAACTGTTCAGCAGGCAGTTCCTGGGTGATATTCATAACGCGCGTTCATCCTGCTTCGCACCAAATCAGCAGGTTCTCTGTAATGTTCGCTACAGCTATTACTTTTCCCAATCAACACTGTTTTGTTATTTGTAAGGCAAATTATACACAGTTATAAACAAACTGTCAAGGAAAACTTTATATGAGTGAAATGATTTTTTTATTTCAAGCAGTTCAACGTGCATATATACGTCGATTCAAGTACAGGATATATACGCGGCAGCAAGCAGAATCTGCAGGGTTTATGGTATAATAAGGCGTCGGAAACATTTTGCAATGATACATGGATAAGAGAGGAATTTTTCATGGGAAGTATAAAAGTACAAAAACTTGCCAAATCATTTGGCATACATACAGTATTTAAAGACGTGACGTTTGAAATTAGACGCGGTGAACGTATTGGTTTGATTGGTGCCAATGGTGCCGGCAAATCTACGCTGCTTAAATGTCTAATTGGTGAAGAAGAATATGATAACGGCATATTTGCTGTTTCTGAAGGAGAAACCATCGGCTATTTACAGCAGGACATTACCTTTGCCGATGATGTGACGCTGAGGCAGACCGTAACGGATGCGTGGGAAGATGTAATGCGTCTGGAAGAACAATTAAAGCAGATAGAAAAAGAGATGCAGGCCCATCCGAATGATGAAACGCTGATGAATCGTTATGCGCGCATGCAGGAACGGTTTGAATGGCTGGGTGGTTACGAATATGAATCGATGTCACGAAAAATTATTCATGGCTTAGGGTTTACGGAAGCGGACATGGATCGTCCAGTGCAGCAGTTTTCAGGCGGACAAAAAACACGAATTAATTTGGCAAAAGCCTTAGTGCGTCGTCCAGATTATTTGTTTTTGGACGAACCGACGAACCATTTGGACATGGACATGTTGGAATGGCTGGAAGGGTATTTGCTGTCCTATGGCGGCGGTATTCTTATCGTATCCCATGACCGTTATTTTTTAGATAGAGTAGCAACGGGTATTTTAGAACTCGACCATGGCACAGTAACCAAATACAAAGGTAATTATTCCCGATATATGGCGCAAAGCCAGGAACGGCGCAAAGCATTGGAAAGTGCCTACCGCAAACAACAGGAACATATTCATGAAACAGAAGAATATATCCGTAAATATAAAGCCGGCATTAAGGCAAAACAGGCCCGGGGACGCCAATCGCAATTAGATAGACTAGAACGAATTGAACTTTCTCCAGAAACGGCTTCGCTGCAATTTCAATTTGCGCCGGCTGAAGAATGCGGTCAAAAAGTGTTGGTATTAGATGATATTTGCGGTGGCTTTGCTAATCGACAGCTGTTTAATCATTTGTCGCTGTTATTGCGACGAGGTGAATCGGCATCGTTGATTGGTCCGAACGGTGCGGGTAAAACGACGCTGATTCGCATGATTATGGGTGAAATAGAAGCAGATAGTGGTCATATTACCTTGGGAAGCCGGGTGCATATTGGCTATTTTGCCCAGGAACATACCGATTTGCATGGGGCCTGGACGATTTTGGAAGAAATTATGAATGATTTTTCCTTTGGCGAAGAAGAAGCACGCGCCGTATTGGGCCGTTTCTTATTCCGAGGAGATGATGTATTCAAAGTCATTGACAGTTTAAGCGGTGGTGAACAAGCTCGGGTTGCCTTGTTAAAATTATTCCTGCAAGGTGCTAATTTCCTTATTTTGGACGAACCGACGAACCATTTGGATATTCCGACGCGGGAAGTATTGGAACAAGCACTGCAAGAATTCGGCGGGACCTATTTAGTCGTATCCCATGACCGGTATTTCTTGGATAAAATTACGACGAGAACCCTTGTATTAGAAAATCAGCAGTTGAAAGAATTTTTAGGAAACTATACATACTATCGGGAAAAAGAAAAAGAAGCGGCAGAGTTGGCGGCGCAGGAACAAGCCGAAAAAGAAGAAGCGAATTTGCGGACTGCTAAAAAAGAACGTATTGCACCGGCAGCCAAAGCACCTGCCAAACCAGCAGCATCTCCGGCACCTAAAAAGAAAGAATCGTCCTATGGAAAAGAAGCAAAACTGGAAAAGATAGAAATGAAAATTGCTGAATTAGAAGCAACGTTAAAAATGTATGAAGTACAGATGAATCAAATTGAAAATCAGACTGATGCGGATAAAATGGCAGAATTATCGCAATTCTACGAAACGACGCAGCAAACGCTAGATGAATATTATGAAAAATGGGAAGAACTTTCCGAATCATAACATACAAGCATATAAAAATATTCTAAAAAAATATATGCTCGTTTGGAATGAAAAATCGTAAAACGTAAAACTCTTAGGAATTATCACGGCGTTGTCTTCTTGCAGTACCAGGTTTTAGGATACATGCGGCCTTTTCTGCACGATATGGGCTCTTTACAAGCGTTTTTTTAGTGTTATACTGTCTTCATCGCTAGTGAGAGAAAATTGATAGACAAAGGCTATCGAAAAGAATATGGCAAAACTGATGGAAGGAAGCGTGTATCCATGGCAAAAAAATATAATCCGGTTACACCGGAATTGTTGAACGATTTACGAAATGTGTTAGGTGAAAAATACGTTAAGACCGATGATGATTATTTAACGGCCTATCAGACAGACGAAGAAGGGAATTCCCATTATTTCCATAAACCGGAAGTCGTTGTTTTCCCAGGCTCTACAGAAGAAGTCGCTGAAGTTGTTAAATTAGCGAATAAATATTTGGTTCCTATTACGCCGCGCTCTGCCGGCTCCGGTGTTGCTTGCGGTGCAATCCCCGTTTATCACGGCATTGTTGTTGAATTGGAACGAATGAACAAAATTCTTACGTTGGATGCAGACAACATGTATGCTGTGTGCCAGACTGGCGTTATTACCGGCGATTTACAGCGTGAAGCAGCGAAACATGGCTTGTTGTATGCCGGCGATCCGTCCAGTGCGGACAGCAGTATGATTGGCGGCAATGTTGCCAATAATGCCGGCGGCAATAAAGCCGTTAAATACGGGACAACTCGTCATCAGATTTATAGTTTGAAAGTTGTTACGCCGACGGGTGAAATTTTGACAGCCGGCGCACGCTTGAAAAAGAGTTCAACCGGTCTTTGCTTGGAACAGCTTTTTGCCGGTTCTGAAGGAACATTGGGGATTATTACGGAAGTTACCGTAAAACTTCGTCCGATGCCTCCGTATAATTTCAATATGGTTTGTGTTTTCAAAACAGATGAAGAAGCATTTGCATTGCCAAATAAAATTTTGAAAGCCGGCATCGATCCAACGAGCATTGAATTTATGGATAACGAAGCGTTGAAAATGACGTGTAAATTCTTGGATATGACCATGCCCCATGTTGACGATGGCTGTGATTACGTTATCGTTACAGTAGAATCCTTTAGTGAAGATGATTCGGATCGCAAAATGGAACAGCTTTGTGATTTGGCAGAAGCTAATGGCTCCATTGATGAATTTGAAGCAGATAAACGGATTTGGAAATTGCGTAAACAATTTGCCGAAGCAGCTCGTGATGTCGATAAAATGTTCCAGACCGAAGACTTTGTTGTACCTTTGGATAAAATCCCTGATATTACCAAACAAATTCCGGAATTGCGGGAAAAATATGATTTGTATTGCGTAACCGTTGCACATATCGGTGATGGTAACATTCATGTTCTTCCTTTGAATGCCAAAGGATTATCTCCGGAAGAATGGTTTGAAAAAATTAAAGCATTCCATCGTGATTTGTTCCCGCGTGTTTATGCATTGGGCGGCAAGATGTCCGGCGAACATGGTATTGGATTTAAGAAATTAGAAGAATTTGCCCTTTGTACGCCAGAAGCTGAATTGAACGTTATCAAGGCTATTAAAAAAGCGTTAGACCCCAATGATATTATGAATCCGGGAAAATTAGTGGATATAGATTAATGAAGCCATATAAAAAACAGCAATGCGTAAAAAAACAGCATTGCTGTTTTTTTGTGTCTGCGTATCTTTTTTAAGTATACAATGTAGCGTAAAAATAAAAAATATTGTAAAATATAAAGACTAACATAAGTGTCTTGTATCAGTATAGTGGAATAGGTGATGGGATGAAATTTTACAGTCGATTGAAGTCTCTCCGGTAAGAAGCCAAATTATCACAGGCGGAAGTGGCGAAGATACTGCAATGTTCTCAAGTGGGATATGGGATGTATGAACTTGGGAAACGAAAAATATCCATAGAGAAAATGATTGTATTAGCGAAGCTGTATCATGTTTCCATGGATTATATTGTTGGCGTATCGGATAAAAGAAATCCAAATCAAGCAGAAGACGTAGAATCATAATGCGATTGTATGAAAAAATACCGTTCCTTTCTATGAAAGAAAGAAACGGTATTTTTAGTATAGACGCTTAGACGTTGAAACGGAAATACGTAACATCGCCATCCTGCATCACATAATCTTTGCCTTCCAAACGAACAAGTCCTTTTTCTTTGGCAGCTTGTTCACTACCGCAGGCGATTAAATCTTCATAGGATACAATTTCGGCACGAATAAAGCCTCGTTCAATATCGGTATGAATTTTACCGGCTGCTTTTTGTGCTTTTGTGCCATTGACAATTGTCCAGGCACGGACTTCATCGGCACCGGCAGTAAAGAAGTTAATTAGGCCAAGGAGCGAATAGCTGGCTTTGATCAAACGGTCCAAGCCGGATTCAGAAAGCCCTAATTCTTCTAAGAAGACAGCGGCTTCATCATCGGGAAGTTCTGCAATTTCCGCTTCAATTTTAGCAGAAACAGCGACAACTTGTGCACCTTCTTTGGCTGCGTATTCTTCAACTCGTTTTACATTAGCGTTGGCATGCGGGTCACCGGCTTCATCTTCGGAAACATTGGCAATGTAGATAATCGGTTTTAAGGTCAACAGATTGAGTTCTTTGATAAGCGGCAATTCATCTTTGGTTAAACCAACTTTACGGGCCGGTTCGCCGTCTTCCAAAGCAGTTAATACTTTTTTGATGACAGCATATTCAGCTTTGGCCGCTTTATCGCCGCACTGTGCTACTTTGGCAATGCGATCGGCGCGTTTTTGTGTCGTTTCCAAGTCAGCCAGGCATAATTCTGTATTAATTGTTTCGATATCGCGAATCGGATTAATAGAACCGTCTACGTGGGTAATATTGGAATCTTCAAAGCAGCGTACTACTTCGGCAATGGCATCTGTTTCGCGAATGTGGCTGAGAAATTTGTTGCCTAATCCTTCGCCTTTAGAGGCGCCGGCTACCAAGCCTGCAATATCGACAAAACGCATGACAGCAGGAATGGTCTTTTTGGGATGATACATATCCGTTAGTATTTGGATACGTTTGTCCGGGACTTCAACGACCCCGACGTTTGGTTCAATGGTGCAGAATGGATAGTTAGCTGCTTCTGCGCCAGCTTTGGTAATGGCATTGAAAAGGGTGCTCTTGCCGACATTCGGCAAGCCGACAATGCCGACTTCCAGATTGGTACTCAATGGTTAAACCACCTTTTATTTTAATAATTTTAAATCAGCAATACGTTTTACCGCTTCGATTGTGTTTTCTTTTGTGCCGAATGCGGTCAGGCGCAAATATCCTTCGCCGTGTGGGCCAAAGCCAACGCCCGGTGTCGTAACGACATTTGCTTTTTCAAGAAGCAAATCAAAGAAATCCCAGCTCTTCATGCCGTTAGGTGTTTGTACCCAAGCATATGGGGAGTTCGTTGCACCATATACGGTGTAGCCGGCTTTTGTCAAACCATCACGAATAATATGGGCATTTTCCATATAGTAATTTACGTCAGCCAAGCATTGTTTTTGACCTTCCGGGCTGTAGTACGCTTCGGCAGCGCGCTGTACAACATACGGTGTGCCGTTGAAGAAGGTGCACTGGCGGCGATTCCAAAGGGGATTTAATTCAACAGCGGTACCGTCTTTTTTATAGGCAACGCAGGTTTTAGGAACTACGACATACGAGCAGCGCGTGCCTGTAAAGCCGGCGCATTTGGAGTAAGAGCGAAGTTCAATAGCAACTTCTTTGGCGCCTTCGATTTCAAAAATGCTGTGCGGAACGTTTGGTTCTGTAATATAGGTTTCATAAGCAGAATCATAAATGATAATAAAGTTGTTTTCTTTAGCTGCTTTGACCCAGTTTGTCAATTCTTCCGTTGTCATTGCCGTGCCCGTAGGATTAGACGGGTTGCAGAGGTAGACAATATCTACATTTTCTGTCGGCGGTTCTGCTTTAAAGCCATTTTCCGGAGAGCAGGGAAGATATACAACACCATCATAAATGCCTTTTTCTTCATTCCAATTACCTGTGTGGCCGCTCATAACGTTGGAATCCAGATATACAGGGTATACCGGATCGGCAACAGCGAATTTCAAATCGCTGCCGAAGATTTCCTGAATGCAGGCAACGTCTGTTTTGGCACCATCGCCGACAAACACTTCATCAACATCGAGGTGAATGCCGCGTGTTTCATAATCGCCTTTGAGGATAGCTTCGCGCAGGAAATCATATCCTTGTTCCGGGCCGTAACCGCGGAATGTTTCAGCCTTGCCCATTTCATCGACAGCTTTATGCATCGCTTCGATAATAGCAGGAGCCAGCGGACGCGTAACGTCGCCAATGCCAAGACGAATAATATTTGCATCAGGATGTGTTTTAGAAAATTCGGTAACTTTTTTTGCAATTGTAGCAAATAAATAATTACCTGGGAGTTTCAAATAGTTTTCATTTACATGAGCCATAATGGGTGTGTCCTCCTTATATAACATCTAATTATGTTAACACTATCTATTGTACTACAATACAGATATATTGAAAAGATATGCCATTTATCCATCATTATGAGAAAATAAAATGGTATCTATTTGCATGACGAATTGACGTAACGATTATTTATGCGACATGTATTGTGTTAAGGCAGTCCGGTTGGCAATGCCTAATTTTTTATATAAACGGCTTAATGTTTTTTTTATGGTAATTTCTGCCACGTTTAAAATAGCGGCGATTTCTTTATTGGTTCGGCCTTCAGAAACTAATTTGGCAACGGCCAGTTCGCGTGGCGATAACGGTGTTTTTCGATGGTGCAGCCAGTTGAAATTACGACTTCCGTAATCTATAGCAAATAATTCATCTTCTTTTATTGGGTTAAATGACAGAGACGTATACAGATAGGCGAGATAGGCGAGTTCCCAGCCGGTCTGATTACGAGATGCAGGATTACGACGAAAAATAAAGACGCAGCGTTGATGTTCGGCTAAATACAGAGAAGATGATGCTTGGGTTTTTATTTCGGATGTATATTGGCAAAGCCAATAGCCGGGCCCTAGTGGACGGACAAGGTGTCGTTCGTTTTGCATGGTACAAGGTGCAAGTTGTTCTTTCCCCTTTAAAAATGTATTGGCTACGGCTGCATATCCGGTGAGACACATATGTTTTCCTGTACCAATCCAGACAATATCATCAGCTAAGGATTCCACTAGCGGTTGAATATCATTTTTTTCAAAATACGAATATAAGATATGATGACTTAATTGTGCTAAAAAAACTTTTTCTGTATTCATGCTGTGATTCCCCCCTTTATTATACAGTATGAAAAAACGCTCGATACTTAAGTATAAAATATATTACCCACACTACACTTAATATATTAACATATAAATAGGAATATCAACAAATTTAGCAAAAAGAAGAAAAACGATATGCGTAATAAGGTATTGATAAAATAAGGCATCTATGATATGATAAACATCATGAAATGCGACGTATATATCATGGGGGTATAGCTCAGCTGGGAGAGCGCTTGCATGGCATGCAAGAGGTCAGGAGTTCGATCCTCCTTATCTCCACCATACGCATAGATGACCACATAATGTAAAAGAGAGTGTGGTTATTTTTTATACGAGAATAATCATAAAAGCGAGCCGTATATAAGAAACGGCTCGCTTTTATCGTATCCTGTTTCATTTAGGCTCCTATTCAAACCAAATCGCCGTATCTAAAGCGGTGACAGGGCCTTCAGTAGCCATATGAACGGATTTAATTTTTTCTGTATCTGTAAAGATACAGAGACAGGCATCGGATGTAGCGTGTTCTTTAATGCTAGGAATGTCAAATGCTAAAAGTTTGTCTCCTTTTTTTACGTGCTGCCCAGTTTCTGCAAATACCGTAAAGCCTTGTCCCTGCAACTTTACCGTATCAATACCAATATGCAGCATATATTCTGTGCCGTCATCAGCTAATAGTCCGATGGCATGCTTGGTATCAAATACAAAGGTTATGGTACTGTCTGTTGGGGCATATACAGCGCCATTAGCGGGATATACTAAAAATCCATCGCCGGTCATTTTACTGGCAAAGGTTTCGTCCGGTGCGTCTGTAATGGGATGCAGTTCTCCTGTAAAGGGGGAAGCAAAGTATGTTTTTTTATGGGTATCATTTTTTTTTAAAAAGTTAAACATGATGTATAAATCCTCCTTGATGGTCTTATTCTAACATATTTTACGGCAAAGGACAGGCCTAAAATAGAAAAGAAAGTACCTATCTAAACCATAAATGGGACTGGCGCGTTTGCGTCAGTCCCATTTATGGTTTAGATAGGTGTGAATGAACTGAAAAGGAGATTCAGTTTAAGCTTGTGCAGCGGCTTTGCCAAGGACTGCGCATTCTTCTGAATTATTAGGTGTTTCATTGACGATAGCTGTACCGATAACAGTAGCACCAGTTTCTTCTGTACGTTGTTTCCATGTATCCATCCAGTCACCGGTACCCCAGCCGTAAGAACCAAATAAGCCTACTTTTTTGCCGCTTAATTTAGGTGCCAATGCAGTGAAGAACGGTTCGACAACGCTGTCTTCCAATTCTTCAGCCCCCATTGCCGGGCAGCCAAGCAAAATAACGTCTTTAGCAGCGACAGCATCTACATTAGTATCTTCAAAGCGAACAGATTCTACATCAGCCCCTGCTTCTTTTACGGCTGCTTCAATTTCCTGTGCCATTGCTTCTGTATTGCCTGTGCCACTCCAATATACGATTTCTACCATGATATAGTTTCCTCCTTATGCTACGATGAGCGATTCTAGGGTTGTCCCGACAACAAAACGATTGATGTAATCTTGCCGACAGCATGCATATTGCTGAAAAAGATGAGACGCTTTAGCGACATCTCCGTATACTTTCCATTCTCCGCATAACTTAGCGTGATTTCCTTTGTTAATAATGAATCCATGTACATCTTCTAAGGGATACCCTAAGAAGATTCCTGATTCATGGGGAAAACAGCCGCCGCTACGAAATCGATAGGATAAGTATGTCAGCATCGTGTTGAGCGAACTTTTTTTTGCATAGCCGAAACGTTTTAAGAAATTTTGAATTCGAGGTTGTTTGACATACGCTTCGACCATTGCCGGTCGATATATATACAGCAGTGTGCGCTGGGGACAACAATATAAAATACGAAAGTGAAGCCCTTTTGAATTATACTTATGATTATAATTATCAATAAGATTCCTGCATTCTGCCAGGGATTCCTGACGGGGGAGGCAAAGAAGCGCGCCCATTTTTAATCCAGCTAGTGTAGGAGAACAGTAATTTATTAATATGGCATCGATATTCATGTGCATCCTCCGTTCCTTTCCGTTTCTGATAATACTATATCAAGAATGCAAATCAATGTCAATATAAAAGTGATATAATTTTTCAATTAATTTACGATTCCGGCCTAGGGTATAGTCCTCTGTTCTAAGTGAAAATTCTGATGTATAATGATGAAAACAGTGCAAAAGGGGGTAGTATACATGGATAAAAATATAAATAAAGCAATGGAAACAGATTGGTGTTTTGGCTGTGGCAAAAACAATCCTATTGGCTTGAAACTCGAAATGAAACTAGAAGATCATATATGCAGTGCCTATTTTGTGGCGCGAAAAGATTTAGAAAGTTATGGCGATAGAATGCATGGCGGGATTACAAGTACACTTCTGGATGAAGTCATGGGGGATTATGTATTTCGTGTTGCCGGTGTGCCGGCTTATACGGCCAAATTAGATATTCGTTTTCGCAGTGCTATACGGATTGGTGAAACCGTAAAGGTAGAAGGATGGATTGAATCCCATCGTGGTCGTTTATATATCACCAAAGGCCGCGTATTGCATGAAGATGGGACTATAGCTGCAGAAGCGGAAGCGAAAATGATGGTGGCTGCGACAAACAAACCGGAATAAGCGATATACTAAAAAAAGGTTCATCATAGTATAGAAAATATACTCGGTGAATCTTTTTTATAAGATGTTATTGTTTTGTAAGGGCTTGTTTCAAGGCGTGGGCAAATTGGTCCGGACAGGAGGTCGGTTTACCACCGCAGCGAATGCCTTCGAGTCGAGAAATAGCATCGCTGGGAGTCATTCCTTCTACGAGACGACTAATACCCTGTAAATTGCCGGGACAGCCGCCGACAAAGGATACATTTTTGATGCGGCCATCTTGGATATCAAACTGAATTAATTTGGAACAAACGCCTTCTGGCTGATACGTGTACATAGGAAATACCTTCTTTCTATGAGAGTGCGGCGAGAATTGTGCTTTTCGGCTGAACGCCGACAAATTGCTGCACAAGCTGGCCATGTTTGAAAACGAGAAGTGTCGGAATGGCACTGACAGAAAATGTCTGTGCTAGCTGAGGTTGTTCATCGACATTGACTTTACCTACTTTGATTTCCGGATGGGAGGAAGCAATTTCTTCTACAACAGGGGAAAGCATTTGACAAGGCCCGCACCATGCAGCCCAAAAATCAACAAGAACAGGGATCGACGCTTCCATAACTTCCGATTGGAAATTTTCTTTTGTAATCGTAATTGCCATATAATGTCACTCCTTATATTTCATTTTCATGTCCTTTTGAACCATTCCAGTATAACAGAAAGCGACAAGAAAATCTTCTTTTTTTGCTATAAAATTCACCTATTCAGTATAAATAAAGTGGGTTATAATAAAGATGATACTTGTAGATTGATTAGGTAAAGAAGGAGAACATGATATGAGAACGGGAACAGGTATTGTAGAAAAAGTATATGACAATGGATTGGCAAAAGTACAGACAAACCGCAATAATTTGTATACGCCTTGCAGTGACAGCATGTGTGATAATAATGTAGTCATTGATGCAGTCAATACGATTGGCGCCCAAAAAGGACAGTTTGTCAAATTTAATATACCCGAAGATAAAGTAGCTGTAGGTGGCATCATGTGTTTTGGCATGCCGTTGGCATTGATTATTATTTGGGGAATTTTTGGCTATTGGTTTGGTAGCCAGTATGAGTATACGAGTGAGTTAACGGCCTTTGTTGGAATGGTCGTTGGCGGTTTAATTGGGGCATTTTTATTAAAACGCTATGAAAGAAAAATTAACAGCAATACAACAAAGGTAGATATTATAGAAATTATTAGTTAATGGTTAGTTTTGGAAAAAGCGCATTCCCCATAGGCAGCGGGGATGCGCTTTTTGTCATTACGAGGATAGTTTTCGCTGATATACGATGACGGCGCTAATAAATAAGATAGGCAGCAGATAGGAACTAAAGGGAACATATTGCTGCAGCAGTGAACCGATGATTTTGTCATGGACTATCATTGATGCAGCCGTATAAGCTAAGATAACGGCGCCCCCTGTAACAAGCCAGGAGAATCGTTCCATAAGGCTGGCGATGCGCTGACTGCCCCAGATGATGATGGGAATGCTGATTGCCAGCCCGATGAAAACGAGGGGAAGATTGCCATGGGCAGCACCGGCAACTGCCAATATATTATCGATACCCATGGCTGCATCCGCAATGATAATGGTTTTGACAGCATTGGCAAAAGAGGTAGCTGCAGGAGAGTCGGCTGCATTTTCTTGTGGTTTCAGCAGTTTGAATGCGATGGGAAGAAGAATAAGGCCGCCGAGGGCTTGCAAATACGGAATAGCCAATAAATACGCGGCAACGAGCGTCATGAGGATGCGGATGATAATCGCTCCGGCTGTGCCTATGTAGATTGCTTTTTTTCGTACGGCTGTGGGCAGATGGCGTGAAGCCATGCCAATGACAACGGCATTGTCACCACCTAATACAATATCTAATACGATAATAGAACCGAGAGCGATGAGAAATTGGCTAGAAAATATGTCCATAGTAATACTCCTTTACAAAAAATAAGATAACAAAAAAAGACCTTTAATACATCTCGTGGGTTCAAGATGTATTAAAGGTCTCACTAAACGAATCGGATTCGTCGATAGTACCAGCAGTGAAGACTGCAGTGATTGTTGATACTATCGTTAGAAAGTTACTCCCCTTTAATGAAGATAGGTTCATTATACTGGAAGTGTCATGAATTTGTCAATTATAAAGCAGAAAAAATATTACCAAAGATTGTCTTCTTCATTGAATTGCCATTCATAGGGATCCGAACATATTTCCATGTCATCATGCTTTTGGATTTCCGGAATACAGCTGACAGAACATTCAATATTTTCTAGGGATAGCGTGTTTTTTATGCGGACAATTTTGGCATCATTGGGAACCGGTAAAAATGAATGGGCCATAGCCATTTCGATAGCGTCTTTATCGCTGTTAGCGTATAAAGGCATAGCCCCCATACGGAAGGATTTGGCTGTAATGATATTGGTATACGTAGAGGCAAAGTCAATTTTATTGACAAAACGATAACTGATAATATCGGCAACGCCGGCTCCGGCAGCATTACCGTGCGCTGCTTTCGTAATATCAAGCAGTATGATTTTTTCGATATCCGGAGCTAATGAACGGAATGCCGCTTCCTGACTAAACCGTTCGGTACGGCCGGTTACGTTGGGATCCATGCCGGCACCGCTGATTTCTTTGCCGACTTCATCAATAATGAGCACATCGATGCGGGGCAGTTTTAAACGCGGCATTTCTTGTTTGGCACGTATTTGCAGTGCTGCGTCGCGTTCGATGATTTTTTGTTTGGGAATCACTTCAAGGCAGGCAATATCATCGCTGGGACTTTGGACTAAACCGACGGCAAAAACGACATTGACATGCTGCATAAATGCCTTAGCAACTCGTTCCAAATTGGGACCAAAATGATCGTAACCGTGGGCATGAAACGTAGCAGCACCCTTGTGTTTGCCGACGCCGATGCAAATCATTTTTAATAATCCCGATTCATGGTCATATTTGAAATGCGTGTGAGGTTTGATTTTATTGAACAGAATAATGCCGTCTGCTTCATAGGCATTTTTATCGCAATATACGGGAAAACCATCGTCTAACGAAGCCACTTGGACAACGTCCATTGTGGAAAGAACAGGAACGCCCAGGTAATTTTCGTCAATGCCGAATTGTGCCAAATGAGCTTTTTGTCCTTCAGACGAAGCACCGGCATGGCTGCCCATGGCTGGAAAAACAAAGGGAAGAGCTCCCCAGGCTTTTAATTGATCGCATAAGGTTTTCATTAATTCTTTATAGTGAGGAAGACCGCGGCTGCCGGCAGTAATACCAATGCGTTTTCCCTTTAAGGCGGCGACAGTAGCGTCATCCAGGGTCTGCAACTGTTGTTTTAAGGTTGCTGCAGGATTTTCTAAATCCGTATGCGGAAAGGTTTGATGGACTTTTACCATCTTGGGAATTATAATGCCGTCGGTTAATGATTTTTTATCTAATTTTGGAAAGAACAAGAAAATAGCCTCCTTTAATAGGTCAAATGTGCATGTATAAAAAAGCCTGCCATAAAATATACAGGGTATTTTATGGCAGGTACGTGTTAGCTTAGAATGCAGGGAGAATTGTACCCTGGAAGTGATCGGCAATGAATTTTTTAATCGGTTCAGATTGATAAATAGCCAATACTTTTTGATATGTTGCATTGTCTTTATCTTCTTCACGAACAACCATTACGTTGGCATATGGAGAATCTTTGCTTTCAACAAGAATGGAATCTTTTTGCGGATTTAAACCTGCCGGAATAGCGTAGTTCGTGTTAACGCAAGCCAAATCAGTATCATCTAAAGAGCGAGGAATTTGTGCGGCATCTAATTCAACAAATTGAAGGTTTTTGGGATTTTCTGTAACATCCGGTACAGATGCGTCAACAGAATTGCCATTTTTCAATTTAATTAAACCAGCCTGCTGCAAGAGAAGCAATGCGCGGGCGCCGTTGGTAGGATCGTTCGGAATGGTGACTTTTGCACCATCAGCGACTTCTTTAATGTCTTTATATTTATGAGAATATACGGCCATCGGAAGAATAATTGTTTTGCCGATAGAGGTCAGCTTCAAGCCTTGTTTTTTAACGACATTATCAAGGTACGGTTGATGCTGCATGGAGTTCATATCCAAATCTTTTTCGGCTAAGGCTTTATTTGGCTGTACATAATCATTGAATTCAACGATTTTAATGGTAATGCCTTGTTTAGCCGCTTCTTTTGCAACTTCTTCCATGACTTCCGCATGAGGACCGGCAGTTACGCCCATTTTAATTTCTTTTTTGTCCGCACTGGCACTGTTATTGTCAGAACCGCCGCAGCCAGCAGCAAAAATGCAAGTTGTCGCAATTAAGGCAGCAGCGAAAAGCTTTTTGATAGATGAATTCATAAATAATCAAATCCCTTCTCCTGATAAATTCTACTGTTTTACTAAAAAGAAAAGCCGTCAACAGATGACGGCTTGATTATGTACTCGTTCATCTGCCGATATAATATATCGTTGGACTTGGCACCTATCCCATTAGGGGGTTGCCGCAGCGTCATCGGGCCAATCCCTCGACTGCTCTTGATGAAAACAATATTGGTTTGTTGGTGTACATGTTATCATTGATTATGCTGTATGTCAATATCCAAGATAAAAAATTTGGCACATAAACGACGATTTCATGCAGAGATATCTAGTGCATGCAAAGGATAAAACAGCAAAACCAGGCAGACGGCAGCAGCGTGCGTCATATTTATGCATCAATGAGTTTGCCCGGATTGAGAATCAGCTTTGGATCCATAGCCCGTTTGATGGTTTTCATGATAGCAAGTTCGCCGCTTGGCGTGAATTCTTCCATGTATTTAAGCTTTTTGGCACCGATACCGTGTTCACCGGCAAGACGGCCGCCAACGCTGTAGGCATACGCATATACTTGCTGATGGAATTCTTCGACATTTTTATTCCATTCTTTATCGCTCATATCCATCTTGCAGAGAACAATGTGTAAATTGCCATCGCCGATATGGGCATTGATTTTAACTTGGAATGGATAGTTTTCGCCAATTTCCATGATTTTTTCGATAGTAGAGGCAATTTTATGAACTGGAACGACAACATCATCCGTAAGGAATACTTTGCTGACCATTTCACAAGAAGTCTGTACATTGCGGCGCATATTCCAGATGCGGTCATCCGCTTCCAAGACATCGACGGCGCCGGATTCTTCACAAATCGTGCAGACAGAATCCATTTTTGCATCCAATTCATCTTCGCGGAATGTTTCTACCGTAATAATAACGTAAATTCCATCGTTATAATGAGGCATATCGGAGTATTTGCAGTAATCGGCCGTGTCACGGACGTACGAGTTGTCCATGTATTCGACACTAGTTGGGTCAACACCGGCTTTTAACAGTTTGGGCACCATGTACAGTGCTTTTTTGGGATCTGTATAGATGGCAAGTACGTCAAAACGATACGGGGGCAGGGGAATTAATTTGACCGTTACTTTAGTAATAATGCCTAACGTGCCTTCGCTGCCGATGACGAGCTGTTCCAAGTCATACCCAGTGGAACATTTTTTGAGGATGCGGCCGCATTCGACGATTTCACCTGTCGGTGTAACCATTTCCAGCGAATATACTTGATGACGCGTTACGCCATAGCGAACAGCGCGCAGACCGCCGGCATTGGTAGCTAAGTTGCCGCCGATTAAGCAGCTTTCTGCACTGGAAGGGTCGCCTGCATAAAGAAGACCTGCTTTTTTAGCGGCATTTTGCAGATCGACTGTACGAACGCCGGCTTCCACTGTCATATACATGCCTTCTTCATTGAGCTCGATGATTTTGTTCAGTCTGTCCATGCAGAGAACCAAGCCGCCGCAGACTGGGATAGCCCCGTCGGCCAGGCTGGTACCGCCGCCGCGAACAGTAATAGGAAAATCGTATTCATTAGCAAGTTTTACGATTTGGGAAATTTCTTCGGCATTCGCAGGAAGAACAGCGGCTTCCGGCACATGAAACATCGCCGGGTTTGTTTCGTAATCTGTTTGATACTGCAGCAGCATGTCACGGTCTGTTTTTACATAAGACGGACCAGTAATAGCTTTCAATTTTTCAATGATTTCTGGTGTAATCGGTTGATAGGTTTTCAAAAAAAGTCCCCCTTTTGTTCATTTTGGTATTATTCTACCACGCAAAGGGGGATTCGTGAAGATATTAGAATTTCAAGTCAATCATAGCAGAAACGCCAACGCCCTGCACACGATTGAGGTTGGTGACGTCTTTCGTGGCGAGCGGTATTAATGCCTTGGCGCGGGCAATATTATTAAAGCTCCCTTCTAATTGACCGACGGCTTGTACTTTATCGACTTGGTTTTTGGAACCGATGACCTGTACGGCACCGACATATTTACCGCTGCCTACACTGATAATAGGAACGACTTTCGTAGCATAGTCCGTTCCTACACCGTTTTTCATCAATAATTTGTTGAGAAAATCGTTGATTTGCGTGCCAAACTTATCGACGAGAACAGAAACGCCGCCGACTTTTAAGATGGATCCTAAATTAAATGCCTGTGTTGTGGCGATACCACCACCAAATCCTAATAAAGATGCAGCAATCATGCCGATGATAAGTTGTTTTTTCATTACATAACACCTCGTTTACAAAATATACATTCTATACATATTATATCTTATTTTCCTTGTGTCCTCTAGCTAAGGAAGCAAGTATTGCAAAAAAACATAAGCCGGCAAACAGTAAAAACATCTCGTGAATGGTGGTGCGTAAGCTAGCAGCATACGCCGTACCAGAGAGTGTCGTTGCGGACAAAATAAGTGTAACAAATGCCATACTGCATGCTTGTCCCAGATTACGTACGAGGGCCAGCATGCTGGAGGCAATGCCATGGTATGTTGGTTTGACGGCACTCATAATGGCACTGTTGTTAGGTGCGCCAAATAATGCTGAGCCAATACCGATAAGAAAAAGAACGCCTACAAGCGGCCATAAGGTTGTACCTATGCAAAATGAAAATAGCAAGAGCCCCAAAGCAGTGAGTCCTAATCCAGCGGAAGCAATATAACGGGCACCGTAGCGATCGGACAATGCGCCCGCCTGTGGAGAACATAGTGCCATCATGATAGGCTGTACTAAAAGAATGCAGCCGGATAGGGCCGGAGAAATGTCTAACACGATTTGCAGATAGAGAGATAATAAAAAAGAAATAGCATAAGTAGCACTGTATTGAATAAAAGCGGCTAAATTAGACATAGAGAAGGTCATATTGCGGAAAATAAATAATGGCAGCAACGGATGATAAGAGCGGCTTTCATGAAGAAGAAAAAGAATCAATAATCCTATTCCCAACCATATAAAGAAACGATTGGTTTCATACGAAGATAAGCCCCAAAGAAAGCAAATAATGCCGCTGACTGATAAGGCGGAACTAATGATATTCACAAACGGAGCACCTTTAGCATACCATTCGTCATGAACCGGCCGCATTATCCAGTAGGCAAGGGCTGTTAATACGGCAGGTATCATAAAAATACAACGCCAGCCGGCAAATTGACTGAGTATGCCGCCTAGAACCGGACCGATGGAAAGACCTAAATAGGTAAGCGAAACTGTAATACCCAATATGCGGCCCTGACAGGTTTCGTCGGTTGTTGTTAGCAGAAGGGGCATATAGGAAACGTAAATAGCAGCTAAAAATATACCCTGTAGGATGCGAAGCAGCAAAAGAATGCTCAGAGAAGGCGCAAATGCGGCACTGAACGTAGAAAGGCCAAATCCAACTAACGCTGTCATATACGTGCGTCGCCGTCCGTATATATCGGAAATTTTACCAAAAGGCAGAAGAAATGCGGCAGAGGCAATTAGAAATACCGTAACGACCCAGGTTAATGTATCCGGCAGTACATCAAAATCAGCGGCCATACTGGGGATGGCGATGTTGAGAGCGGTGGAAAGAAAGGAGCCGGTGAAACTAATTAGACAAATAGAATAGAAAATACGCTTTTTTATAGACATACACATTCCTTCTTCCAAAATAGGACATGAAAAATACACGAGATATATTTTCTATATTTAGTATACCAAAAATGAGAGAGATATAAATATATGGTGTAAAAAAATAAAAATACTTTTGACAAAATAAATTTAAAAGAGTACCATATGCGTAAACATTAAGAAATGCAATGACCAAAACAAGTACACAAAAGTGAAGCGTTCAGAGAGTGCGGGCTATAAGCTGAAAACCTGCATCGTTCGATGTTTTTGTTGGAATGCCTTTGGGAGCAGAACGACGGAATCGAGTATGTTGTTACGTGTACCCTGCGTTATTGGGGTTTGAGATATAGTCTGTATAGGGTATACAGCAGACTATAAACAGAGTGGAACCGCGAGCCATCGTCTCTGTCAGGGAGAGGATGGCTCTTTTTGTATATATTTTATATATAGGGGATTATGTAGATTTATTGCATGCCATTAGTATACTTAAATGGTATACTAATAAAAACGGGGGACGATACACATGAACGAACAACAAGTAAGAGAAAAAATCACCAATGAATTTTATTGGTTTCACAAGCATCCAGAATTGTCTTTCCAGGAATATGAAACGACAAAACGGATTCGACAAAATTTGGAAGCAGCAGGAATTCGCATTTTACATCTTCCATTAGAAACGGGGTTAGTTGCAGAATTTGGCTCAGGGAATCATCCGATTGTAGCAATTCGCTGCGATATTGATGCACTGCCTGTAACAGAAGAAGCAGATGTATCCTACCGCTCGGAACATACAGGCTGTATGCATGCATGCGGACATGATTTTCATACGTCAGCGATTCTAGGAGCAGCGTATTTGTTGAAAGAACGAGAAAAAGATATTCATGGTACGATTCGTGTTATTTTTCAGCCAGGTGAAGAAGGTCCCAGCGGTGCATTGAAAATAGTAGAAACCGGTATCATTGATGATGTAGATGCAATATTTGGCATGCATTGCACACCGCTGCTGGAAGTCGGGAAAATGGGATTTATTGATGGCCCAGCCATGGCGGCTGTCGATGCGTTTCAGATTGTATTTGAAGGAAAAGGCGTGCATGCAGCACATCCGAATAAAGGTATTGATTCGATCGTTACGGCGTCTGCCTTTGTTGGAGCTGTACAGACTATCGTGAGCCGAAATATGGATCCTTTTGCCGCCAATTTAATCAGTGTGACGCATATTGAAGGCGGTCATAATTGGAATGTCATTCCTAAGAGTACTTTAATAGAAGGCACGACGAGAACGATGACGAAGCAAGAACGAGAATGCATTAAAAAACGCGTAGAAGATATAGCGCAGTCCGTTGCCCAGACTTATGGTGCGCAGGCGGAAGTCACTTGGAAACCAGGGCCGCCGGCATTAGCGAATGATAAAACGTGGGGAATAATTGCTAAACAAGTTGCAAAAGAACATAAATTTGAAATTGCTCCCATGGAACCGTCGCTGGGCGGAGAAGATTTTGCCTTTTATTTTGAAAAAACGACAGGATATTTTGTGCAAATTGGGACGGGTTTATCCTATCCGAATCATAATCCTAAATTTAAAGTAGACCCGGCGGCCTTATATCCGGCAGCCTCGTATATGGCAGATTTAGCGATACAAGCAATAGATACGTTACAGGATGATAAGGGGAACAAATAATGATTCAATTTAAAGATATTAGTAAATCATTTAAAACAAAAACAGGAACGGTGCATGCACTGCAGCATGTTTCCTTAAAAATTGAAGACGGAGACATGTTTGGTGTCATCGGTTTTAGCGGCGCCGGTAAATCTACATTGCTGCGTATGGTAAATGCCTTGGAAGTGCCGACAGAAGGACATGTCGAAATTGACGGGAAGAATATAGATACGCTGCCCCATAAAGAATTGCGTCAGGTGCGTAAGAGAATTGGCATGGTATTTCAGCAGTTTAATTTGCTGGAATCGCGAACCGTATATGACAATATAGCCATTCCGCTGCGATTAAATAAAGCAGATCATGTACAATTAGATAATACAGTAAAAAAATTATTAAAATTTATTAATTTGGAAGATAAAGCCGATGTGTATCCGGCACAATTATCAGGCGGCCAAAAACAGCGGGTTGGTATTGCCAGAGCGCTTGCGACCAATCCATCTATTTTGTTATGTGATGAAGCAACCAGCGCATTGGATCCGGAAACAACGGAAGCGATTTTGCAATTATTGGAACGTATTAACAAGGAATTGAATATTACCATTTTGATTGTTACCCATGAAATCCAAGTTATTCAGCGTCTTTGCAATCGCGTAGCTGTTATGGAACATGGCCAAGTCGTAGAAAGCGGCTCCGTACTGGATGTGTTCAGCAATCCCCAGCAGGATATTACTAAGCGGTTTATTCAATCGGTTATTCCCGATACAATTCCGGATACAATAGTACAAGAAATCCGTGCGCAAAAAGAAAATTATAAGATTATTAAAGTCCGCTTTTTAGGAAAAAAGGCAAATGATAACGTGTTATATCATATTAATAAAACCTATCCAGTAACGACGAACGTATTGTTTGCTTCCGTAAGCGAATTGCAAAAGACTGTGCTCGGTATCTTTATTTTACAGATTGTTGGTGATGATGCCTCGATTCAGCAGGTGATGGATTATATCAATAGTAAGGATTTACAATGGCAGGAGGTTGAAATCTGATGGAAGCTACATTAGGCGTACCGATGTCGCAAATTATTTTGGCAGCTGAACAAACAATATATATGGTATTCGTGTCTTTGTGTATTGGTACGGTACTGGCAATTATCATGGCTGTGGTGTTGGTATTGACGAACTCCGATGGGATATTAAAAAATAAGCCCGTATTCATGGTGTTAAATACGATTATAAATATTATCCGCAGTGTACCGTTTATTATTTTGATGGTTTTTATTTTGCCGTTGACGAAAATGATTGTAGGCACGCGAATTGGCACGACGGCAGCCTTAGTACCGCTAGTCATTTTTATTGCACCGTATTTGACGCGTCTTTTTGAAAATTCTATTCTAGAAGTCAGCAAGGGCATTATAGAAGCAGCCCAGTCTATGGGAGCATCCTATTTTGAAATTATTTGGTATTTTCTGCTTCCAGAAGCGAAAGGGTCGCTTATTTTGTCGATTACGACAGGGACGATTGGTTTGATTGGCGCCACGGCCATGGCTGGTGTTATTGGCGCAGGCGGAGTAGGTGATTTGGCACTTACTTATGGCTATGAACGACTCAATACACCGCTTATGTTGTTTACGGTTGTGATTTTAGTTATTTTTGTACAAATTATTCAATCAATTGGCAATCATTTTGCGTATAAAACGCGGAATCATTAATATATCATTAGGGGGAAGTTGTGATGAAATTAGGAAAATGGAAAAAATTAAGTGTGTTGGCATTAGCGGTAGTAGTTGGTGTAGCTGCGTTGGCAGGATGCGGTGGTAATACGGCAAATGGCGGCGATAAAAAAGAACTGACATATAGTAAATCTCAAGGCCCGTATTCCGATTTGTTTGAAAAAGGGATTAAACCGATTTTGGAAAAGAAAGGTTATAAAGTAACGGGCAAGGATATGTCTGAATTATTGCAGGCCGATGTGGCACTCAATGAAGGCGAAGTAGATTTTAACGTAGAACAGCACACGGCATATATGGAAAACTTCAATGAAAAACAGGGCGGCCATTTGGTTGCGTTAACACCAATTCCGACCGTTCCAGCCGGTATCTACGCTGGTTCCAAAACATCATTGGATCAGGTAGCTGATGGCGATACGGTTGCCGTTCCGAATGATGCTGCTAATACGGCACGGGCCTATGCGTTACTGCAAAAAATTGGCTGGATTAAATTAAATCCGGATAAAGATTTATCTACGGTTACGCAGCAGGACATTGTAGAAAATCCGCATCATCTTAAATTTACGGAAATGAAATCCCTGACGATTCCGGGTGTTCGCAATGATTTTGATTTTATCGTTATTACTGGTTCTATCGTATACAATGCGAAGATCGATCCGTCTACGGCATTGGCCAAAGAAGATATTTTGCCGCATTTACTGCTGCAGCTTGTTGTAGAAGATAAAAACAAAGATGCACAGTGGGCTAAAGATATTGTAGCAGCTTACCACTCTGACGAATTTAAAAAATACATGAAAGAAAATAATAATGGCTTGTGGTTCGTTCCGGAAGATAAATAACGGCCGCAGTATATAGAACAGTCTTTGTACTAGAAAATGGTCTCTGGTGCAAAGGCTGTTTTTATATTTGTCAAAACCGAATTAAATCAGTACAATAAAGGAAAAGTATATACAAAGGCTGGGAACGAAATGGATAAAGAACATGTTTTTTTTGAAAATTATGCTCCGACGTGGGACCGGGACCGCAAAGAGAATAAAAAAATACTGCAGGATTTGATGCAGCTGGTACAGCTCAAGCCGGGCAGCCGTGTATTGGACGTTGGCTGCGGTACAGGCGTACTGATCCCGTATTTGCAGGAAGCAGTCGGCGAAGAAGGTCGTGTAGAAGCATTGGATTATTCGCAGCAAATGCTGGATAAGGCGAAAGAAAAGTTTGCTCATTTGCCGCACGTTTCTTTCACAGAAGGGAATATTTTAAAATATTCCCTGCCGGAGAAATACTACGACGCGATTATTTGTCTTAATTTTTATCCGCATATCAGTCGGCACAGCCGTGATTTTATCAAAAAAATGAACAAGGCATTGAAAGATGACGGCATGCTCGTCATCATGCATGACATGCCGCGGCAAAAAGTAAATACCATTCATCAGGATGTTAAAGGAAGCCAGCCGCTGCTGCCGCCGGTAGATGTACTGGAAGCTAATCTCATCAGTGCCGGATTTTCCGTGCAGATTGCGATGGATACGGAGTCGTTTTATCTCGTCAAAGTAGTCAAATACTTGGAAATGCCGTATATTCATTATCAGGAAGAAGAACAGGCAGAGGCAGCCGCACCGGTGTCCTGCCGTCAGCATAGCCATCAGCACAGTCATGAGCAGACTAAAATCGTATTAAACCGGCTGGCCCGGGTCAGCGGCCATTTGGAAGCGATTCGGAGAATGGTGGAAGATGGGCGGGACTGCAGCGATGTGTTGGTACAGTTGGCAGCAGTGGATTCGGCGATTGTCAGTGTCAGCAAGGTGGTATTAAAGGACCATATTGACCACTGTATTGTCGATGCTGCCAAAGAAAATGACCTGCAGTCTGTAGAAAATTTAAAGAAAGCGATTAGTACATTTATAAAATAACGGTGCTTTATAGTCGAATAGAATAAAACTATGGTATAATTAACATATATGTTGCATGCAGTAAAGGATGTGATTTCATGCAGTTTCGCGTGTTATTAGGTGATATAACGACGTGGCAGGCTGATGCGATTGTCAATTCAGCAAGTTCTAGTTTGTTGGGCATGAGTGGTTCTATAGATAATGCGATTCATCGGGCAGGCGGTATCTCGCTGACGGCGGCGTGCCGTTCGCTGCAGGGATGCCATACGGGCGAAGCTAAAATGACAAAAGGATATAAATTACCGGCTAAGTTTGTCATTCACGCAGTCGGGCCTATTTGGGTCGGCGGCAAACGAAATGAAGAAGCCGAACTGATTTCTTGCTACCGCAAGAGTATCCATATTGCAGAGGAAGCCAATCTGCATTATATTGCATTTACCTCGATCAGTACGGAAGACAAACGGTATCCGCGGCAGCGGGCAGCCAGTGCCGTGATTCCTGTTATCATGACAGACGGTACGCCCCTTACTCGTATCGACTTGGTCTGCACGGACCAGACTATGCAAGATACGTATACGCGGGCTGCTGTTATGTTTTGGCTGCAGCATCTCAACGAAGCGCATAAGGATGAATTAGTGCCTATGGTAGAAGAAGCCATGATTTCACTGGTCATGCTGCGTATCGAATCGGATAAGCCAGATCCTATCGCCTTGGCTGAACGAGTACGCAACATGAAGCGAGTTTTGCGGCCGTTTTTGGATATGAGCCAGCCGCGCAGTATCATGGATATTGAAAAAGCAGCCGATATGGTCATGCAGACCTATGCAGAAACCGGCAGTGCAATCAAAGAAGGCAATGGGCTGGAAGATATTCTGCCCAACTACTGCCAGGAAGAGGAGTAATCAATGATGACAGGAACCCATGAAAAAGTACTTGCCCTTACGTGCCCGGCATGCCAAGGACAGGGAACATTTCAAACGTGGGATTGTATAGATGGAACCAACAGCCCAGAACTGCGCAAACGCATTCTGACGGATGAAACTTTGTTTTTTTACGAATGCCCCCATTGTCATGAGGCGATTCATGTAGAAAGCCCTTGTTTGTACATTAACAGACAGGAAAAATGGATGGTCTGGCATATTCCCGATCCCAAAGTACCCGTGACTTCGCAGGAAGTATGCAGTTTTTTGGGTGAGCCGTCTTTTGATGACTATTTGTGCCGGGCCGCGCTAACCTGGGGTGAATGGCGAGAAAAGATTATCGAAATGGAAAGCAGCTATGATGACCGTCTTTATGAAATTATCAAATACGGTGCCTATCAGCTGGTGAAAGAAGCGGACAGAGAAAAACTGCCGCTGGAAGCCTATCATTTGGATTATATCGATGAAATGCGGCAAAAAGAAACGTTATCTCTTGTTTTTATGGAACGAGACCGCCGGGGGATGGGATATACCTATGAAATTACCCCCAAAGTACGGGAAGTAACGGAAGATATTTTTCTGCCGCTGCTGAAACGGCTTCCCAATATGAACGACAAGGGGAAATTTGAACGATTCGGGTATTCTTGGGCACAGCACATGATGACGTACGTCATGCAGGCCGCTTCCTCCGAAGAGGGAAAACATACATACGGACAACTGTTGGGGTTTTGGGTACAAACCTTGGGCAAAGAATTATTTCATGCAGATATAAAAGCATAACAGCCGTATGACTGTTATGTCCTTTTACATATAGGGTTTTTAATCGTATATAAAAGGAGGCATTGCTATGAAATCATTGGATGAGTTGTATTATCATATGCTGAAAAGTGCCGCTGTTGATGGCAAAGTCGTCATACCGGAAAACGGGGACGCGCACTTAATCGACTGTCTGCTGCATCCAGATAAACACGCGCTGGTATGGCGTGTTAAGCCGTGTTTGTGTCCACCCGATGAATCGTCGTGTGCGGCAGCTTGCCAATGGGACGCTATGGTGCCGGGACCGCAGGGCATGGAAGTAGATGCAGAGACCTGCGTAGGATGCCAGGCCTGTATTGATGCCTGTAAGTTGGGCTCGCTGCAGGCCAATAAAGATATACTGCCGGTTGTCAAAGAGCTTCACGAATACGACGGGCCTATATATGCGTTGGTAGCACCGGCTGTTTCCGGACAGTTTGGCGATGACGTTACGATAGGAAAACTGCGTACGGCCTTAAAACAGCTCGGCTTTACCGGCGTGATTGAAGTTGCCGTGTTTGCCGATATTTTGACATTGAAAGAAGCCTTGGAATTTGACAAGAATATTACCAGCGAAACGGATTTTCAATTGACAAGCTGCTGCTGTCCCATGTGGATTGCGATGATAAAAAAATTATACCAACAGCTGCTGCCGAATGTTCCCGGTTCCGTATCGCCGATGATTGCCGGCGGCAGGACGATAAAGAAAATCCATCCGCAGGCCAAAACGGTTTTTATCGGCCCGTGTCTAGCCAAAAAAGCAGAACGGCGTGAAGCTGATTTAGCTGGTGCTGTTGATTATGTCCTCACCTATCAGGAACTGCGGGATTTATTTTCTGTGACGAATATAGACATTCATTCATTGCCGGAAGACATCAAGAACCATGCTTCTAAAGCAGGCATTACCTACGCTTTTGCAGGCGGCGTGGCAGAAGCCGTGCGCCGGGCTGTAGAAAAATTGGACCCGCAGCGGCCAATTGGCGTCAAACCACGGCAGGCAGACGGCGTACCGGCATGCAAAGCGATGATTCAGGATATCTTAGACGGCAACCGCCAGGGAAATTTCTTTGAAGGCATGGGCTGCATCGGCGGCTGTGTTGGCGGTCCGAAAGCCATCATTCCCAAAGAAAAAGGCAAAGCCTGCGTAGAAGCTTATGGAGAAGCGGCGCGCTATGAAACCCCCATGGAAAACCCGTATGTCATTGAATTATTGAAGAAAATGGGGTTTGAAACAATAGAGGAATTTTTGACGGAAAGTCATTTATACGACAGAGAGTTTATCTAAAAAGCAATGGAGAACAGAGTATCTGACAAGGTTTTTACACCGGTATACTATCAGACTCGTTGGGATATAGGGTAATACGCTGCGTATTACCCTATAAAACGAAAAGACTGCGCATCGGAGCGAATTGCTTCGTGTCGCAGTCTTTTTTTGCAGGTTTTGCAGAATAGAAATTATTTTTGAGAGAACAGCGTTTCTGTCGGAAAGGATAACGAAGAAGCGTAATCATCGCGGACGGCAATACCGTGCTGTGCAAAATATGTACGCAGTATGACGTAATTTTGTATGGAAATATGCATGTGGTTAATAAATTCTATACCTTCATGCCCACGGCTGTGTTCGGCAAGGACTAGGGAGGCCTGAGATGATAAATGCTCCAAGCGATGCGCCTGCCTGCTGCTGTATATGGTAATGCGCGGTCCCCATTCTTCTAATCCTGTCAGTGTACGATGCGCGTAAAAATGAACGTATCGGATATCCGTATCTTTTACAGCGCAGGCAATACCGTTCCAATCTGTCAACAACAACGCATGATTGCGAATCGTGATGGACTGGGCACTGTAAATACGCTGCAGTAAGGTGACGCCGGCAGCCGTAATCAGTAAGCCCAATACAGTTACCATACTGCGAAGCGGCCAGGTAGGTATCCAAATCCAGAGGAGAAGTATGATGCAGCCCATGCCTGCGGCAAATGCGGCGCGGCGATTATCACAGCTTGTGATGAAGCATGAAGACGGCTGTTGGCGGCGAATAGATGCCTGCAGCCGTCGCAGACGTAGTTGGCTGCCCAAGCTACGAATAAGTGCATATATAAAACAGGCAGCAGCCAGTGTACATAACGGAATAAAAATTTGATGCAGCCCATTCATTAGATGTCACTCCTTTTATGTGATAATTATTTTTAATATATTATAATCAGGATGTAAAAAAATAGCAATGGATGATGCGGCAGACATGAAAAAAATGGTTCATAGTTTGTGTAATATATGCCGTTTTTTAGCAGTAAAATTGACAGAGAAGATAATTGAAAATATAATATAATTATATATGTTTTTAATATATATTAAGAAATGATTACTTTTAGTGTTTTCAATTTAAGGAAGTGCAGTGTATGTTTTTTCGTTACAAACAGCATATAGCAACATGTTTGGTGGCTGCTGCATTTGCAGTCTTATCTATGGTATCTATGGCCGTGCAGGCGGCAGCTCCGACAACGGGCGCAGAAGCGGCATGTCTGATTGATGTCAATACGGGAAAGATATTATATCAGCAAAATCCTACAAAATGGATGCATCCGGCGAGTACGACTAAAATTGTTACGCTGATTACGGCATTGGATCAATGTGCGGATAAGCTGGATGAACCGTTGAAAATTTCTTCCTATGCAGCGAATATAGAACCATCTTCGCTTGGTATTGCACCGGGGGATTCATTAACAGTGCGAGAAGCACTGCGAGGAATGATGGTGGTATCCGGCAATGATGCAGCCGTAGCTGTAGCTGAAACGTTGGGAGGATCTGTATCAGGGTATGCGGAAATGATGAATGCAGAAGCAAAAAAAATGGGGGCAACGCATACGCATTTTGTCAATCCCAATGGATTAACGGCAGCGAAACATTATACGACGGCTGTGGATATGGCTAAAATGGCAGCATATGGGTTAAAGAATTTTCCTGAATTTCGCTATATTGTAAGCTTAAAAGCTTATGATGTAAAATATTTAGACGGGCGTTTTCCTAAACATGTAACGACGACGAATCATTTTCTGATGAGCAATTATGCGGGAGCTAACGGTGTAAAAACCGGATTTACTAATGCTGCTGGTGATTGCTTAGTGGCATCGGCAACTAGAAGCGGACAGACTTTAGCAGTTGTTCTATTCAACGATGATAATCGTTGGGACGACGCACCAGCCATTCTGGATTATGGATTTCGTCGGCTGCAGGTAGGAAAATAAGCGTTTAAGTAAAAAACTCTGAGGGGTGAGTTATATGGCGCATGTATTGGTGATTGAAGAGGACAGCATGCTTGCTGCATTGGAAAAAGATTTTTTGGAATCGAACGGATTTACTGTGAGTATTGCGGCAACAGGCAAAGAAGGGATAAGAACATTTGATAAGGAAAGTATAGATGCTGTATTGCTGGATGTAAATCTTTCGGATATAGATGGATATCTTCTGTGTCAAAAATTACGCAATATCAGCAATATACCGATTCTTTTTATCACAGCACAAAACAGTGATGAAGCGGTTATCAAGGGGTTTTCCGCAGGGGCTGATGATTATATTGTCAAACCGTTTAATCCATCGGTAATGCTGGCGAGATTAAAGGCGCATTTAGAAATGCATCAGCGGCTGCTTGGGGAGCGGCAGGAGGCAGATGAAAGCGAACCAGATATTCAGACGGGGGATCTGCGTATTTTTGTTAAGCGTCATCAAGTCTTTCGCGGAAAAAAAGAAATTATGTTAACGATTAAAGAGTTTAATCTGTTGGCATTTTTAGCACGACATCCGAATCAGGTCTTTTCGAAAAAATATTTATTTGAAATGATCTGGCATTTAGATGCGTTTGGTGAATTAGCAACGGTGACAGTACATGTAAACCGGCTGCGAGATAAACTCAACCGAGTCAAACCGCCGTTTACGGCGATTGAAACGGTATGGGGAAACGGCTATCGGTTTAGAGCCGAAGAAGGATAAAGATAGTATAAAAAACACACCCCCTATCCATTGATGGATAGGGGGTGTGTTTTTTTAGTATGCAGATAGAATTAATATTCTGTATCTTCCATTAAGCTTGTTTTGCCAAAACGAGTAATTAAATCTTTTCGTTCCAGTTTCCATTGGGGAGAAGCTAAACTATACGATGGATCATAGTTGGGAGACTGCATATTCAAAATGCCGCAGACAAATTCATATTCCAAATCATTCGTAAAGTATTTATCTTTATGTGCTTTGACTGTAGATGCAATTTGTGGATTGCGCCGCTGATATTCTTTAGACAAATAGCAGAACATAGGAATACGAAGTACTTTAAAGCTAGCACCATCTGGCTGCCGGCCAGTATCAGGATCACTGCCATGGTCAGAAAAATAAATCATGGCATCGAGGGTCAAATTTTTTTGTGCATAATCAAAAATTTGAGATAATACCCAGTCTGTATATAAAACTGTATTATCGAAGTCGGCTTGTTCATTTACTTTGCCATCATTGAAATGCTGGAATTCTGCAGGATATCGGTTACGATATTCAATATGGCTGCCCATGAGGTGAAGAACAATAAAGTTCTTTTCATTGGGATCTACGCGTTGTAAAAATTGAAGCAATGCTCCGTCTAAGGTGGATTCCTTCAAATCGCGGTCGACCCATTCCGCCACATCGGCCGTATTAGCTACCAAGGAAATTGGTGTATCAGCTACTCCCACAGAACCTTGATTACTGAACCAGTATGTTTTATAACCGGCCTTCTTAGCCATATCAATAATAGAAATGGATTGATTGAATTCTTTGTTGTTATAGAAGTTCGATTCTGTCAGTGCATGTTCCAAAACCGGAACAGTATACCACACACAGCTATAGGCATTGGTAAACAAGGTAAAATCCGGATTTTGTTTTTCCGATGTAAGCCAGGGCGTATTCGGTACATGATTGGGATCATAGGCGTTCATTAATGTCCGTGTTTCAGATTCGCCAATTATCATGATGACCGTATTCGGATAGTTTGCAGGATTTAACTGAACGGCTTGGAGATTCGCAAACTTGGTATCATGGTTTTCTGCATATAATGCGGAACGTTTCATGTAATCGTGAGTATCTAAAAATGTGCGAATAGGAAAGGCTTCCGGCAAAACTTCTTCCTGCAGGACTCCAATGGAGGGAATCATAATAAAAAGAGAAATAATAGGAAGTACTTTGTGATAGAGCTTCGTTTTAGGAAGCTGCGGCTGTTTGTAATTAATCCAGAACAGCCCGCCTATACAAAGCAATAATAGGGCGGCAATACCTAAAATGCGTAAGATTCCCAGTGAATGAAAATATTCCAAGGTTTCAGCCGGCCCTGTTTGAAAAATAAGTAGAGCACCGGAGGTCGTAATGCAAGAGTTATATAATGCAAAATAGACCCATTGTAATGCAATGATGAAAAAAGCAGCAAATTGTAGTACTGTCATACCAATGGCGGCGATTTTGCGATGGACATATTGGTTGAATGCCATGTTAAGACAAAACAGAATGGCAAAGAAATAAAGCCCGACATATATATCATATATATTATTTAGATATACCGTGTTCTTTGTAATCAGTGTATTATAACTAAGAAGCGGGCCCGTAATAATCCAGCTAATCCCAATGATAGTAGTGGGTAATATAGAAGCGATTGATAAATGCTTCCAGTATAATGCCAGGGACAGCACGACAGAAGCCGTAGCGGGGATGAGGCCGAGTGCCATATCTTCAATGTTATCTGGTCCCAGACCTAATGAAATATTGAATGCCCATTGCACGCATAATGCATAGATAACAGCAAAAATGCACAGCAGATAAAAAAACGTATGCCCGGCTTTGACCAAAGAAAAAGGGAGCTTGCCCGGCAGTATGGAAGCCCATTTAGGCTTCTTGGAAACGGGGTTAGGCATGTACATGTCACCTTTCTGTAAAAATAAAGTAAATAGCATGTCAAGTGAAAATACCACATGTATTATACATCAAATACGGCTTGATACATAGTGTACACTAGAACCTTTTTCTGAAAATTTGAAAAAAATTAAAAAAAATATAAAAAAGTACTTGCCAAAGTCATCCCTCTGTGATAGAATAATTTTCGTCGGAACGAGAGGTTCCGAAATGAAGGAATATGAATGGCCTCGTGGTGTAGCGGTTTAACATGTCGCCCTGTCACGGCGAAGATCGTCGGTTCAAATCCGATCGAGGTCGCCATATTTGCTCAGGTAGCTCAGTCGGTAGAGCAGGGGACTGAAAATCCCCGTGTCGGCGGTTCAATTCCGTCCCTGAGCACCAACAATCATATATGCGGTCGTGGCGGAATGGCAGACGCGCTACTTTGAGGGGGTAGTGAACGAAAGTTCATATGGGTTCAAGTCCCATCGACCGCACCAACAAGAGCCGATGAATCTCATGAATAGCTCGTGAGGTTCTTTTTTTATATCCTATTTTCAATTGATTAGAAACAGCTGATGTATATCTATTTATATAACAAGAAAATACCTGTTAGGGATGCTGTATTCATGCGAATAATCTTGATAATATAGCAATTTCAATAATTTGTAAAAAAAGTGATAAAAAACTCTTGACGAAATGGCATATTGTGGTATAATCTTTCTTGTGCCAAGGAGTTAGAGAAAACAACAGAGCACATGACGTGCCGGAGTGGCGGAATGGCAGACGCACCTGACTCAAAATCAGGCGGGTAACACCGTGGGGGTTCAAGTCCCTTCTCCGGCACCATATAAAAAGAGTATTTCGATATTTCGAAATACTCTTTTTTTTTCTTTTTATTTGCAAATGGGTATGGTATAATAAGGTACCGTACAATATTTGCACCATATTTGCAAGGGAGTGTTACTATGAATGAAATCTTTGCCAGACATAGCGTAAGAAAATTTTTGCCAACTATCGTAGAAGATGAAAAAATAGAAAAATTATTACGAGCAGCGATGGCAGCCCCTTCAGCAGGCAATCAGCAGCCTTGGGAATTTTATGTAGTTCGGGACAAACGGATTATTCAAGATTTGGCTCATTGCAGCCCGTATGCAGGGTGTGCAGCAAATGCGCCGGCGGCTATTGTTGTTTGTAGTCGTGATTCCAATCAGCGTTTTCCGGCATTTGTGCCGCTTGATTTGAGTGCAGCCGTTGAAAATATTTTATTGGAAGCGGTACATTTGGATTTAGGAGCCGTGTGGTTGGGCGTATCTCCATACAAAGCAAGAGAAATTATTGTCCGCCGTGCATTGGGAATTCCCGAAGGATTGACGGCCTTTGCTATTGTTTCCTTTGGTTATCCGAAAGAAACTATTAGTGATGAACGGCTGAAAGAAGACCGCTACGATGCATCACGCGTGCATTATCTCTAATCGATATGGTAGTGTAATTATACAGCGAATATGTAAGCAGGTACTTGAATATGTATCAAGTGCCTGCTTTTGCCATAATAAGGAGGTTTGAGCCATGTTTAACTTAGGCCTGGGCGAAATTTTTATTGTTTTTATTGTAGCATTATTTGTATTTGGGCCGGGAAAATTACCGGAAGTGAGCCGCGCATTAGGCAAGAGTATACGTGAATTTCGCAGCGCTATGAATGCTGTTGTAGAAACATCGGATGAAAGAAAAAAGGATGGAATAGGAGATACGAATGAGACAGAACGAAAATCATAATATCCAACCTCTTCAGCCTAACGAAGAAGCAGATATGCCGATTAGCGGCCATTTACAAGAATTTCGCAAGCGGCTTATTGTGTGCTTGGTCGTAGTGGCCGTGGCGAGTGTTGCAGCATATCAGTTTGTAGAAGAAATTATTGCCGTGATTTCTGCGCCGGCTGGCAAATTGTATTTTTTGAATCCGACAGAAGTATTTTTTTCATATTTGGAAATAGCCATTTGTACGGGTGTCTTAGTTACATTACCGGTACTTTGTTATGAAATTTGGCAGTTTGTACGGCCGGCGTTAGCTCCGACAGAACAGCATGCCGTCCTATGGCTGGTACCTTTTGCAGTACTGCTGTTTTATGCAGGGCTGGCCTTTTCTTTTTTTCTCGTATTGCCGGCAGCAGTGCAATTTTTTATGGGATTTTCAACAGACACACTGCAGCCGATGTTTTCGCTTAGTTCGTATTTATCGTTTTTTATTGCCTTTATGCTGCCTTTCGGAGTTGTTTTTGAATTGCCCCTTATCCTGTTCTTTTTGGGAAAATTAGGCATCGTATCCTCGGCTTTTTTAAAGCGCAAACGGCGGATTCTTATTGTACTGGCATTTGTCTTTGCCGGTGTTATATCGCCTACAACGGATGTATTTACGCAAGTGATGATTGCTATTCCTATGATTGTTTTATATGAATTGAGCATTTATTTAGTGCAATATATCTTACGAAAATAAAAAAGAATGTAGATGTGTAAATAAAAAGCCTGTCATTTCTATGTGACAGGCTTTTTTTATTTACGAAGATGTTACGGAGTACTGACATATATCTTTCATATGGACGATATACTCCTACTATGTAAAAAGAGGAGGATATGGAATTGTGCTGGAATTAAAACATATTATAAAAAAATCAGCACTTTACAACTTTTACGCAGCCTCGGTAGTTACCGAAACCAGCTTACACAAGGCCTGAACGAAGTCCGTTGAATTTTTTGCAGTTTGGGCCTTAGAGACCAAAGTGTCAAAAAATATTTCACGCTGTATTTGCCAGCTTAGATGGCTTCGCAGCTCTTGCGGACTGGCATTTTTGTACTTGGAAAAATGCTCGTCCAAATACGGCAGCATTTTCAGGCTGCTGTGAACGAGATTCACCAGATTTACCATATGTTCAATGCCAGTTTGACGGCGAATCCGGTAAGCATTCAGCGACCAGAAGGTCTTCTGTTCATAGTAGTTGGTCTCGATGGCCCAGCGCAGTTTGTACAGCTTCAATGGGTAATATTTCATGCCATCTGCCGGCGCATCCCGCAATATCTTTCGTTCCTGCCAGGCGCAGCTCATATGCAGGGCGTTGGGATCCAGCGTGCTGAAGAAAAGTCGTCGTGATCCCGATGCGGTGCAGCTTACATAGGCATGAATACGGCGTTAGCCACATTGACCAGCTATACCAAAGTCAAACCCGGCGTCGTTGAAACGGTAGCCAAACTGCGGTCGATGGGATTGAAACTTGGCTCTACCACAGGCTATACGGACAAGATGATGAAGATTGTCGTCAAAGCTGCCGCTGCACAGGGATATCAACCGGATTGTTGGTTTTCTCCGGATTCGACGGACGGTATGGGCCGCCCTTATCCATATATGATTTTTAAAAACATGATGGAATTGAAACTGTCTGATGTCAAACATGTCGTCAAAGTTGGCGATACTGTTTCTGATATCAAAGAAGGCAAAGCAGCTGGTGTTTGGTCTGTCGGTGTCATTGACGGCAGTTCTGTTATGGGATTGAATGAAGACCAATTTAATGCCTTGTCTGATACAGAAAAAAAAGCGCGTCGTGAACAAGTGCGGAAGATTTTTGTAGAAGCTGGTGCAGATTATACGATTCAAGATAATACAGAACTTCCAACTATTTTGGAACAAATTGAAAATCAATAATATTGGTAAAACAGCCTGCAGCAGAATGATGTTGCAGACTGTTTTTTACATATATACAATGATTTAGTATGATGCATATTGTGTATACAGTATTTATAGGGAATAAAGGGAGCCTTTCCCTTGTAATGTTTCGCCATTTTGTTATAATTAAACATACAATGAAAAAATAAATACACAGCATGCCGATTATGGTATGCATTGTAAATTAGTATGCAGGAGGGTATTTTCATGAAAAAGATTCGTTCGGTTTTAGTTGCCAACCGCGGAGAAATTGCTATTCGTGTATTCCGTGCATGTAACGAATTGGGAATTCGTACAGTAGCTATTTACTCTAAAGAAGATTCACTTTCGCTGCACCGTTTTCGTGCAGATGAATCCTATTTGGTTGGGGAAGGTAAAAAACCGGTTGATGCATATTTAGATATTGAAGATATTATCCGGATTGCCCATGAACACGATGTTGATGCTATCCATCCGGGCTACGGTTTCTTGTCCGAAAATGCAGATTTAGCAAAACGCTGTGAAGAAGAAGGCATCATTTTCATTGGGCCTAAAGTAGAACATCTGATCATGTTCGGCGACAAAATCAATGCCCGTATTCAAGCTAGAAAAGCGGGTATTCAATATATTCCAGGCAGCGATGGCCCTGTTATGAACTATCAGGAAGTTGAAAAATTTGCCAAAGAAGTTGGCTTCCCGATTATGCTTAAAGCCGTTAACGGTGGCGGCGGCCGCGGCATGCGTATGGTCAATCGCATGGTTGATTTGCGCGATGCCTATGACCGTGCAAAATCCGAAGCGAAACTCGCTTTTGGCAGTGATGAAATTTATTTGGAAAAATGCATTGTCAATCCGAAACATGTTGAAGTACAGATCATGGGCGATGAACACGGCAATGTTATTCACTTATATGAACGTGACTGTTCCGTACAGCGCCGTCATCAGAAAGTCGTAGAAATTGCCCCGGCTTTTGCATTGCCGCAGCAGCTTCGTGAAGATATTTGCAATGCAGCCATCAAGCTCATGAAAAATGTCAAGTACGTCAATGCCGGCACGGTTGAATTCTTGGTTACACCGGACGGTCAGTTCTACTTTATCGAAGTTAACCCGCGTGTACAGGTTGAACATACGGTAACCGAAATGATTACAGGCATTGATATCGTACAGACGCAGATTAAAGTAGCCGAAGGCTATGCACTGGACAGCGATGAAATTGGCATTAAATCGCAGAAAGATGTTCGCTGCCTGGGCAATGCCATCCAATGCCGTATTACGACAGAAGATCCGATGAACAACTTTATGCCTGATTCCGGTAAAATCATGGTGTACCGTAGCGGCGGCGGCTTTGGCATTCGTCTGGACAGCGGCAATGCCTATACCGGCGCGATTATTACACCGTATTATGATTCCTTGCTGGTTAAAGCAACCGCATATTCACTGACCCATAAAGGTGCCGTACAAAAGATGCTGCGTGTCTTAAAGGAATTCCGTATCCGCGGTGTTAAGACTAACATTGGCTTCTTGATTAACGTATTGAAAGCACCGGCCTTTGTGGATGGTTCTTATAACGTTAACTTTATTGACGATCATCCGGAACTGTTCAACTTGCCTGTTGTTCAGGACCGTGGTACGAAACTCTTAAAATACATCGGCGATACGACGATTAATGGCTATGCAGGAGCTGGTCATCAGGAAAAACCAGTATTTGAACCGTTGGAAATGCCCAAACCTGTTGCCGGGGAATTCCCGAATGGGACGAAACAGATCTTTGATTCCATGGGAGCCGATGCATTCTCAAAATGGATTTTAGATCAGAAAAAAGTACTCTTTACAGATACAACCATGCGTGACGCCCATCAGTCCTTGATGGCTACGCGTGTACGTTCCATTGATATGCTCCGTGTGTTGGAAACGGCTTCTAAGAAACTGCCGAATTTCTTCTCCTATGAATGCTGGGGCGGTGCAACATTTGACGTAGCCTATCGATTCCTTGATGAAGATCCATGGGAACGTCTTCGCCAGATGCGTAAAAAAGCACCGAATATCTTGCTGCAAATGTTGATTCGTGGTGCTAATGCCGTAGGTTATACAAGCTATCCGGATAACGTTGTCAAAAACTTCGTCGAATTATCGGCTAAAAACGGTATCGATGTATTCCGTATTTTTGACAGCCTTAACAGTCTTGATAATATGTATGAAACTATTCAGGCTGTTCGCGGCACAGGCAAGTTGGCAGAAGTAGCTCTTTGCTACACTGGCGATATTTTGGATCAAAACCGCAAGAAATACGATCTCAATTACTATGTAACCATGGCAAAAGAATTAGAAAAAGCAGGTGCTAATATCTTGGCAATTAAAGATATGGCCGGCCTTTTGAAACCGGAAGCAGCTTACCAGCTCGTTTCGGCATTAAAAGATGCTGTTGATTTGCCAATTCATCTCCATACACACGATGGTTCTGGCAATGCTGTAGCTACCTTGAGCCGTGCGATTGATGCCGGCGTCGATATTGTCGATGTCGCATACTCTGCCTTTGCCGGCGGCACAAGCCAGCCGAGCATGAGTACATTGTATTATGCGTTGAGCGGCAAAGATCGTCAGCCAGACCTCAACGTCGATGCCATGGAAGAAATGTCCCGTTACTGGGCAACTGTTCGTCCGTACTACCGAGGCGTTGATAAAGCCGAACCGTATCCAAATACGGAAGTATATCAGCACGAAATGCCTGGCGGACAGTTCTCCAACCTCCGTCAGCAGGCAAAAGCTGTCGGCCTTGGCGAACGCTGGAACGAAGTCAAAAAAATGTATCACCAGGTCAATATGATGTTTGGCGATATTATCAAAGTTACGCCGTCTTCTAAAGTCGTTGGCGATATGACCTTGTACATGGTACAAAACAACCTCACGGAAAAAGATATTTACGAAAAAGGCGACGTTCTCGACTTCCCGCAGTCTGTTGTAGAATTTTTCGAAGGCCGTTTGGGCATTCCGTATCAAGGCTTCCCAGAAAAATTGCAGAAGATTATTTTGAAAGGGAAGAAACCGCTCACAGAACGTCCGGGCAAATCCTTGGCGCCTGTCGATTTTGAATCGGTTCGTAAAAAATTATCCGATGCAGGATATAAACACGAAGACGAAGATATCAATGCATACTGCCAGTATCCGAAAGTGTTCAAAGACTACAATGAACGCGTTAAACAGTATGGCGATGTCAGTGTATTGGATACGCCGACCTTCTTCTTTGGCATGAAGCAAAATGAAGAAGTTCATGTAGAAATTGAAGAAGGGAAAGACCTCATCATTACGCTGATTAACATTAGCGATCCTGATGAAAGCGGTATGCGTACCATTACCTTCTTGTTCAATGGTGTTGAACGTGAAATTCAGGTACAGGATAAGAGCGTAGACATGAAGACAGTTACACGCCGCAAAGCAGATCCGACTAAAGTCGGCGATATTGCAGCTACCTTATCCGGTTCTGTCGTCAAAGTCGTCGTATCGCAAGGCCAGAAAGTTAAAAAAGGCGATGACCTCGTCGTAACCGAAGCGATGAAGATGGAAACGACTATTACGTCACCAATTGACGGCACTGTCGGCGAAATCTATGTGACAAAAGGCCAAGCTATCATCAGTGGCGATTGCCTCTTAGAAGTAAAAGAATAATCTGCATACACCTGTCTTAGACAGTACAACATATCCGGCACTTTTAGCGTGATTGCTAAAGGTGCCGGATTTTTCTATCATTAGTTGCTAAAATACTTTTTCTTTCTGCGTGGTCAGAATCCCTCTGCGCCTCGTATATTCATTCTTTTTCGTGCCAACGAACGAACAAAGAAGTATTTCTGTACTCTCTGTACTTTTTCTTTTTGCGCGGACAAAAAGAAAAAGTACCAAAAAATAAGCAGTGAGCCGAAAGTTTTAATTTCGTGCAAATCGCTTATGGAAAGCTAAAAATCCGCCGACCAGAACTCCCGCTCCCTTGACAGTCAAAGGGCTTCCTAAACGGTTGTAAGCTCGACGGGCGGCGGAACGCTGCGAAAGAAGCCGGTTTTTTGCTAGCAGCACAACCGTTTTTTACGTAAGCCCTTCGTCTGTCATGCTGACGCAACGGTCGCTCCCGTAATGGTCGGTGTCGTTCGTCATGTAAGGGGAATCGCGCTTGATTGCCGCCAAAACAACATCTGTCAAGAAACACCGACAGTAAACATAGGCTCATTTATGTTAATGCAGTAAGTACCATCACTTCATCATGTATGATAATTACAGAAAAAATGAAACATATAAAAATATTGCTAGTATATATGAGTGAAGGGTTGAATAATAAATATTTTTTCAGCATACATGTACTCTGTAATTGTTCGTGTTTGCTTTCAAGCCGCTCCGTTACGGAAATGACTGGTTGTGCGGCTATGCCGCACAATGAGAATGGATGGCATTGCGTTTAAAATGGGCGTTTTGTTTGAGCGTAGCGAGTTTCGCCCATTTAGCAATGACGGACATTCTCAAAGGAATGGGAGTTTCGGGCGGCCGCCTTTTTCTTGATTCGTTCTTTTTCGTCGGCACGAAAAAGAATGAATAATATATATAGGGGAGAGGGATACTTCCCTGTGTCCTGGTCGCACAGAAAGAAAAGTATATAGCATATGTAAACGACACGTTTACTAAAAAAAATAAAAAACTTTAAAAAATTTTCCAGTACCATTTATTTTGAATGAAAATGAGAATGGCTAATTAAACAAATCTAGATATAATGGACAAAAAATAATGATAATTAAGTGCCGGATTGGGCTGTTTTTGTGTCTAAACGGGCTATTTTACTGTATTCTATGGGTTTGACAGATAGTATATCGGTGTGGTATTTTAAGTACGTAATTTTTTTAAATGATAACAATAATTATTTAATGGATTGCCGATTGAGATAAGATATGCAGATATCATATCCTGTATGAAACGGTCGGGAATACAGAAAGGGAGATGACCCATGCACAATAAACGTACCTATGCCATGCTGGCCTGCGCGGTCATGACGTGGCTTGCTATGCCGGTATTTGTGGCTGATGCGGAAAATGGTCCACTAGGGGGGGACCCCAACAGTAATCATATTACCACCAAGGATGTCAACGTCGAAGCCAATAGAGCCAAAGAAGAAGCTAAATATGAAAGCCAAAGCACGACGATTATTACCAAAGAAGACATCGAAAAGAAACAAGCCAAGTCCTTAGAAGATGTTATCTTTAGTGAAACCGGCGTCACGAGGACCGTCGATGCCATGGGGCGTGTCGGCGTGGCTATCCGCGGCGCAGACCCGCGGCATACGCTGATGCTCATCGATGGCCAGCCGGTCATGGGCAGTGAATCGAAATACATGGGCGGCAGTGATGAAGCCATGCGAATCGGCGCGGAAAACATCGAACGCATCGAAATCATCCGCGGCGCGGCAACGGCCAAATACGGCCCTGATGCCATCGGCGGCGTCATCAACATTATTACCAAGGCTCCGTCCGACCACCCAACGTTCCAGCTCAACGCCGAAGCCCGCTATCACGACCATGAAGGCACGGACGAAAACAAAAACACGTGGCCAACGAACTTCTACATGCGTGCTGATACAGGCAAAGTAGGCAATGTCAAATTCAGCATCTTTGGCAGCAAACGGGAAATTATGCCGGTATATTCGAGTGAACGGGCGTATACGACAAGCAATAGTGTATTTTTTAATAATTTTAAACCATCTCTTCGCTACTATGGTGATATAAAAACCACTGGTGCTAGCGGTGAAGTAGAGCTTAATGAAAATAATAAAATTACATTCCGTGTTATGCAGGAAAAAGAAGACTTAGAGCGTCGTAATAAGTCTAGTCAAGCTGGAACAATTGATGCAGTTATAGAACCAATGCAAATATTCAATCGTAATATGTCACGGGATACATATGCGCTTTCTTATACAGGAAAAAATGACAAACATGATTGGAAACTCTATGTCAACTATGGCACTATGCGAGAAGATAATGTATCTTTCACAACATATTATGGCGGAGGATATGATGCTTGGTCTGGACAATTGAATTTAGCTACTGTTGATTGGCTGGAACATAAACAGTTAGATGTCAATGCAACAATGAATACACAGGTTAATGACAAACATCTCTTGACGTATGGTATAGGCTACACTAAGGAACAAGCAGAAGGAACGCGCTTGAAAAATGCACCTAAGACATGGGGGCCTACAGGGAAAAAGATAGATCCTTGGAGTTATAGTAAGAATCTCCATGTTACTGATGGTGTTGCTGATTCGGATGTACATAATTGGCGTTTTAATTCTGAAGACAAAGGCTGGAATTTGGAAAAAGACGGATTGAATTGGGAACGTGAAAAAGAATATAATAACGGAAATTCCTTAACTTACGATGTCGGTAATGGAAAAACGTATACAGTTACTTATTCTGAGGTCAAGGAAAATGAACAGGCTATTTTATACGATACGATTGATAAAACATCCGATTTTTATAAAGCATATCATCAATTTTCTGAAGAAGTATCTAAACAAAATGCCTCTATTTACGATTCTGTTTCAGATTATGCCGGGTTAGCTTATTTTAATTTGGGAATGTATAAGGACACTGAAAATTCGCCATATTATTATAAAAATGTTAAGTATAATGGGGCATACTATGGACAAGGATATGAAGAGCGTGAAAATCGCGTATCTGGCGGCGAAGCAGAAATTCAAAAATACCATGCTTTTATTCAGGATACATGGCAAATTAATGACGATACCATTTTAACACCAGTTCTTCGCCTTGATCACAGCGATCTTTTTGGATCTCATATAACTGCTAATTTGGGTATGACCCATAATATTAAAGGAAATGCCCACCGCCGCTTAAAAATCAATGCCGGTACAGGCTATGCCGAACCGGGCATGGGCGAACTCTATTACAATTGGGAAATGTATGGAAACTCTGGCGGTAGTCATTATGGTTGGTATTGGTATGGAAATCCTAATTTGAAACCAGAAAAATCGGTCAATTTCGATATTTCTCTTGAAGGGGAAAACAACAAGACCTATGCCAAAGCCTCGGTCTTCCATAATGTCATTAATGATTATATGACTTCTTACTTTACGGGACAACTTGTAGATTTTTATTATGGTGTTTCAGCTGCAACATGGGCTACTGGTGATAGAATTTATAGTTTCAAAAATATTGGGAAAGCAGAAATTACGGGCTTTGAAGCAGAAATACAGCAGCGGTTTAATGATAAATGGTCGGCAAAACTGGGTTATGCGTGGCTCCATGCTATCAACAAGAGCGATCCCGACATGCCGCGGACACTGCTGGACCGGCCGCAGCATAAAATAGACATCAGCTTCAATTACGAAGATAAAAAACATGGTTGGAAAGCAGCCCTTTGGGGAGACTATTATATTCATATGCTCGACAGCAATTCTATTTCTAATGTATTTAGAGCTTCTGACCGTGATTCAGAAGGGAACTGGGCAAAGAAAAAAGCAGACTATCAGAAAAAGACCTTTGGCATTTGGAATTTCATGGTAGAAAAACAAGTTAATCCCGATGCGACAGTATACATTGGTGTGGATAATCTCTTTAATTATCGTGACGATGACAGAGCCTATGCCGACAGAACGTACCGTATCGGCGCCAATATCAAGTTTGGCTATGATGCTAAATCAGCAGCAGAAAAAGCGGCGAAGAAGGCCGCAGCCAATGCACAGGGAACTGCAGAACCCGGTGCAATCGATACGACAGCCGACAATGGCACCGTCATTAAGAACCAAGGTGATTGGTTCCTGACCCGTCCGTCTGATAAAGATGCAGCGCGCAAACAAGGCGATGTCAAACTCATTGGAGATTATCGGGTACGCTCTAATATGTTTGGCGGACAAAATACAGTGGGTACTAATAAACTGACTACAGGCTCTGCTGATGATGGTGCAACTGCGAATTTCAAAGATAAACCAGGACATGGATTGGAACAACGACTGCGCCTTGGTGTCGATGCTCAGCTGGGCGACAACACGAATTTGCTCGTCGAAGGTTCTTCCGGTAATACAGTGGACACCAAATACAGTAAAGCCGACAAACGCGGCCTCCATGACACACGGCTCGAACGGGCAGAACTCAACCAGAAAACCAATAAATGGGACTTCACCATTGGCCGCCTGACCGAAAAAATGGGTGTGACAGGCTACTGGTTTGGCAAAGAATACGACGGCGTCCGTGCGACATGGACAGGCGACAAAACGCAGGTTCGCATTGGCTATGGGGACTTCAGCAAGAGTACAGGTATCACAGATTCTGCATATACTCACGCTGAAAAAGGGTATTTCCTTCGTACACCAACATTAGCGGAAGTATTGGGTTTAAAATTAAATGGAGGCAATTTAGTAGTAAATCAATTAGCTTCCGGTGATACATATGCAGATAATTCACTGACAAATTATGCAGAGAAATATGCAAATGCCGGTGCGGAATTGGATAAGAATGACCCTGATTACCAAGTAAAATTAGCAGATGCTAAATTAGCTATTATTCAAGAATTAAATGATATATTGAAAAATGCCGGTACCAATGATGCGGCGTATGATTCTCAGACTGGATGGCAATCTAAAGGGCGGCAGTGGTATAATCAGGAATTTTTGACGAATACTTCTAAAGACAAAGATTATGAAAGCATTATGGGGTATTATCCAGGATTGATTGGTTTGAGTGGTCAAACAGAAACAGGTAAGAGTGTAAAGCTTGACACCATTTTATCTGAAATGAATAGTAATGACTATGACTACTCTACTATTTCTTGGGGTGAAGTATTGGATAGTACATCTGGTAAAGAAAAGCTTTTTAATTTCTTTACTTCTGTTTGCAAAGAAGCACAGCATTATTATAGTGATACACATAATGGCGAAACATTGCAGTTTAAACAAAGCGATGGTACATACACCCAGGAAATTACACAGGATATATTAAATCAAATGTATATTCCTTTTGTTGGAATAAATTCGACACAACAGACAAGAGGCCAAAAAAGAATACCCGCTGTGAAGTCTAATGGACAATATGGTATGATAGATAGATTTATGATTATACTTACAAGGGCTGGGTATGAGCCAAGTGGTAATAATACTGATATTCCATTGAGTAATGTAACAGAATCTATTTGGACGACAGGCACGTTGATTAAACAAGATGTCGTACCGGCAATCGACAGAGTGGCCTTCATTCAGGTACGTCAAAAACTCAACGATAACTTGGGCTTGACTGCTTGGTATCTCCGCTCGTCCGGAGAAGCGTTCCACAAGACCGGCATGATAGAAACCAACGGCACATGGGATACGTACAGCCAGGATATGAACGTTGCCAACGTCTTTGGCTTGGGCGCCCAGTGGAAGCTGGGAGCATCCCGCCTGTCCTTTGATTGGGGTGTCAACCGTTCCGAAACAGGGCGGTACTTCAACGGCGGTCGCGATGCCTACGGCAGATATACGGGCGGCGGTTCGAACCCGACCTTCTGGGTACTCCGTGCCGACATCGGCCATGCCGATACAGACCAGCCGGGCAGCTGGAATGCCTTTGCGGACTACAAATACTTCCAGCACGGCGCCTTCTTTGGCGGCAACGGCACAGAAGCCCTGCCGGATCGGTACCTCGACGGCATCCGCAGCTTCACTTTGGGCGCAGGTTACGTCCCGGCGAAGAACTTCCTCGTCGAAGCATTCTATACCTTCGGCGCGAAATCTACAGGCCAGCGGGATACCCTCTACGGCCCGGAATCCTTTACGCTGGGCGATTACACACGCGTACAGGTAAGCTATAAATTCTAACAATTGCATATCGTAGGTGTTACGCCAGCATCAGATATATCATTACTCCCTTTCTGATGTATCTGTGTTGATATACGACAGCCATACAGGCCGTGCCATGTATTCTCTTCTCTATACATGATAGTCTGTATGGCTGTTATTTTTGGATAAAACAAAATACTTAGCAGCGATACTCAGATAGAAAATTTTTACAGGGATGTATTTGACAAGTCCATGGATAGTTGATACTATTAGTGTCATAGAACCTGACTTATTTCTCTATGGCGAGAGATGCGTCGGGTCTTTTGATTTTTAGTTGCTAATAGGAGATATAGGTATGGCTGAAAAACATATGGCGACAGTGTATTTATTGGGAAAGCAATGTATTGTGCCTGATGATTTGACGATTATGCGGGCAATGGAATATGCTGGATTTCGATTGGTGCGCGGCTGTGGATGCCGCAGCGGATTTTGCGGTGCCTGCGCGGTGGTGTATCGGCTGCAAGGGCAAACGGAACTCAAATCGGCCTTAGCTTGTCAGACGAAGGTAGAAGATGGCATGTGTGTAGGACGATTGGAATCGTTTCCCATTCATAAAATGCAGTACGATTTGGAAAATCTGCCTGTTGCTGGAAACGTTGTAGGGCAATTATATCCGGAAATATATAATTGCATTCATTGTAATGCTTGCTCTAAGAGCTGTCCTCAGGGCCTCAATGTCATGAAATATATCGCCTTGGCGCAGCGTGGTGATTACGCCGGATGTGCCAAGGAATCATTCCGTTGTGTCAGCTGCGATATTTGCGCGTCCCGCTGTCCCGTAAAAATCAGTCATAGTGCTGTAGGTCTATTGGCACGTCGGCTGATGGGAAAATTTATTGCCAAGAAAAGCATTCCCCTTGCCAAGCGAGTAGAAGAAATTAAGGCGGGAGCCTATATGGATGAAATAGAAGCGTTGGGACATATGTCGAGTGATGAACTACGTCGGTTGTATGAACAACGGGATATTGAAAAATAGGAGGCTCGTATGAAATATACAGAAGAAATGCTGGCATCCCAGGCTCGTGTAGAAGCAACACGGAATCTGCGGCTTCATGAAGAACTGCGGCGATATACGACAGAAGAAAAACAGGAATTATTGTTACACTATCATCCGGATTATAAGCGGGAAAATTTTGCCATCTTGCAGGTAGGCCCCAATAAAGGCGATAAAGTACCAAAAGAGCTAGCCCTGGTACTGGAAGGGAAAAGCCGCTTGGAAGATACGTCTGCTATATTGCAGCAGGTGACGTATGATACGGATGTCTTGATTATTGGCGGCGGCGGTGCCGGTGCAGCAGCTGCAATAGAAGCACGGAAACAGGGAGCATCGGTTCTGTTGGCTACAAAACTGCGTCTGGGAGATGCCAATACGGGCATGGCAGAAGGCGGTATTCAGGCAGCAGATGGCGAAACAGATTCGCCGGCAATTCATTATTTGGATGCCATTGGCGGCGGCCATTATAAGAATATTCCGGAATTACTGGAACGACTCGTCATTCATGGACCGGAAGCGATTCAGTGGCTGGGAGAGCTGGGTGTCATGTTTGATAAGCAAGACGATGGCTCCATGGTGACGACTCATGGCGGCGGTACGTCGCGAAAACGAATGCATGCCTGCGGGGATTATACGGGCGCAGAAATCATGCGGGTTCTTCGAGATGAAGTGCGAAACAGCGGCGTTCAAGTCATCGAATATTCGCCGGCTGTGGAATTGATTTTGGATGAAGAAGGCAAAGCGGCTGGGGCCGTGCTGTATGATTTTGATACGAGAGAATATCACGTTGTTCGTGCTAAAAGCGTGATTTTGGCAACCGGCGGCGCCGGACGGCTTCATTATCAGGGATTTCCTACATCCAATCATTATGGCTCAACGGCAGATGGATTGGTATTGGCCTATCGGGCCGGTGTTCCGCTGATATATGCTGATGCGATTCAGTATCATCCAACCGGCGTAGCGTACCCACCACAGATTTATGGCGCATTGGTAACCGAAAAGGTGCGGTCCTTGGGAGCTATGCTGGTCAATAAAGATGGCGATGCTTTTTTAAATCCCTTGGAAACGCGTGATGTCGTTGCCGCAGCGATTATTCGTGAATGTACGGCCCGGCATAAAGGCGTTCATGCCCTGCATGGTCCGGCGCTTTGGCTGGATACGCCGATGGTGGATATGTTGCACGGTGAAGGAACGATGGCGCAGCGTCTGCCAGCCATGATTCATATGTATGAAAAATTTGGCATCGATATTCGCAAACAGCCTATTCTCGTATATCCGACACTGCATTATCAAAACGGCGGCATTTGTATTGATAAGCACAGCGCGACGAAAATTCCTGGTTTGTATGCGGCCGGCGAAGATGTAGGCGGCATTCATGGCACGAACCGGCTCATGGGCAACAGTTTGTTGGATATTATCGTGTTTGGACGAATTGCCGGAACCGAAGCGGCTCGCTACAGCAAGACGGCAGCGCTGGGAGCTTTGTCCTTGCAGCATGTACAGCGATTTGCGACAGAAAAAAGACAAGCGCGTTTTCAAGATGATACGCTTTCGCCCAAATTACTACCCAATTATACGCATAATCGGGGCATGGGCGACTAAAAAACAACAGTCGTAACTTTCTAAACATCGGCTGTTTCTACACGCAAGAGAGGTTCAACACATAGGAAAGATATGATACAATGACTACACGACATATACTAATATCATTGCCGGTGAAGGGAGCGTGCGTATGAGCTGGCAAATTGAAAAGAAACTGACCGAACGGCTTCAAGAAGAAACGGGGTATTATAAATATCCCTTTGGAACGCGTCATGCCATGGCGATTTGTTATCCGAATACCTATGAAGTAGCCATGAGTAATTTGGGTATGCAGATTATTTATAAAATGGTAAACGAACGACCGGACTGGCTTTGTGAAAGAGCATTTCTGCCGGATAAAGAATTGGCAAAACTCTATGCCAAACAGAAAACGCCGCTGCTTACCATGGAAAACCAGCGGCCGTTGTGTGATTTTGAAATCATCGGACTGTCTGTTAGTTTTGAGATGGATTATTTTCATGTGCCGGAAATCTTGGAGCAGGGACGAGTTCCCATCTTGGCTTCAGAACGCGGTGACGAAGATCCTCTCGTTGTCATGGGCGGACCGGTCGCGTTTTTTAATCCCGAACCGTTATCACCGTTTGTCGATGTTTGTCTCATTGGCGAAGGCGAAAGCATGATGCATTCTTTTTTGGATGCCTATACGGAAGGTAAAGAAGACGGGCTGTCTCGGCATGACTTATTGTTGAAGTTGGCACAGCTGCCGGGTGTATATGTTCCGTCGCTGTATGTTCATACATATAATGATGACGGAGAATTGGTGCAGATTACGCCAGAACCGGGAGCACCGGCTCGTGTCAGACGGCAATGGCAGGAATTGACAGAACCGGGAGAAACCGTTGTTGCTACGCCGCATACTGAATTTGGCGCCATGTATTTGATTGAAATTGCCCGAGGCTGCGGCAGACACTGCCGGTTTTGCATGGCCGGTTACTGCTATCGCCGGCCTCGCGTGCGGCCGCTGGAATATGTGAAACAAGCTGTCTTGCGGGGAAAAGAACTCGGCAAGAAAATTGGTCTTATGGGAGCAGCTATTTCGGATTATCCCTATATTGATGAATTAGTATCGTTTATTCGCAGTCAGGGATTGGCATTTTCCTGCGCGTCTTTGCGGGCCGATTCGATTACGCCGACCATTGTAAAAGGACTGGCCGAAAGCGGGCAGAAGACAATTACGCTAGCTCCGGAAGCAGGAAGCGTGCATATGCGGGATATTATCAATAAAGGCATTACAGAAGACCATTTGCTGCATTCGATTGATTTAGCCACGGAAGCAGGCATTCGCCATGTACGCATGTATATTATGATTGGCCTGCCTATGGAAACGGACGAAGACATACAAGGGATTGTCGATATGACGCGGCGCGTACAGCAGCATATGGCGGCCATTGGCAATACAAGCAAAATTACGTTGAGCATTAATCCATTTATTCCCAAACCGTGTACGCCCTTTCAATGGATGGCGATGACGGATAAGAAGACCGTAGAAAAACGACTGGCCTATATCAAAAAGTTATTAGATAAAGATAAGCAGATCGAAATTTTAGCAGAACCGCTGCGGCAATGCTATATTCAAGGCGTTTTATCACGCGGCGATCGCCGGGTAGGCGAGCTGTTGGTTAAAGCGCATGCCTATGGTGGCGTTAAGGGCTGGAAACGGGCAGTCAAAGAAATGCGATTTGATACAGACCGTTTTTTATATACGAAGCGGGATATTCATACCCTGTTGCCATGGAGCGTGCTGGATATGGGGTTGGCACCGTCGTATTTGGTGCATGAATTGGAACAGGCTCGCAACGGGGCGTTTACAATTCCCTGCTTTGATGGCTGTCAGCGTTGTCATGTGTGTGGAGGTACCCATGGGACTAGCGTGGATTGAACATGACAACGGAATTGCCTGGGAAGAAAGCGACATGCTGCATGATGCAGGACTTTGTCATGGTGTGACGGGACGCGGCGGCGGCGTAAGCCAAGGCGTGTATCAGTCGCTCAACCTGTCTTTATCTGTTGGTGATGATGTACTGGCCGTATTGGAAAACCGCCGCCGTTTGTGTAAAACCTTAGGCATTTCCATTAATCAAATAACAACGGTGCAACAAGGGCAGAGTAATCACATCATCGTCGTAGGACGGTATGAATGCGGCTGCGGCGCCGGATCGGCTCAAGATGCGATTCCTCATGCTGATGCGGCGTTGACGAATTGCAAGGGCGTCTTATTGCTGATGCAGGTTGCTGATGCCGTGCCGGTAATTCTTTTTGATAGCAAACAGAATGCCTGTGCCGTGATTCATGCTGGTATGTATAATACAGCAGCTAATATTGCGGTTAAGACCGTGCGGGCCATGGAATTTGTATATGGTTCACAACCACAACATATGATGGCATACATTGGGCCGTCTATCTGTTTCCGCCATTTGGCAATTAGCCGAACATTGGCAGAGAAACTGTTGGCGATGGACTATGTGCAATCAGCATGGGTACAGCATAAACATGGCGTATTTACGGCAGACTTACAAGCGATTCAGTATCATATGCTGTGTCAGGCCGGATTACAGGCATCTCATATTGAAGTAAGCCGTCAATGTGTAGTTGAAAATCCGCAGCGTTTCTTTTCATACCGCAGAGACAATAGTCATACAGGCCGTATGGCCGCCTTTGCGATGTTGCCATAAATAGATGAATTTATTTACAAAACTACTAGCATTTATGGTGGCAAATATATATAATAGAAATGATGTAATGTTTTATAAAGAGCGTCGTATATGCGACTGAATTATATACGCGGAGGGATTACATTTTGATAAAAGAAAATATTGCGGCAGTACAGAAAAGAATCGCTGATGCGGCTTCTCGTGTCGGCAGAACGGATGCAATTACACTGGTAGCCGTTACGAAAAATCATCCGGTTGAATATATGAAAGAAGCAGCAGCTGTTGGTATTACTGATGTAGGGGAAAATCGTGTTCAGGAAGCCTTGCAGAAACTGGAAGCATTTCCGGAAAATCAGTTGAAATGGCATTTAATCGGTCATTTGCAAACCAATAAAGCCAAACATGCAGTGGAACATTTTGACCTGATTCATTCTGTTGATTCGGAACACTTACTGAAAGCTGTCAATAAAGAAGCTGCTAAAATAGGAAAAGTACAGGATATTTTGCTTCAAGTCAATGTAGCTCGTGAAGAAAGCAAATTTGGCATGGAAGTAGAAGAATTTCCGGCTATGTGTGAATTGGCAAAATCCCTTGCCAATGTCCGTGTGCAGGGATTGATGTGCATTGCCCCTAATTTTGAACATGTAGAGGATGTGCGGCCTATCTTCCGTATTGCCCATGCGCTTTATGAAGATATGAAGCCGAAATTTCCGGTAGGACAGATACAGTATTTATCGATGGGCATGACCCATGATTTTGAAATAGCAATCGAAGAAGGCGCAAATATAGTTCGTGTAGGCACAGCTATTTTTGGTGCTCGTAATTACTAAGGAGGATACAAACCATGGGAGTAAAAGATATGTTAAATAAATTTGTTGGTACGATAGGCGGTGCCGATGATGATTACGAAACAGATGAATTTGAAGATGAAGAACCAATGGAAGAAGAACAGCCGCAGCGCCGTCAGCCGGTAGCGGCAGCAACGCGTCGGTCATCTTTCGGATATGGGCAGACGGAACAGCCTTTAAAAATGATGATTGTAGAACCTGAAACCTTTGATGATTCTCAAAGCATTGCCGATTATTTACGAGATCGCAAACCGGTTATCATTAATTTTGAATCGACAGCTCCGGATGTGGCAAAACGTATCGTTGATTTTATTAGCGGGGCTACGTATGCCTTAGATGGCAACATTCAAAAAGTCGGCAAAGATATATTCCTTTGCGTACCGAGCAGCGTAACTGTAGCTCGCGGCAAACATGATTATAATGATTTCAATGCCACACAATTATCCTGGGGCAATAAAGCACCGGAAGGCGGCAGTACACTTCAGCAATAAGCGTAAGTGAGGAAACATTGTGAAAAACAGAGATAGAATTATTCGATATTATAAAGGAACCGATAATGGCGAACTGGCTGCTCGGTTGATTGATTTGGCAGATAGTACAGCTAAAGGACGGCCGTATGCAGTGAGTGAATTTGTATCGCCGGGAGCAGTACAAATCGGCGAAACGATTCAGGCCCATGTCCCCTCATTAATGTTGCGTGTTTTTGGCGGTTATGAAGGAGCCGAACGAGTCAAATTAGCATTTGTTAGCAATGATTATGAAGGTCCTGTCGATTTTCATATTACGGCGTGCCGTGTTACCTGGGATGCACGATATCGTTTGCTGAGTCATCGCGATGTATTAGGGTCCTTGATGGGTCTGGGCATTGGCCGGGAACGATTTGGCGATATTATCATGCAGGATACGGGTGCCGTTATTTTGGTGGATACGTCATTACTGCAGTATTTGAAACAAAACTTTACTAAAATTGCGATGGTTACGGTTTCTGTCGAAGAAATGCCGCTGAGCGATATTGCACCGCGTCAGGAAAAAGTGAAGGAAATCAAGACGACAGTAGCATCCTTGCGGTTGGATGCTATTGCTTCTTCCGGTTTTGGTATTTCTCGTACAAAGGCAGCGGAAGCCATTAAAGGGGAACGTGTACAAGTAAACTGGCAGCCTGCTAAAGGGCCGTCACAAGATGTGCAGGAAGGAGATGTCATTTCTCTGCGGGGAAAAGGCCGCATGGAATTGGCGCAGATTACAGGTACATCACGAAAAGGCCGTATTGGCGTGTTGTTGAAACGATACATGTAATCGAGATCTGTTATAGTTGAAACCAGGTATGTAAATGGATACAATTCGAGGAGGAATGTTACCATGTTAACACCAATGGATATTCATAATAAAGAATTTAAACGAGGTTTTCGTGGATACAGCGAGGAAGATGTCGATGCATTTATGGATGATGTTGCCGGTGACTACGAAAAAGTATATCGGGAGTATTGTGAACTCAAAGAACGCTGTGACAAATTGCAGGATAAGTTATCGCAATATGAAAAAATGGAATCGACCATGAACAGCACATTGATGCTGGCACAGCAAACAGCAGAAAATGTAAAAGTCTCGGCTCGTAAAGAAGCAGATTTGATTTTACAGGAAGCATCGAATAAGAAAAAGCAAATAATGGATGAAACGACATTAAACTTGCAGGCTTCCCAGCAAGAATTGGATAAAATCAAATCACAGACACGTTCGTTCCGTGCGAAATGCCGTGCTATTTTGACAAGTCAGCTTCGCCTGCTTGATGATATGGTTATTGACGGTGAAGATACGGATGTCGAAATCAATGACGCACCTGTTGAAACACCGAATGAAGAAACAGCAGAAGAAGCAGTAAAAACTGAAGAATAAATCTTGAATATACTCTCTTTCAGGTATGACGATGCAGTTAGGCCAGGCAGGGAGTATATTTATATACAGGAGGAATATATATGAAACGCATATGTATGATTATAATGGCGTTTGTCATCATGACCATGGGAAGTGCAGCAGCATATAACCCATATGCGCCGAATCAGTTTGACACGATGGATCGAAATTCGTGGGAATATACATCGTTATGCACGTTGACCAAAGAAGGGCTGACGAATGCAGATATGTCTAAATTTTCTCCCATGTATTCATTGACGCGCTATGAAATGGCTCAAATGGTAAATGCCGCAATACATAACCGGAATCGAGCAACAGAAGCACAGAAAGAAGTTATTGATAAGCTGGCAGAAGAGTTTGAAAACGATCTTCAGTATACGGAAAATGATACGAAGACAACCGAACCTGCTGAAGGTATTCCTTTTGCATGGCAGAAAGGCGGGAATGAAAAATGAAAATGAAGCCGCCCATTCGATTGGTAGCGTTGGATTTGGATGGCACATTGCTGCGCAGTGATAAAACGATTTCCCAACGGACCTTACAGACCATTCAAACGGCACGAGATCAAGGCGTTGTCGTAGCAATTGCGACAGGACGCATGTACAGTACGGCCCGCGCCTATGGAAGAATCTTGGGATTAGGCGATATGCCGATGGTTCTCTATGCAGGCGGGTTGATTCAGACCGTAGAATCAGGAAAAAAATTATATGAAAAAGCCATATCCGTCGAAGATGCTAAGGCTGTATTGGCTATTGCCAAAGAGAAGGGATGGCAGATGCAGACCTACATTGATGATGTCTTGCGTACAGCCGTGTCCGATCATTGGATTCAAGAATATGAAAGAAAGACCGGGGCTCATGCGGTTATTTGCGGCGATGATGCCTATCAGCCACAAGGGTCATGCAATAAAATTCTCAGCCGTAGTACGCATGAAGAATTGCTGCAGCGTAAGGCGTATATCGATCAGCAATTACCAGGTAAACTGCAGGTTCTTTTCTCGGAAGATACGTATTTGGAAATTATGCCGACAGGCGTCAATAAGGGAACTGGGCTGCAGCGATTGGCTGATTTATATGGCGTATCGATAGAAGAAACCATGGCTGTCGGTGATTCGCAGAATGATATAGATATGTTGAAAGTAGCAGGCGTATCCGTAACGATGGAAAATGCTCATGATGAAATCAAGAAAGTGGCAGACCATGTTACGGCATCCAACGATGAAGATGGCGTTGCACAAGCGATTGAAAAATTTGTGTTGTAAATAAGGAGACCGTTATGGATCAGTTTCACTTGATTATTGTAACAGGCATGTCCGGTGCGGGTAAAAGTCATGCTGTACAAGTATTGGAAGATATTGGCTATTTTTGCATTGATAATATTCCGCCAGTGCTTATTCCTAAATTCGCTGAATTATGCATTAAGGGAGGCGAACGAGTTCGCCATGTAGCCTTGATTGCAGATATTCGCGGCGGTCAATTTTTTGATGCCATGAGCCAGTCGTTAAAAGAACTGCAGGAACAGGGCGTAGACTATGAAATAGTCTTTATTGAAGCGTCCGATCAGGCTTTAATTCGTCGATACAAAGAGACGCGCCGTGTCCATCCGTTGGCACCGCACAGTCGCATCAGTCAAGGCATTGCTGAAGAACGCCGCCGCTTGGCGACACTGCGTAAACAGGCAGATTTTATTATTGATACGAGCAATTTGAAGCCCAAAGAGCTAAAAGAAATATTAATCAAAAAATATGCCGTTAACGATGGCAAAAAGAGCTTGAATGTGACTGTCGTATCCTTCGGATTTAAGCATGGCATGCCGATTGATGCAGATATTGTAGATGATGTACGGTTTTTGCCCAACCCGTATTATATTGAAGAATACCGTCATAAGTCAGGACGCGTGCCGGCTGTCAGGGATTATGTAGAAAGTTTTCCCGTTACGGCGGCGTTTAAAGAAAAATGGTTTGATATGATTGATTTCCTTTTGCCTAATTATGAACGAGAAGGAAAAAGTCAGCTGGTGATTGCTGTTGGTTGTACAGGCGGCATGCATCGCAGTGTTTGCATGGCCGAAGCCATGTACAAACATTTGAAAGAAACAGGCATTGATGTTACGATTGAACATCGGGACCTTTATAAAAATGAAGTAGAAGAAGACGCACCAGGATACGAAGGACAGTAATGGAGGTGTCGGCTCATGCGTTTTTTTAAATGGCTGCATCCGGGCCTGCATATCAAGCGCTGGCTTTTTCTGTTTGGACTGGGGATGATGGCTACCAGTTTCGGTTTGGTCCTGACATTTAATTATCAATGGCTGGGCCAGATTGAGGAATGGATGTTCCGTATGTTATATGAAGTAACGGGACATTATAATTATACCGTATTAGCGACATTGGGCATTGTCATTCTTTGTTTTGGAGTGGTAATTATGGGCTGGTCTACGAAACGGCTGATACGGACGATGCTGGGTGTCGTTATGCCGAACGAATCAGGGAATATCAGTGATTTGATACTCTCTAATATTCAGCTTTCCAAAGGTCCCAAAGTAGTCGTCATTGGCGGCGGTACAGGGCTGTCCGTTATGCTGCGGGGACTGAAAACGAAAACATATAATTTAACGGCTGTTGTCACCGTTGCGGATGATGGTGGCTCTACCGGACGAATTCGTCAGGATTTAGATATTATTGCGCCTGGCGACTTGCGGAACTGTTTGGTTGCGTTAGCTGATAAAGAAGGATTGATGGAAAAATTATTTGCCCATCGATTTGGCGGTTCAGGCAATTTGACAGGCCATAGCTTTGGTAATTTGTTTATTGCCGCCCTTATCGAGGTATTAGGTGATGTAGAAGAAGCGATGGATGCTACGAGTAAGGTACTGAAGGTGCGTGGTAAAGTTATTCCATCATCAGCAGAAAAAATTTCTTTAAATGCTGAACTAACAGATGGCCGTATTATCTGTGGTGAATCGCAGATACCCCATGCTCATGGTAAAATCAAGCGAGTATTTACAACGCCGGAACAGCCAAAAGCCGTGCAGTCTGCTGTAGAAGCAATTCGCCATGCTGACGCTGTCGTATTAGGCCCGGGCAGTTTGTATACAAGCATTATGCCTAATTTATGTATACCGGAAATAGCTGAAGCAGTTTGCCAAAGTACGGCGAAGAAAATTTACATTTGCAATGTAATGACTCAGCCCGGCGAAACGGATGATTATTCCGTAGCAGATCATGTCAACGCCATTCATCGGCAGCTGGGAAAGCAGGTTATTGATTTTGTTATTGCCAATAACGGCAATATTGATACAGCGATTTTGCAGCGGTATGCTGCGGCCGGTTCCCATCCGGTCATCATTGACAAAAAGGAAGTCAGCCAGGCCGGGGCCACGCTGATTCTGTCTGATTTGGTTAATAAAGAAACGGGGGCTACCCATGATACTAAGAAATTGGCCAATGTTCTTTTTGATTTGATTAATGCGCTGCGGACCGATTTGTCGCCGGAACTGTTGCATTACTATTTGAAACGATATAATTTTAAACACCAATAGGAGGTGGGCAGCATGTCGTTTGCCGAAGAGGTCAAAAATGAAATTGCCCACTATCAACCAGAAAATGCCGCCTGCCGCTCTGCTGAACTGGCGGCGTTGTTGTGTATGGGCGGTTCGTTGATATTAGGCTCACGGGGCTGTATAGGCATTGAATTCAGCACATCCAATAATGCCGTAGCGCGCAAAGCCTTGAAGATGTGGCGTCAGTCCTTTGCTATTCGCCCGGAAGTGCGGGTACGGCAGGGGCTGCGGCTGCGCAAAAAAAATTACTATATTTTGCGTGTACCGCCGACAGAGGCCAGTACGCGCGTGTTGAAGACGTTGTCCCTGTTTCCGGGAGCAGAAGAATTTACTGCGATTGATTTGAAAAATGCTGATTGTCAGCGGGCTTTTTTGCGGGGTGCCTTTATGGGCGGCGGCTCTGTCAATCAGCCTAAGGGCGATTATCATTTGGAACTGCTGACAGGCAATGAGTTTTTTGCCCGAAAGTTGTTGAAAATTATGCGGCGGTTTCATGTCCCGGCTAAAATGACGGACCGCAAAGGGGATTATCTCGTGTATGTCAAAGAAGGCAATGGCGTATCCGCTTTTTTGCAGTATGTCGGAGCCACGCAGGCGTATTTGGATTTTGAAAGCGTGCGTGTCGTCAAAGATATGCGGAATAATGTCAATCGTGTGGTCAATTGTGAAACGGCTAATTTACAGAAGACCGTAGACGCTGCGATACGACAGCGACGTGATATTGAAACAATACAAGCATCCGGCAAATACAGCCAAATGACGACAAAATTACAGGAAGCAGCAGAACTGCGGCTCCGTCATCCGGAGGCGCCGATGAGTGAGTTAGCTGCGTTATCGGGACTGACGAAATCAGGATTGTCCCATCGATTCAAAAAAATCGCTGCAATAGCTATGCAGTTAGAAGGAAAAGAGAAAGATGAAACCAATGAAGTTTTTTAAATATATAGTAAGTATACTGACTTTGACGGCCTTATATGCCGCTGCGGCAGCCAGTCCGAATCCGAATGATGCCGGCACGATGAATCATATTGTCAATGCGCATATGGGTGTCATTGCTATGACAGAACCGGTCAATAAGGGAACGCTGTTGTTTTCAGACAGCCCGGAATATCCGGAAGAAAGCGGCATATTGTATGGTGATAAAGTAAGCGGTGACTGCCGCATGTATTTTTATCATGTCAATCAAAGCAGCATACCGCGCAAAATTGTTGTCGTTGCCTATAATCCAGAAGACAGCGATCAGGAAGTCATCCTTAAAAACTGTCAGTATGCACAACCGAGTACTGAATATTATGAAGTCGGCAAAGAATTATCCATGCTGTATTATGAAGGAAACAATACCGTCAATAAGGTGACGGTACCTGCGCACGGGTATGCCCTGCTGGGCAATCGGCTGGACAATGTAAAGGTACTGCCGGACCAGCTTTTTTCAGGTATTGTGGATATAGAGCTGCCAACTGCCATGTATGTCTCGTCGATGATTCTGCCGTTTACAGACAACCCGCTCTTGTTTGTGCGCAAACAGTTGTATTTGCCCAGTGATTCCGTACAGCTTCGCGGAACATTTTGGGGCAAAGACCGCTATATCAGCACGCTGATTCCGTATTCTTCGCTGGATGGTATTGGCTATATTCGCCTTGCCGGCGACGTGTTGGACCGCTTTTTAGTAGGTCACGATGCGATGGATAATCGCGTATCCAAGAATGTCGGCAATTATGGCGTCAACTATACAATACGGCTGCGCACAAAGGGAACTGGTAATTTGCATTTGTATTTTAATCCGATGGGCGGCGAATATGCTGGTGTCATGGACTTGTCGTATACGGACGCACAGCAAAAAGAAGTGCGGAAAATTATTGAACTGCCTTCAGACCGTCTCAGCATGGGCAAAGATAATCCCTATGCGATGCAGTATTTAGATACAGTGCCTGCCGGAACAGATGTCATCATGCATATGATGCCGCCGGGTGCTGCTAATTTGCCGGTCCGCATTATTGTGGTTCCAGATAAAGAACTGCAAAAAGCTGCCGATGATGCCGCTGCGCAGCGCGCACTGCAGGAAAAAATACGTCGGGAAGCAGCATTAGCCGCTAAAGCAAAAGAAGCGGAAAAAGCACAAGAAACGCAAAGCGTACAGCCGACGCCAGGTGACAAAGATACCGTCAGCCCGGAAACGGCAGTACTTCAGAAAGACAGCAAGTCCAAAAAGAAACAGGAACAGCCTGCCAAAAAAGCAAAAGCAAAACGGGTATACGAACCTGTCATGTATGGCAACTAACAAGATACAGTACCAATAAAAATAAGGGCCGTCGCACGATGCGATGGCCCTCTTTAGCATGCAATTTGCAGTGTATCGGTAGTAGTATGAAAAAATGATAGAAACGAAAGTGCTTTCTTTACATTCCCAACAGAAAACGGAAAGCATTTGCAGAAAAGGGATTACTGCATGATGTTGAAATATTTCACGCGGCAATCCCTTTTTGCAACTTAACGTATATGTTGTTTAGTCTAAGTTTTTCGGTTCTACGCCAAACCATTTTTTATACAGTGTCGCGTAGGTACCGTCAGCTTTTAATTCTTTTAATGCGTTGTTGACTTTATCGCGCAGTTCCGGTTTGTCTTTGCTGATAGCCATGGCTACGCCGCGGGACGTAATCGGTTCGCCGACAAGTTTCAACTTGGCATCGCCGCCTTGTTTTAAATAGTACATTGCAACAGCGCTATCAATCGAGATGGCGTCGCAAGTGCCGGCTTCCAACTCCAGCCAGCCTTGGCTGTTGGTATCAAATTCTTTGACATTTGCGCCGTGTTCGCGGGCAAAATCAGCAGCCTTGGAACCTACCTGTGCACCGACGGTTTTACCTGTAATGCCGTCGTATCCGGAAATATCCGTATTATCTTTTTTAACGACAATCGTATAGCCGCCTTTAAAGTATACATCGGTAAAATCTACCTGCTTCTTCCGTTCCGGCGTAGCGTCCATGCCGGCAGCAATGAGGTCGATTTGTCCGCTCTTCAATGCTGGAATCAAAGCGTCAAAACCAAGGTTTTTAACTTCCATCTTATAGCCGAGTTTGTCGCAGACGGCTTGTGTCAAATCGATATCAAAACCGACATCTTTGTCGTTTTCTGTAAATTCAAACGGCGGGAAGGTCGGTTCCGTCCCGACGACGATTGTTTTTTGTTCTTTGTCAGCACTGTCTTTGGTAGTCGTCGAGCTGCCGCAGCCGGCGAGAAGCGTCAGTGCAGCCATGGAAGCAGCAACGATAGAAACGTATTTCTTGTTCATAAAAATCCCTCTTTCATACATACTTTACAACAACTCGCTCAAATCATGCATGATTTGAACGTGCGGCCAGGCAGTAAAATCAGCTGCCGATGTGGTACCTGTAGTCACGGCAGCAAAATCGACGTGAGCATTGGCCGCCGTCTGCGCATCAATCAGGCTGTCTCCGATATAAATAATTTTTTCAGCAGGAAGTTGAAAGCGGGATTGAATCGTCTGGATTCCCTGCGGAGACGGCTTGGCTTCACGGACATCTTCAATACCAATAACGCAGTCAATTAACGCATTTAAATGTTCTTTGTCAATCGTCTGCTGAATACGGGAACGGGTCTTGGTAGATACAATACAAGTCCGGGCCCCTTTTTCTTTTAGACGAGTCAGCATAGGCCGTGTCTGCGGATACAAGTGGGTATTGGCTACCATATATTTATCAGAATACCGAACCTTGTATAAGTGAATTAATTCATTAATGCGATGCGGATTTGTTTCGCCGGTCAGCTGTGCCATGGCATCATACATGGTCATGCCAATCGTTTGGCAAATCGTCCGGCGGGGAAACGGCCCGTATCCTTCATCAGCAAAGAGCATTTCAAAACACATGACAATTCCCTGTTCGGAGTTGGCCAGGGTATAGTCAAAATCAAAAATATACGTAGAATACATTAGTTATCTGCAGGAGGTTCTACGCCAAACCATTTTTGATACAACTTAGCATAGGTGCCGTCTTCTTTCAATTCTTTGATAGCCTTGTTTACTTTTTCCAAACGTTCCGGTTTGTCTTTGCTGATAGCCATTGCCAACCCATCAGGAGCAAGCTGAGAGTCGCCAGCCAGTTTCAAGTCTTTGTCGCCGCCTTGTTTCAAGTAATACAGTGCGACGGAGGTGTTGATGACTACGGCGTCGCAAGTACCGCTGTTGAGTTCCAGCCAGCCCTGGCTGTTGGCATCATACTGTTTGACAGTAGCGCCGGCATTTTGTGCTAATTCTACCCCTTTGGTACCGACTTGTGAACCGACTACGCTGTTTTTCAAATCGTTGAAGCCGTGGATAGACGTATTGTCTTTACGTACAACGACAGAATAGCCATCATGGAAATAGGTCGTCGTAAAGGCTACTTGCTTAGCTCGTTCCGGTGTAGCGTCCATGCCGGAAGCGATCATATCAATCTGTCCGCTCTTTAAGGCTGGAATTAAGGCATCAAAGCCCATGCTTTTGACTTCCATTTTCACGCCCATTTTATCGCAGACGGCTTGTGCAAAGTCAATATCGAAGCCGATGTACTTGTCGTCTTCTGTAAATTCAAAAGGAGGGAAAGTAGGTTCCATACCGACGACGAATGTTGAACCAGCTTGGTCAGCTTCCTTTTTATCTCCCGATGAACCGCAGCCTGCTAATAGTGTTGCAGCTGTTATGGCGGTAGCTGCCAGGACGAATAGTTTTTTGTTCATGATACCAACTCCTCTATAACGTATAGTTGAAATTCAATTACTATGATAAATTATACTATATATACATATAATGGGGAATAGATTCATGATGGAATTCAGAAAAAAGAAGAAGTGAGGACAGTGAAAATAGAGAAAATGTCAAAAAAATGTAAAAAAAGAGTTGACAGAGGCGTTGTTTTGCGATATACTAATCAAGCCGTCGGGAACGGGGCACTGCAAGGGGCCTTGAAAACTGACGGGATATGTCTTTTTGTGAGAACGAAGAAAAACTTCTTCAAAAAAAGTTCTTGACAAGCTCTTGTGAGTTTGGTAAGATATGTAAGTCGTCGCAAGACGGCGATGACCTTTGAAAAC
>CAKPYN010000012.1 GCA_934202965.1 uncultured Megasphaera sp.
CTTACGTAAATTCGCCATACCCGCCTTCATCCCCCACCTAAGAGGTGGAGGACTTCTGGCGGATTAGGTTAAATAAATTATATTGCTTAAGGCCCACGTTTTCGATGACCATCGCGGCGACGCCAATCCAAAGAGTTGTAAAATTTCATGAATCGGTCCAGCTATGGGATTATAAATCCATAAAAATAAAATACTGGCTACAGCCAAGCTAAGCAAGGATGGCAAAAACAACAAGAACCGATATACCTTTCTTCCATGCTGCAGCATATGTGCCATAATATAGGAATAGATATAGGGTAAAACAAAATTAAACACGAGCAAAAACAAAATAAACAATAGGGTATTGCCCAATACTTGATACGATTCACGGCTTTGCAGCACAGCTGCATAATTCGCTAACCCAACAAATTTCAAATTAGGGCTGACCATATTCCACGAAAAAAAGCTTAACGCTGTATTCACTAAGAGCGGCCAATAGTAAAAAACGATAAAAACAAGAGCTGCCGGCACAAACAGCAGCACGCCCTTTCGAGATAAAGGACTCATCATCCATCACAACCTTTCTAAAGCAAAACGAACAGGAAAGCGCATTTGCTGATTCCTGCCCGCTTTACAATTACCCTGTTATGTCTTAGTTTAATAAGCCGTCAATTTTCACAGCCGCTTCGTGCAGTGCGTCCGTAGCCGATTTACTGCCGTTAAGGACGACGTCACGCATATCAATGAGAACTTGTTCCGCTTGCAGGCCGTTTTGGCCGGGGAAGCTGACCCACGGCGTTACATTAGGAAGCATTTCCATCGCTTTGCGGACATTTTCATTTTCATCCATTAACTTTTTATATGCTCCTTCTTTATCCATGCCTTTGCGTGGTGGTAAGTATCCTGTGCCAGTATCCCATTTGGTCAAACTTTCAGCAGATTCCAAATATTTGACAAATTCAGCAGCTGCTTTCTGTTTGTCCTTATCTTTAGAAAGAATCATAAGGAAGTTGCCACCTGCCGGAACTTTGACCGGTTTGCCGTCAAAAGCCGGGAAGGATGTCGTACTTACTTTAAACTGGGAACTCTTTTCGAAGTTAGCCCGTTTGCCAATCGTCGTGCAAACCATTGCCAATTTGCCTGATGTAAATGCCTGGAATCCTTCCTCATTAGTTGCATGTAACCCGATGCCGTCTTTGACCATATCCGCAATGAATTGATATCCTTCTGCGGCTTCCGGTGTATCAAATCCGGCTTTCCATTTACCGTTTTCCTTTTTCAGCATCGTACCGCCGTTGGATTCGACGAGAGCCTGATTCGTCCATGTATCTGCATATTCCTGCATGAAGAATGCTGGCTGACCTGTTTTATCTTTTATTTGCTGTGCATACTGACGAACTTCGTTCCACGTTTTAGGTGGTTTATTCGGATCGAGTCCGGCCGCTTTAAAAATATCCGGATTATAATATAGTACCGGTACTGATAAGGAGTACGGCAGTCCGACTTGTTTGCCGTCTGCAGTCTGTGCTAATTTCGCTATGTTGGGTTCAAAGGTATTGGCAACAAAATCCGGATCTCCTGCATCAGCAAAGATTTTATTAATATCTTCATGCTGAAAATTTTCATCGGCATAACACAAGAAATCCCAGCCCATCTGTACAACATCCGGTGTTTGACCAGATGCCACAACAGCCTGTAAATTTTGAGTCAGTCCTTTATACATATCAGGATTAAATTTTTCTTTGACTTTAATATTAGGATGGCTTTTATTAAAGTCATCGACTAATTCCCGAACCGTCTTGCCGCCAAAACTGTCCGATGCGACATGCCAGTATTCAATTTCTATGGCTTTACCGTTATCACCAGAACTGCCTGCATTGCCGGAACCGCCACAGCCAGTTAAACTGACTGCTGTCATCACACCTACTGTTGCACAAAGCAACACCTTTTTCCAATTCATACCGAAATTCCTCCTAGTAGTCACTTTCTTGTACATATACCAATTTATCCATACAAGAATTTTTCTTTCTATACCTATAGTACGGGATAGGTGTAAAGAACAAGTAGATAAATTACGATATTTTGGTAAAATTTTTATATAAAAAAACGTATTGCACAGAAATATTCTGTACAATACGTTTTTTCATTGTTTATTCAAATTGTGAGTCCAAAGAAATGGCGCGAATAGTTTTATCTGCTGAAAAAACTGCTTCTTCTTTGCGTTCTTTTTTCTCGCCGCCCTTAGCATCTTGTTTTACTAAATCTGCATTCTGCGTTACTTCTTCTGCTTCGTCACTGATAACAGCCTTAGCTTCATTGAGCTGATGATTTTTATTCAAATAGGCCTCTCGTTTTTCCGGCGAAACAACTTTAATGGTAATCTGTCCGTCTCCTTTAACGATATACGGCGTTGTAATAGAAGATTTAGCGTCTTTCTTGGCGTCTTCATTTAACGTATGCTTATTCGGTTTGAGGATATCCTTAGTATCCGTATCCGGTTCCTTACCGCGAATCTTAACTTTCTTCGTTTTCGCATTACTGTCATTAATCATGCTGACGTTTTGATCTAAGATTTCAATAACCAAATCATTATTGGCATCTTCTCCTTCGATTTCTTTTTTCAACTCAGCAAAATCTTTATAATGACGCAACCGTTCTAAGATTTCATCTGTCAAATTATACCGCTGCTTTTCAATTAAGTACGGCAATGGAATTACGCCGCCGCCGCGAACTTCCAATACCATATTGCCCAACGGTTGGTTTTGGGGCACTGTAAAGCTCATTGTCTTAACTTCGTCTACACCATGGTATGGATGCAGCTTAATTTTGAAATACACCGTATCTCCCGGGCTGACAACAACCGGAGCCGCTGTAGCATCTATAATACGGGCGGCTTTTTTAGCCTGTGTCACACCGACAGCCATATTGATATCCAGCACAGGGTAATCAATAAATTCATTATGCTTCAGTATGTCCAACACATTATATAATTCATCAATGCTTTTTTCATTGATGTTATCTTCTGAATAATACATATTGTGCCGTGTAATATCTTTATCTCTGCCGTTAGAAGACCGAATGGTATACGTAAGCGTTGCCGTGCCACCGCCGCTGCGATCAATCGTTTTATTAATCGTATTATATACAGTAGTTGCCGCCAACACAGGCGTCAGTTCATTATCCTCTACAATTTTTACTCGTTTAGTCATATCCGCACCCGTATCGGTATCACGGGCTTTTATCACTACTGGTATACCCGGTGCTAAATAATTATATCGCCCTGCAATGCCGGCACCGCGGTCTTGGCTGATTTTTCCTACTTCCGCTCCAATAGAGCCGAGCTTAAAGGAACTAGACATATTGTTGACTACCGTAAAAATATAAGCATTATGCATAAAATAATTCATACTGCCTTTTTTTAAAAAAGGATGTCCAAATGCGACAATGCGATCGCCATCAACATAGGTAACTGTCCCTATGGCCCCCATGGTCATATCACCATTTACTAACGACGCTGCTACCGAACTGCCTGCTTCTAGCGGCTGTGCTGTCTCATCAGTAGACGCCGATGCTGTATCAACAGGCGTAAAATGATATTGTGGCAATTTAGACTGCATCCAAGCCGTAGACAAGGAATCAAATCCACCCATCATTAGTGGTGTCGCAATCGGCACTAAAGAAGATTCTCTGGCATTAAAAGGGCGAATTTCTTCCTTTGCCGGTACATTCCACAATTTAATCATATCCCCAATAGGCGTAATCATACCTAGATTAGACCGTGTAAATCCCCAGCCGTATGCAATGGCTCCAACCAGCTTTCCATCAATATATACGGGGCTGCCGCTCATTCCTTGAGCAATGCCGCCGGTTTTGTCAATCAGAGGACACGAAAAATCAGCTAAAATCAAATCTCCTGCTGGTCCTTGATTTTTCATGACTCCTAGAATTTTAACTGGGAATGTTTCAATTTCATTTCCATGTATGACTGTTTTTGCATACCCTGTCATGCCTTCTTGAATATCACTGACATTCATAAATTCTTGAGCAAACGTCGTTATGGTCATGACACAGCAAACAGCTGTTAAACAAGTACGCACGGCTATATGCCGTAATGTATGCAGTTTACCCATCAATTCATTCCTCTACTTCTCTTCAACTACCAAAACGACTGTGCCCTGTTGTACTTGCGTACCCGGATAAACCAATACATTTTTAACAATTCCATCTGTATTAGCACGTACAGCCGGCATAGGGCCTGCCAGCGATTGAACGGTCATCAGGACATCACCCGCTTTAACAGGAGTACCTGCCGAGGAAACGCTGACTACATTACCGCTTAACACCGTCTCATACGATACATCTGCTGCAAATACAGTAGATATCATTGTGAAGGTAACAGCTAATACTGCCAATATATACCGTAATTTTTTCATCACGCTTCCTCCTTTGTGATCGTTATACATCATCAAAACTATCTTTTAACCGATCCATTTCCCGTAATGATTTTCCTGCTCCATTCGCTACACATAGTAATGGCTCATCACATAAATAGGCGGCCATTCCTGTTGTACGGGATATGAGTTGGTCAAACCCATCTAAAAGCAGACCGCCGCCAGTCAGTACAATGCCGTGATCGGCAATGTCAGCAGCTAATTCCGGCGGTGTTTTTTCCAAAATAGAAACAATCGTCCGCAGCACCGTTTGAATCGGTTCTTCCAATGCTTTCCGAATTTCTTGTGAATCTATATCTATAATCGTCGGCAGTCCTGTTTCCAAGCTTCTTCCTCGTACATCAGCTGTTAAACTGCGACCATCGGAAAGGGCCGTGCCAATTAACTTTTTCAGTTCTTCTGCTGTATGGCGGCCAATCGTTACATGCTTAATTTTTTCCAAATACGTAATAATTGCCTCATCAAAGGTATTACTGCCGATACGCAGGGATTCGCTGATAACAATTCCGCTTAAACTGAGTACGGCCACATCCGTCGTGCCGCCGCCCATATCGACAACCATGGAGCCATTCGAGCTGGCAATATCCAATCCTGCCCCAATCGCCGCTGCCAAGGGTTCTTCCATAACGACCGTTTTTCGTGCGCCCGCCTGCATAGCTGCTTCCATCACAGCCCGCCGTTCAACATTGGTGACGCTTGACGGTACGCAAATAATAACGCGTGGCTTAAAAAACAAAGCATTGCCTATGGCTTTGCGGATAAAGTACCGCAGCATATATTCCGTCGCATCATAATCGGCAATTACGCCGTTCTGCATGGGATGGTATGCATCAATATGTTCCGGTGTTCGTTCCAGCATGGCATGCGCTTCTTTGCCAATCGCAATGACTTTATTCGTATTTTTATCGACAGCAATCACAGCCGGTTCATTGACGACAATTCCTCGTTTTTTGACATAGACGATAATGTTTGCCGTCCCTAAATCAATGGCAATGTCACTGCCCAGCCAATTTGCCAGAAAAAAAGAATGAGATTTTTTCGTATGCCGTTCTTTTTTCTTAGTTTTCTTCTTCGTCAATATTGACCCGAACAATGTCAGCACCTAGCCTTTGCAATTTTAATACGAGATTATCATAGCCGCGGTCAATGTGATACAAATAGCCGACCCGCGTTTCGCCTTCAGCGACAAGACCTGCCATGACCAGTGCCGCACCGGCACGAAGGTCTGTCGCATTGACATCGGCCCCTTTCAGCTTAGGAACCCCTTCCACGATGGCACTCCGGCCTTCAATGCGGATTTTAGCGCCCATCCGCTTAAATTCATCGACATGCATGAAGCGGTTTTCAAATACGGTTTCAGTAATAACGCTCGTGCCTTCACAAATCGTCGTCAAGGCCATAAACTGCGCCTGCATATCAGTCGGGAAGCCCGGATACGGCAATGTCTTAATATCTGCCGGTTTAAGCGGTTTATGCCCAATAACGCGTATGCCGTCTATTTCTTCCTGTACTTCAGCGCCTACTTCTTTCAATTTGGCAATGAGCGGCTTCAAATGTTCTGACAGCGCATTTTCAACAAATACATTGCCCTGCGTCATAGCTGCGCCGACCATAAACGTGCCGGCTTCAATACGGTCAGGAATAACGGAATGATTGGCACCGTGCAGTTCCTTTACGCCTTCAATGCGAATGACATTGGTCCCGGCGCCGCGGATATTGGCACCCATACTGTTGAGATAGGTAGCTAAGTCAACGATTTCCGGTTCTTCTGCTGCATTTTGCAGTACCGTTTTGCCTTCAGCCAATGATGCTGCCATTAAGATGTTTTCTGTCGCTCCGACACTTGGAAAATCAAGATAAATTTGGGCGCCTTTTAATCCATCAGGAACATGCGCTTCAATATCGCCATTTTCCAAATTAATAACGGCCCCCATGGCTTCAAACGCTTTTAAATGCAAATCAATCGGCCGAGCTCCAATAGAGCAGCCGCCAGGCAGTGAAATCTGTGCTTTTCCCTTCCGCGCCAGCAGCGGACCCATAACGAGAAAAGATGCCCGCATGCGGCGAACCAAATCATACGGCGCAGACGTAGAATCTAAATGACTTGCGTCAATTTCTAACACACCTTTTTGCGGATTTTCTATATGCACGCCAAGAGACTGAATAACATCACAAACCGTGTGAACATCATCCAATTTCGGAATTTCTGTCAATGTGCTTTTTGTCGTTCCCAGCATGGATGCGACAATAATCGGCAGGACCGCATTTTTAGCCCCGCTGATACGAACCGTGCCCTGCAAGGGCTTTCCACCATGAATAACAAGTTTCTCCAATTCTGGTGCCTCCTAATAAATTCGAGTAGTAGTTATGATATATATAGCATAAAGCGAAAGACAAGGCCTACCTTGCCCATTGTTAGTATATTTACTATCAAGTCATTGTACCATAAAAGAAGAAAAACTAAAAGAGTATACTAAAAAGAATATATTAAAAAGACGTGCCTCAGCACGCCTTTTTAGTATAATTGCTATGTGATTCAAACAAGACACATTTATTTTTGTTTAGTAATGACATCGCAGCCCATATACGGACGGAGAACTTCCGGGATGACGACAGAACCGTCTGCCTGCTGGTAGTTTTCCAAAATAGCCGCAACCGTACGGCCTACAGCAAGACCTGAACCATTCAATGTATGAACGTATTCCGGTTTGGATTTCGTATCACGGCGGAAGCGGATGTTGGCACGGCGTGCCTGGAAATCTTCTGTATTGGAGCAGGAAGAAATTTCACGGTATTTGCCCTGTGCCGGGAACCATACTTCGACATCAAAGGTCTTGGCAGCAGAGAAGCCGATATCACCTGTGCAAAGGCAGACTACATGATACGGCAGGCCGAGTGCTTTCAAAATATCTTCAGCATTATTCGTCAATTTATCCAATTCATCATAACTGGTTTCCGGTGCTACATATTTGACCATTTCGACTTTGTGGAACTGATGCTGACGAATCAGGCCTCGTGTATCACGGCCGGCAGAACCGGCTTCAGCACGGAAACACGGCGTCATCGCCGTAAAGTATATCGGCAGTTTGGCACCGTCGATAATTTCGCCGCGGTAGTAGTTTGTAAGAGGAACTTCCGCTGTCGGAATCATATACATTTCTTCGCCTTCTACATTCAGACGATACATGTCTTCATAAAATTTAGGCAGCTGGCCCGTGCCAGTCATGGAATCGCGATTGACAATATACGGCGGAATGACTTCTGTATAGCCGTCTTTCTGTGTATGCTGATCCAGCATGAAGTTGTATACGGCACGTTCCAAGCGGGCACCCAGGCCGATATAATAATAGAAGCGGGCACCGGTAACTTTAGCAGCCCGTTCTGCATCGAGGATACCCAATTTTTCGCCTACATCCCAATGATTGAGCGGCTGGAAATCAAACTTCGTCGGTTCGCCCCATTTGCGGACTTCCGGATTGTCGCTGTCATCATTGCCAATAGGAACAGAAGGATGGCACATGTTCGGAATCATCAGCTGCATAGCGAGCATGTCTTTTTCTACTTCTTTGACTTCTTTATCCAGTACAGCAATATCACCGCCTAATTTTTTCATGGCAGCGATTTTTTCGTCTGCATTTTCTTTATTGCGTTTTAATTGGCTGATTTCCTGCGTTACGGTATTGCGTTCACTTTTCATGGCTTCTACTTTTTGCAGGAGTTCACGCCGTTTGCTGTCAAGCGCAACGAATTTATCTACGTCTACGTCTTTGGCATGACGATTTTTAATATTAGCTTTTACTTCTTCTGCATGTTCACGAATAAATTTGGTATCTAACATGATTTTCTTCCTTCCTCAACAGTCTATTTTTAGATAAGCTACTATGTATTATACTCTTTATAGTCCCTTTTGTTCAATACCACTGAACAAATACCCCATATGATTTGTAGAGTTGAGCAAGACCAAACGCCATACACCGTTTTGGCATTCCAGTACATTAATACAGGTATTATCTTGTTTGATTTGCCAAAAATGGCTCATATCCATTCCCAAAACATCGCAAATAATTGCTTTATTGACCGCATCATGAGCTGCTACTAAGATCGTTTTTCCATCATACTTTTGCGCATATTCATCAAAAGCTGCACGGGCGCGGCGGCGGACATCTTCCAGCGATTCTCCGCCTTTGCCGGGCATCTGCACGAGATGCGGCTGCGTATGCCATTGGTGAAAGGCTTCCGGGTAGGCTGCTTCAATTTCATCAGCCAGTTTCCCTTCCCAGTCGCCGTGATTGATTTCCAGCAGCCTGTCATCTTTGGCAACGGGAATATGGTGGAGCTGGGCACAAAACGAGCACGTCATATACGACCGTTCCAACGGGCTGGAAATCGCCACATCAATCGGCGTATCCTTCAGTCCTTCTGCTACTAAGTGTCCCTGCTGCAGGCCTCGTTCGCTCAAATGGGTATCTTCCTGTCCCTGATAGCGTCCTTCTATATTCCACTGTGTTTCGCCGTGGCGAATGAGTATAATCCGTACCATCGTTACCTCCTGTTAGTCAATTTAGTGAATGTCGCAGTGAATCAATTTCATATCAATAATCCCGTTAATCGAACGAAGTTTAAGCATAATATCATTAGGAATATCATCTTGTACGGCGATAGCCATAATATTGTTGCCCGTCTTGGTCATCCGTCCAACCTGCATGCCCGTAATATTGATATGGGCCTGACCCAAAATCGTAGAAATCTGGCCAATCATATTCGGCTGGTCTACATGCGGGGCCAAGAGGAGATAGCCTTCCGGCGTAAAGTCTACACGGTATTCATCAATCTGAACGATTTTAGCTTCTGTCTTGTTAAAGAGCATGCCTACCAAAGAATGTTCGCCTTTCGACGTTTTGATGCGTACTGTTACAGCATCGACAAAGGTACCGCTGTCATGCGATTTGATTTCTTTGACAGCAATGTGGCGGGATTTGGCAACTTCACTGGCATTGACAAAATTGACCGAATCTTGAAGAATCGGATTGAGAGCCCCTTTGAGGACGGCTGTTGTCAAAAGCCGCGTTTCTGTGTCGGCCAGTTCTCCAGTATATTCAACCTGAATTTCTCTCATCGGTGCATCTGCCAAATATACGCCCAAGTTCCCCATGCGTTCCATCAAATCGAAATACGGATGAATAACATTGTATACATTTTGCGGAATAGGTGCCATGTTGACAGCCGTCGGAACCGGTTCGCCGTTGAGTGCGGCCATAACGCCTTCGGCAACGTCTACGGATACGCCGATTTGCGCTTCTACCGTCGATGCACCAAGGTGCGGCGTAATAACAACATTATCCAGGCCAATAAACGGGTTGATTTCCTTGGTAAGCGGTTCTGTCGGGAATACATCAATGGCTGCACCGGCTACATGGCCGTTTTTCAAGGCCTCTGCCAATGCTTGAATATCAAGTACAGCACCGCGGGATACGTTGATGACACGAACGCCGTCTTTCATTTTAGCAATTTCTTCTTTGCCAATCATGCCGCGTGTTTCTTTGGTCAGCGGCGTATGCATCGTAATATAATCCGATGTTTTCAGCAAGGTATCCAAATCAACGGATTCTACGCCAAGCTGTTTAAACCGTTCTTCCGGAATGTACGGGTCGTAGCCGATGGTTTTCATTTCCATAGCCTGCATGCGTTTGGCAATCCGCGAACCAATACGGCCGACACCGATAATGCCGATTGTTTTGTCTTTGAGCTGAATACCTGTAAACCGGCTGCGGTCCCATTCACCAGCCATCAAAGAATTGTGGGCCTGCGGAATATGGCGGGTAATGGCCATAATCATGGCACAAGTATGTTCCGTTGCAGCCATCGTATTGGCTGTCGGTGTATTGACGACGACAATACCTCGTTCCGTTGCTTTTTTGATATCAATGCTGTCTACGCCGACACCGGCCCGGCCGACAACTTTCAATTTCTTGGCTGCATCAATAACTTTTTCGGTTACGTGCGTCATGGAACGGGTAATCAGCCCATCATATTCGCCAATGCAGGCAACTAATCCGGCTTCATCCAAATTTTTCTTCACATCGACTTCATAACCGTGCTTCCGCAATAATTCTACACCTTTAACCGATACGTCATCGCTAACTAAAATTTTCATCTTAAATTCCCCCTAAACGCTGTCACGTTTACCTGTATACTATATTTTCCTAGCTGCCTTAGCCGCACATATCGACCTTTGCAGCTGTCGTTAATTTTATAATTTAATGTTGTTTTTGAAACGCTTTCATAAATGCTGCCAATGCTGCGCACCCTTCTTCAGTGACTGCATTATACAAAGAAGCCCGGCAGCCGCCGATAGACCGGTGGCCTTTGACGCCAATCAAGTCCTGCGCCGCTGCCTGCGTGACAAATTCTTTTTCCAGTTCCGGCGTCGCCAGATTGAATGTCACGTTCATCAGACTGCGTGAATCTTTTCTAGCATGTCCTTTATAAAAACCTTGGCTTTCGTCAATGACGCTGTAAATCATATCGGCTTTGACTTGATTGCGGCGATGCATGGCTGTCAAACCGCCATGGTCATCAAGCCAATGCGCTACTTTATTGACAAAATAAATATCAAATACCGGTGGCGTGTTGTACGTCGAATCATGGTCCACAAAGGTCTTGTACTGCAGCATCAGCGGCAGATTATCGTTGGCGTTCTTCAAAAATTCGTCTTTGATAATCGCTATGACGACACCGGCAGGCCCAACATTTTTCTGCGCACCGGCATAGATGAGGTCAAACTGCCGTACATCTACAGGCCGACTCAAAAAATCACTGGACATATCACAAATGACTGGAATATCAAAATTAGGAAATGTCTGCCATTCTGTGCCGTGAATCGTATTATTAGACGTCATGTATACATAATCCGTATCCGGCTGCACAACAAAATCCTCTTTGGCTGGTATATACGTAAAATGATCTGCTTTGCTCGATGCAATTTCATAGGTTTCTCCAAAAAACTGCGCCGCTTTCATCGCTTTGTCAGACCAAACACCTGTATTGATATACCCGCCTTTTTTCTTCAGGAAGTTTGCCGCATGCATGACAAACTGCAGACTGCCGCCGCCTTGTATAAACACAATGTGATAGCCTTCCGGTACATGCAGCAGTTTTTTCAATGTTGCTACTGTATCATCCTGCATTTCCTTATAAGCAGCACTGCGGTGACTAATTTCAACAATACTCATTCCCGTATGATTAAAATCCAAAAATTCACGTTGAACTTCCTGCAAAACGTCCAGCGGCATTGCCGACGGACCAGCATTAAAGTTGTACACTCGTTTCATACGTTACACCTCTCACTCATCAAGGAGCCGCAGGGAAAGCTCTCTTGTCAACATTACTACGATTTTAATATAAAAAAACTCCCGTCCCCTTACAGGGACGAGAGTAAATTCCCGCGTTGCCACCCAACTTGCCTTTCGGCCAACTTATGTCGCTATACCGGGCGTACCCGTCAAATTCATCATTTGCAGCTCCAGAGCGGAACGCCTTAGGGTCTTACTGCCTCGCACCGTCCGGCAGCTCTCTGTAAAGACACGAATAAGTTGTTTCTCTTTCATCGCCTTTAAAATATTGAGTTTATTATAAACACGTTTGTCCAATATGTCAAGACATATTCACAGCCGTACGCATATCTTTTCATGCCGTTTAATTGCATTTGCTCCACCCGCAATTTTTACACGTATTGCAACCGCCTTCAAATACCAGCGGTTCGCCACACTGCGGACAAAACATAGAATCGGCCGTTACTTTTTTATCTGCCTTAGGATATACAGGCATTTTTTTAATAGGAGGATTTCCATTGGCAACGGATGAAACCTGTTTCAATTCTTCCTGTACTTCTGTATACATATCAAGAAGTGCGTTGCCGACAGCCATAGGACAGCAAGATCCTTTACTCGTATCTCCCCGCGTAGCCCGTCGCACAGAATAAGATGGACAATTTCCTGTTGAATTGAGCTGATCCACAATAGTATAAATATCAAGTCCTGCCCGGGCACTAATGGATATCATACGTGACAAGCCAATCATAAAATTATTGCAGCCGCCCGTAGAGCCTTTGCTCAAATATGTTTCCAGTAAGGCTCCCGTTTCCGGATCAAAAAATGCCATGCAGTGCAAACTGCCGCATCCTGTAATCAATTTCCGTTTTTTGCCGATAACATTATCATCGATGGAGACAATTTCTCCCCGTTCCAATCCTTCTCCGGCAGTAGGTACCGTCTTTTCTTCAACATGCGTCGTTAAAATGCCGGCACGTTTACAGCCATCACGGAACAACGTCAACCCTTTACAACCTTTTTCGTAAGCCAGCATGTATAATTTTTCCGTATCTTCTACAGTAAAACTATTGGGAACATTGACGGTTGAGCTAATAGATGCATCGATATGCTGTTGCCATGCCGACTGCATGGCAATGCGCTGATGATAATCCAATGTTAAAGCTGTCACAAAATATGGCGGTAAATTTGCATCATCTTTAATACCGTTTGCCTTCATATAGGCTTCTACAATCGGCGTGTAGACTTTGTAATATACATCGGTACCATGAAGTGATTCTGTTTTTCGTTCATAAAAATTAGCATAAATCGGTTCAATACCGCCGGATATTCCCAGCATAGTAGACAGTGTGCCTGTCGGTGCGATAGTCAATAATTGGGAATTTCGCAAGCCATACTGTTTAACAAGATGCGCTGTTTTTTCCGTTGTATTGGCTTTAAAGTACGGCGTTGCCATGATTTCATCGATATGACAATTGGCAAAAGCACCTCGTTCTGACGCTAACATGGCGGAGACTGCAATCGCTGTGTCAGCCATGGCAAACCCAATTTGATGGCACAGTTTGACGGCTTTTTCACTGCCATAGGTAATGCCTAATTTAATCAGCATATCGCCAAGGCCCATGATACCTAATCCAATTTGCCGCCAAGCCTGTACAGAATCACGCTGTTCTTTGAGCGGATGCAGCGGTAACCCTTCATCCAGCACATCATTCAGTGCCCGAACAGCCACGGCAACGCATCGTTTAAACTCATCCATATCAAATGCTGCCTGCACCGTACATGGCTGCTGCACAAAATTAGCCAAATTCATGCTGCCAAGTAAACAGGAACCTCCCGCCGGTAAGGGTTCTTCTGCACACGGATTGACACCGGAAAAGGTAAATTCTTTTGTATTTGCCAACAAATTCCACGAAGAAATACGATCCCAAAACAGAGCGCCCGGTTCACCATAATCCCAGTTCGTTTCCGCGACAAGATGAAATACATCGGCTGCATTCACCAAACTTTCTATCACCTGGCCTGTTTCTTTACGCGTATAATGCAGGCGGAATTGCTGACGATGTTTCACGGCTTCCATAAATTCATTACTCAGACGAATGGAAATATTGGCCTTAGTCACTTTGTTTAAATCTGTTTTCAATTTGATAAAGTCCAATACATCCGGATGCGCACAGTCAATCGAAATCATCAGCGCACCGCGGCGGCCATTTTGTCCAATCAATTCCGTTACCAGAGAGTACAATGTCATAAATGAAATAGATCCGCTCGTTTCTTTGGCCGCATTATTAATACGCGCTCCTTTCGGGCTTAATTTGGATATATCAATACCGCAACCACCGCCATAACTATACGTGCGCGCTAATTTGCCAGCCCGATCAAAAATGCTTTCAATATTGTCTTCCGGCGGTGTAATAACATAACAGTTGGATAAGGTAATTTTCTTTCCTTCATATTCCAATCCCCGATTCGCTAATATACGTCCGCCAAATAAAAACTTTTTTTCCCGAATCAGTTTTGCTGTTTCTGTGTCGTGTCCGCTTACTCGGTCAATCCAATGGTCAAATGTTTCTCCATTGCTGCAGTATTTATTTTTCCAAATATCCATGCCGAGCTGGTTGTCTTTTCCCAGCCATTCAGCTTCATTCATGCTAGTACCTCCGTTTGTATATACTATATATTGTATATTTATTTAGTATATATAGTATATTATGTATTTGCCATGTTTAATCATAGCACATTCTTACGCTCCGTCAAGGCAATGCGTTATTCAGATTGGACATGACGATTTCGTAAAAACCGAGTAACAACACGACGATACGCATCCGTATCCGTTTCAATTCCCACGGCATGCGGTGATTGAGAGAAAACATATACATGTTTATCCTGACTACCGCATTTTTCATACAAATCCTGCGCTGTTTGAACCGGGACTAGTTTATCTTGACCACCATGCAAAAATAGTATCGGTGCTTTAACAAACCGAACGGCCTGGGCCGGTTCAATATTAGCAACTAACTTATGGGTATGAAACAGCATCGCCGCTTGAAAAAATGGGTCAAGAATATTATATCCCCATACAACCCTCTCATCTTGCACGGTCTGCCGTAGTTTTTCCCGACCTAAGGCGATAATATTTCCATACGAACTATCCGCTACAACAAAAGATAAGGAGCCGCCCCGATCACTACCGGCATACAGCAACGCCATAGCCGCCCCTAAGGAAATGCCATGCATTCCTATTTTCATATTGCCATCCCGTTCATGCAGCCACTGTATCCATTGCGTCAAATCGTCTATCTCACTCAAGCCCCAGTCCGTATGCTCACCGCCGCTTTCGCCGTGACCTCGCAAATCAATCAACAGCACATTATATCCCAAATTCCGATATATCGATACGTAAGGAAGGCACATCACACGATTTTGATACAGACCATGCAGCAAGATAACCGTTTGATGAGAGCCGCGTTTATCAGCAATATACGTTCCTCGCAACATGGTACCGTCAATACCATTAACACGAACCGGTTCCCAATCTCGTTCTTTTTCCAATTGTCGCATCTGCGTACTGTTTCGACTGTGATTTTCAATCCCCAACACGGTATCCCATGGCGCAGTTCGAAATTCTTCAAATGCTATATTTCCAATAAAGCAACCCGCTACTACTCCTAAAATCAGCAGTACAACGAATATTCTTCCCAACCATCGCAGCATATCTATGTCTCCCTTTTATTATCTATTCATTTTATTAGTATAGACCTTATAGCATCCTCCAAGTCAAGATTGTCCGATTCGGGAATGAACGCTGCCTTGTTATTTACATAGTACAATCGTTTCTCCATCATCCGGTACATGAATATCTCCTGTATAATACAGAGAGGCTTCCTTCGTATAGTGTGTTTTTCTTGTCTGCAGCGACGTATCTTCGGTATGATATAAAATAACATGGTTTGCTTGCAGCTGTGCTGCCGTTTCTGCCGCTTCTTTAACCGTACTATGATGTTTTTCATACGGATGAAATACATCTTTTTGATTGTACAGGCAAAATGCTTCTTCCAACAGCCAGTCTGCTTTCCACGCATATGGCCGGCACCGTTCATTATACGGTTCATCACCTAAGCAAGTCAGACGCATGCCATCGGAAAATCGTAATTCATATCCAAACTGTTTTGCTTTTGTTGAAGCAATATCAAAAGTATTCAACGTCATATCCAAAAAAGTCCGGCTTTCGCCATCCTGCAGTTCATCCAAATGAATGCGGGTGCCAATATATGAAAAATCTTTTTTCTTTAACATCATTTCAGACATAACAAGCAGCATGTGCTTGACTACATCATGGCAATAAATATAAAAATCACCGTCATACCGACCAGCAGCCATGAGCGAGGCAATTTTGCGAATAACCCATATAACGCCTAAAATATGATCCGTATGGCCGTGTGTAACAAACATATGATGAAATGTTTCATATTGCACGCCGGCTTCTTCTAGTTTACGCAAGATCGTATTTCCGCCACCGGCATCTGTCAAAAAATATCCTTTTTCCGTGTGAATTAAAAAACAAGTATTATAGCATTGGGTTACCATCGCATTGCCTGTTCCCAGCATATGTAGCGTCCGTGACATCATCAACATCCTTTCTCTTGGATATTCAACCATAAAAAAGCCCTTCTGCCATATGGAGAAGGGACTTGTCATACCTATAATTTTATTCAGCTGCTTCTTCCCTTAGGACAACCCGTTCTGTACCGTCAATTTCCCGCAGCTGAACAGAAATATCCTCTCTTCGGGATGTCGGTACATTTTTTCCTACGTAATCCGCCCGAATCGGCAGTTCCCGATGGCCTCTATCCACCAACACAGCCAATTCAATAAATCGTGGCCGCCCTAGTGCCATAATTGCATTCAACGCCGAGCGAACGGTCCGTCCTGTAAACAGAACATCGTCTACCAAAATGACAATTTTACCATCTGCATTAAACGCACTGCCTTCGCTGCCAACTGTATTGATATGGCTTTTCTTGCCATCATCTCGGTATGCAGAAATGTCTAAATCATAGACAGGTATACTTTTTCCTTCAATCGCCGTAAGTTCTGCTGCCAGCCGTTTAGCCATTGGAACACCGCGCGTATGAATCCCAACAAGAACGGTATTATCCATTCCTTTATTCCGTTCAATAATTTCATGCGCAATACGGCGAATAGCCCGACTGATCGCTTTTTCATCCATCAATACATTTTTATCTTTCCACATAGCATATCCCTCGCTTAACGGCGTTCTTCAGCCTGCTGCAAACATGCTAAGAAATCTGCCGGAGCCGGTGCTTCAAAATGCATCGCTTCTCCTGTAATCGGATGTACTAAATCTAAGCAGTGAGAATGAAGTGCCTGTCCTTCAATTGGAAATTTATCTTTTTTATATCCGTATAAGGGATCGTTTACAACGGGATGATGAATATAGGCCATATGGACGCGAATTTGATGCGTCCGACCCGTTTCCAGCTTGCATTCAATCCATGTATACATGCCATACCGTTTTAGTACTTGAAAATGCGTAACCGCTTCACGACCGCCTTTAAATGTCACAGCCATTTTAATTCGGTCTTTAGCATGACGGCCAATAGGCGCATCGATAATACCCCGATCTTCAGTAATCGTTCCATGGACCAATGCCCAATAGGTTCGCCGCGCTGTATGTGCTTTAATTTGCGCAGCCAATCCGCGATGTGCTTCGTCTGTCTTAGCAGCTACCATAACGCCGGACGTATCTTTATCCAGCCGATGGACAATTCCTGGACGAATCACGCCATTGATACCGGATAATTCACCTTTGCAGTGATACAGTAAAGCATTTACCAGCGTACCATTGGGATTACCCGCTGCCGGATGTACCACCATTCCTCGCGCTTTATTGATGACAATAATATCTTTATCTTCATAAATGATATCGAGAGGAATATTTTCCGCTTCTGCCTTTAGTTCTTCTGTAGGCTGCTGAAACTGTACTTGTACACAATCATCCATTTTTAACCGACGATTCGCCTTCGCTATTTTTTCATTTACCATGACATGCCCTTGCTGTATAATTTGCTGGGCAAAATTTCTAGATAAATCCAATACGTTTACCAAATATACATCCAGCCGCGTACCTTCATATTCTTCTGTCACGCGCAATTCTTTTTCACTCATATCGTATACCCTCATTGATCTGATATATGAGTCCAGCTATACCACAACAGCAGGCATACGCCGACAACAATACCAATATCTGCAATATTAAAAACAGGCCAAACTCTAAAATCAAAAAAATCAGTAACTGCACCATGCATACCCCGATCTAGTGCGTTTCCTATGGCACCGCCCAACAGCATGCCTGTACCCATATGCACCAGCCAGTGATTTGGCAGCTTCTTATGGAAAAAAACATATAAGCCAATCAGTATAGCTGCAATACACAAAAAAAGCCACCGCTGATTTTCTAAAATACCAAATGCAGCACCGCGATTTAAAATATATGTAATATGAAAAAAGCCCGGAATAACCGGAATCGATTCATGAAGCATCATCCATTCCTGAACAGCCAGTTTACTGCCTTGATCCAGGAGTATGGTAAGCAACGCTATCCATACAACTTGCACAACAGCCTCCTAGTACACCTATATTTGTATATATATTATATATAGTAACGATTTTATCGTATCACATAACGCTGTAAAATTCAAATAAAAAAGGAGACATATACATGTCTCCTTTTTCATCTTATAACTTAAGGTGCTATTATTCAGCAGAGATAGCACCGGTAGGACATACGGATTCGCAAGAACCGCAATCGATGCAGGAATCAGTTACAACGTATTTAGCGTCGCCTTCTTCGATAGCACCAACTGGGCAAGCACCTGCGCAAGCACCGCATTTTACGCATTCATCAGAAATAACGTGCATGGTTTTCACCTCCAACTTTATATCTCTCCGGGGACTAACTCCCCACGTCTTCCTCATTATTACACGAATACATAAAAATGTCAATGAATACCGATTCAGTGAAGATATAGGCACAGCCTGCCTTCAATGTGTTTATAAAAAATTTATATTAAAATAATAAAAAAAAAGAAAAGAGCCAGCGAGGGGGGCCGACTCTTTTCTAAGTCTAAGATACCATCGGGGGAAGATAATATCTTAAAAATGGTCGAAGAAATAAGATAGGGGTGTTCGAGGGGTATATGAACAACTTAAATCTTCAACTGTTGTAGATGATCTCTTCTACATATAATATATTACCATATTAATGCAAAAAGTAAATCCATATTTTGATTAAAATTAAATGAAATTGCCTTTCTGCTATGCTAAATACGAAATGATACGCAAAAAACCTGCTTATCTATGCCAAACATAGAAAGCAGGTTTTTCTTCATCTTAAAAATCAGCCTTGATGATATTCAACACCCATGGCACCTTTCGGATGTTTCCAGCTTTTAACGCCTTTGCCGCCAGAAATAACACGACATGTGCCGCATTCCAGACAGCCTTCATGATTAAATACAAGCTGTCCATCTGTATACTTATATAACTCTGCCGGGCAAGCCATGACCAAGCGTTTAATTTCTGCTTCATCATGGTAATCTTCATTAATTTGAATATGAGATTCGTGTTCGTCTGTCACGAACTTTACGACACCCAGTTTATCATCTACACTCATCTTTGCCATGTTACATCGCCTCCCAAGCTTTCTTACCTAATCCAAAGAGTCCATTCAGGCCGCCGTTATTGGCAAGAACCGTCAAGGCAATCATCGGCAAAGCAACCGGTGCGCTGCCGTCTACTTTATAAACCATGCCAGCAAATTCATCAGCCATCTTCGGCACATCATTAAAGATAATATGATCTTCCAAAAGTCCCGGCAAGTTCTGATACTGTTTCATCAATTTCATGATAAAGCTTTCATCCAGCATCTGTTTGTAACAGGACAAGCTGGCTGCGGAGAAATCTTCCCGCCCTTTCGCTTTGATAACCGCTTCCCCGGCAAGTCTGCCCGATTCAATAGCTAAGTCCATACCACGAACAGTATAGCCAAGGTTGACAACCATAGCTGCTGCATCGCCGGCAAGAATAACACCATCACGAACGAGTTCCGGCATCATTTTAAGACCGCCTTCTGTAACAAGATGAGCAGAATATTCTTTTAATTGACCGCCCTTAATAAACGGCGCAATAGATGGATGCGCTTTCATCCGTTCTACCATATCCGGTACGCTGACATCGACACGACCAATATCACTAATCGTCGTAACAATACCTAAGGACAACGTATCTTTATTCGTATAAATAAAACCTCCGCCAAGGTTGCCACCAGTCGGATCGCCAGCAATCATCCAAGCTGCTCCATCATTTCCAGAAAGGCCAAACCGTTCATTAATGACATCTTCGCCAAGTTCAATAACTTCTTTTACACCAACAGCAACATCTTTTGGATCTAGTTCCTGTTTCATTCCCAACTGTTGAGCCAATAATGAATTGACGCCATCTGCCAAAACAACGACATCGGCATCAAATTCTTCACCGGCACACATAACACCGATAACTTTGCCATCTTCTACAACCAATTCGTCTACAAGAAAGCCTTCTGTCAGCATAACACCGGCTTCTTCTGCTTTATCAGCCAACCATTTATCAAATTTCGACCGCAGTACAGAGTAAGACGGATATTTCAAATTTTGCAATTTATCAGAACTGTATTGAAAACTAAGAGCCCCTGCCGGTGTCATCAAAGACAGACGTTCCTGCGTAATTTTACGTTCAATCGGTGCTTCTTCAGCAAAATTCGGAATTAATTTTTCTAAGCTGTGACCATAAATACGACCACCGCTGGAGTTTTTGGAACCGCAGAATTTACCCCGCTCCACCAACATGACATCCAATCCTGCTCTAGCCATTGTCAGGGCTGCTGCAGAACCAGCCAAACCGCCGCCAACTACGATGGCATCAAATTTTTCTTCACTACTCATGTTCTTACCCTCCTTAACCATACGGTTGGTATTCTGAATCTATCCAGTAACCGTTAGTTGTATCGTAACGTATTATTATCGTATATTGCTATCTATCGCCTATTGGCTTTCTTCCTTTATGAAGCACGCAGGCCCCAAACATATAACTTTTCAGTGCTCGTTCTGCCAAGCCTGCTTTGCCGAACAAGTTCAGCAGCTCTTTCTTTCGCAAAAATTCTTTCGTAGACTGCCACAGCCATACGTATTCTTTGCGATGATGAAAGCCTCCACCTAAAATCGGCATAATGCCTCGGAAATACAATGCATAAAACGGCCGTATCCACGGAGAATCAGGAACAAAGGAATCTAGGCAGTACACCCATCCTCCCGGTTTGACTACCCGTCTCATCTCCTGCAGCACTTTCAGATAATCGGCTGTGTTGCGAAGTCCAAAGGAAATGCATGCAGCAGCAAATGTATTGTCCGCAAAAGGCAGTTGCATCGCATCGCCCAGCTGCCAAGATACATTGGCCAGATGACGGCTCTTTTTGTTAGCTGCCTCCAGCATTGCCGGAGAAAAGTCTAGACCCACAACGTGAATCGTACTGCGGGACTGCGCCAAAGCAACAGCTATATCTCCGGTACCGCAGCAAACATCCAATACACTGGCTCCCTGCGCTGTCTTAGCAGATACTTCCTGTACGAGCTCCTTTTTCCAACGTCCTTCCCATCCTAAACTAATGCGCTCATTGGCTTTATCATACGAACAGGAAATCTCTTGGAATACATGATATACTTTTTCTCGTTTTGAATTATCAGCCATTTCAAGCACCGCCCTTCAGCAGCGCGACAGCCCAGGCCAGCAAATACGCGCCATTTCCTGCTATATTCGCTTTTACAACACCTTTCATCTGCGCTACCCGTACGGGTGCCGTCAATGGTGAATGAAGCAGCCAGGCAAAAGCGCTTCTTGCAGCCAACGCAAGACACACAGGACTGACCAGTCCCCAAACTCCGACATACCATACAGGCAGTATGCTGATTGCCAGCACCCAAACCCATACGGTACAGCGGTATATCCGCACGGCGTTACGATGACCAACAATAGCCGGCAACGTGTGCCGCCCTGCTTTCCTGTCTTTTTCGATATCGCAGGTATTGTTCGTCATCATAATCAAGCCAATGCCGATAATCAGCGGAATCGCCCGCAGCAGGACACCAAAATCAAATTGGTTGCTCACGGCTGCTACAATCCCCATAGGAATCAAACCGCCCATTACAAATCCGGAAACGAATTCGCCAATAGGTACATACGAAATAGGTACAGCGCCGCCGGAATATGCCCATACGACAAGACTGCCTATGCCCCCGATGACCAGCGGTGCCCACCCGGAAGTGAGCAGTACCGGCAAAGCCAGCAGCCCGGCAAGGCCTATATACGCCAAGCCAAGCAGCAGCACATGCTTCGGATTGATATGTTCATATACCAATACCGCATCGCTGACTTCTACATAGTCATCGGCACAGTCTGTACCTTTTATAAAATCAAAATAATCGTTCAATGTATTCACTGCTGACTGCATAGACACGCAGGCCAATACCAGCAGGACTGCTGCCGCAGCGGTCATCGGATACCCGTAATACAGGCAGTACAGCTCTCCAAAGACTGCCGGATAGACAGATGCTGCCCACGTCGGCGGCGCTGCCAGCTGCAGGGCCATCCTAGGTGTCAGTCTGTGAAATGGTTTCATTAGACTGCCCCCAGCTTGCGAATCAGCTTCAAAAGCTGGCTTGACACGTCATTATCAGAGAGTTCCTGCAAAATCCACTCGGCTTTACTCTGATACGCATGAATCTGCTGCCAGGCTCCATCCATACCGCCCAGTGATTCTACGATATCTTCCATTTGATGAATATCCTTCGCACTGAGCGTGCCTTCTGCACTGCGCTGCATAAAAGGTTTCAAAGCCTCTCTGCCGCCAGGCTTTTGTAAAGCAACCAAAACCGGCAAGGTATAGATTCCTTCTTTAAAGTCCTGATGAGCACTTTTTCCAATAAGCACGCTGTCTGAAAAATCAAGCAGATCATCTCGCATTTGGAACATATATCCCAAGCATTCCCCAAACGATTCTAATAGAGAAATAATGCGTTCACTGCAACCGCCTTCCATAGCGCCAATGCGACAGCAAGCCATAAACAAGGCAACCGTTTTGCCGTGGATGTTTTGCAGGTATTCTGGTATTGTTACATTTTCACGATATCGACACATAGCCTGGCCAATTTCACCAGCACACATTTCTTCTACCGTTTTTGTCAATACAATGCCTGCACGATTGAGTCCTTCCCGCATCAAATGATAACTAATGCGGCTCATGATAAAATCACCGGCATACACAGCTGCGCTTTTACCGTACTTACTTTGAATAGACGGTTTGCCGCGGCGGAAAGGTGCTTCATCAACGACATCATCATGAATCAGTGAAGCAAGATGGGTCATTTCAACGATAGCAGCTAATTGATACAATCGTTCATTTTCTTGCAGCTCTTCAGAACCATACGCAGCTGCCATAAGCACCAAACGGGGTCGTATCATTTTGCCTCGTGACGAAGTGGCATCACACAGTACAGCACCCGTTTTCGTGCCTTCAAAAGAGTGCGCTGTAAATTGCTCTATATATTTCTTTACTTTCACGAGCTGCTCATCACTGACTTTGGCAAAATATTTCGGCATAAATCTCCGAGCGCTGTTTTCTAATACCATCTGTTTAATCATTCACAAGCACCTTTCCGGCCACATAGCAGTTACTGGTTAGGTCTTTTTTCTACCAAAATTTGAGCTGTATGTTTAACCTGGATATTGTTTAAGCCGCGCGCATCCAATCCGCCGCGAATCTGTAAGAGGCAGCCCGGGCAGTCTACTGCAACAACATCGGCACCAGAAGCAACGACATTGTCAATTTTTTCTTCCAAAATCGGCGCAGACATTTCTGGGAATTTAACAGAATAGGATCCGCCAAAACCGCAGCATTTATCACAGTTATTCATTTCAATCAATTCAACGCCTTTGGTTCCTTCCAACAGTTCACGCTGTTCCTTATAAACACCCATAAACCGTCTCATATGACAGGAATCATGATAGGTAACTTTCATCGGAACACCGTCGCCGTTATCCGGAAGTCCGCCAAGCATAGACAACAGTTTGGAGAAGTCGAATGTCTTGTTGCACAATTCTTCCGCTTTCTTATACATTTCCGGATCATCTTCAAACATATCTTTATAGTCACGAAGCGCATGCGTACAGGTTGGGCAAGCAGAAACAATATAATCGTAATCTTCTGCATGCATGGCTTCTATGTTCATAACGGCCGCTTTCTTCGCGTTTTCCACATCGCCCATATACGTTGCCGGTGCACCGCAGCATGCCTGTCCAAGCGGCATTTCTACTGTATACCCAGCCATATTGAGTGCTTTCACAACAGCCGTTGCAATATCAACATATACAAAATCAAGCAGACAGCCTGTAAAGATCGCAATCTTTCCCTTCGGATTCGGTACATGCTGCTGAATTGTCGGCAGAATATCTCGGAATGGCTGCGGAGCTACGCTTGGAAGGCTGCGGCCGGCTGTCAATCCAGACAAGAACATCGGCAGATGACGAATCATCGGCTGTCCTTGGGTAATCATGCCTTGTGCTACGGATGCAATACGAAGCATCGAATGGAATAAATGACGGTCTGCAACGGTATCTAAACAGAATTTATGAACCGGATTCAAGCCATCTTCCTGTGCATATTTCGTACGCAGTTTCAAAATCATATTGGAAATCGGCAGTTTGCCGCCGCATACAGTATTGCAAGTACCACATTGGAGACAAATATTCTGAATATCTTTGCCGCGTTCACGACTATTGAGGAATGATGTCAACAGCGTACCGATACCACCGGTATAAATGCTGCCGCCATATACGTGTCCGCCTACCAAGCGGAATGCAGGACATACATTCAAGCAAGCAGCGCAGCGAATACAACAGAAAATATCTTTGTAATCTTCGCTTGCCATAATCTTGCGGCGTTCCGGCGTATCCAAAATAATAATATGGAAATCTTTCTGTTCTTTCGTATCATTTTCCGGATCACTGACTACATTCGAAGCCCCAGTATAGAAGGATAAGTACGTTGTAATATTCTGAGCTGTACCGTTACGGGGTAGTACTTTGAAGATATAACGAATATCACTCATTTTGGCAACAAATTTTTCAATACCGAAAATATACAAATGCATTTTTGGCAATGTACCAACCATACGGCCGTTGCCTTCGTTTGTCATCGTAATGACCGTACCTGTTTCGGCAACAGCTACGTTAGCACCGGAAACGCCCATTTCAGCAGCCAGGAATTTCGGACGCATCACGCGGCGGGATGTTTTAACTTCTTTGGAAATGATCGGTTCTTCTTTTTCTTTCGTATACGAAGTAAAGAGATCGGCAACATCTTCTTTAGAATAATGAATAGCCGGCATAACCATATGGGACGGCGTATCTCCGGCAATGGAGTTGATAAATTCGCCCAAGTCCGTTTCCTGTGCTGTAATGCCGTTCTTTTCAAAATTCTGATTGAAATGCATTTCTTCAGATGCCATGGATTTGGATTTAACGGCCAATTTCACATTATTATCTTTGGCCAGCTTCAATGCATAATCCATTGCTTCTTCCGGTGAATGAGCAACAAATACATGCGCTCCGTTTGCTTCTGCATTCTTGATGAATTCTGCCATAACTTCATCCAAATGTTCACGCGCATATGTTTTTACTTCATGTACCTTTTCACGCAGTGCTTCGAAGTCATATCCCTTATATACTTTTTCACGATTTCCCGGATATGCTGTCGTAAAGTTTTTTAACGCTTTTTGCAGCGGCGCATTATCCATGGCACGTTCAATTTCCTGCTTTAGTAATTCATTGGACATGTGCTATTCCCTCCCTTACTCATCTTCAACAACAATTACCGAATACTGACGAGGACCATGAACACCTACAGTACCAACACATTCAATGTCAGCAGTACGGCTCGGGCCTGTAATAATACCGGCAAATTTCGGGAACGGCTTAGTATCTGCCATAATGTCAATCATGGTATCAAAATTATCTACGATCTGTGATAATTTTACAATGCCGATATAGACATCAGCTACTGTTTCAACAATACGATTATCAATATTGTCTTTCATCTGAACTAATGAGCCCAAATTAGCAATACCATAATCCGCTTCCGTTACACCGCCTTTATCCTCAGGCGCATTTTTGCGGATGTGATCCGTATCCACCTTGATGCCAGCTTTTTTCAATGCGTCAACAACACCCGCTTCTTTTAAAAGCTCCGTTTCGACAATAGCGACATCTTGCGTGTCCTTTTCCTGGAAAACTTTGACGAGAGCAGTACCTAAGTCTGCTTTTTTAGCCAGATAACATTCACCTGCTACACTGGTTAACCCTTTTTGGAATGTTTCGTACAATTCTGCTTTTTCCATTTTCACACCTCTTTACATGTAAATTAAAAAATTTCATGAAACCTTGCGATACTGTTTAAGTACTAAGATTAGTATACCAATTCAGATAATTTATACAAGATGTGTTTTGGAAATATGTAATATCATTTATGAAATCATAGGTATATTACTATATAGAATATGCATGAATCACGCTTTTCTATAATTCATGTATTGACATTTTATTATGAGTAAATATAATATGTGATTTTCCATAATTGGCTATTTTATCCGTATTTTAGAAATAATTATCGTTAAGCATGTCTTTTATTCATTACAAAATTAGCTATCGCTTATGATTAAATAGAATGATACAAGGTGTGCTGTTTCTTTTTTTAGCGATTCATTTCATTACTTTTCCTAATATGTATCTTTTTTCTCATTACTACATATCGCATATATTGAATTTTTATTCATTTTTCATTTTTTATATCCCACTATATAGTTGTGTATATACGAAAACTATTCACCAAAAATTCTTCATTTTTTCTATTGACAAAACTATACCAAAAGAGTTATCATATGTTCAATGATAAAAGCAATGACCAAAACAAGTACACATACAGATGCTAATACAGAGAATACAGGCCATCGGCTGAAAGCCTGCATCACTGCTGAGTATGTTGGAATGCCTTTGGGAGCTGGATAGTTGAAACAAAGTAGGCTGTCTCGGTGCGCCACCGTTATGGCAGGATAAGGTAGTATGTTTATACGCATACTATGAAACAGAGTGGAACCACGGGCCACCGTCTCTGATAAGAGCGGTGGTCTTTTTATATACTTTTTATAGGTGTAGTGTGTTTAGGAGGACGTTACCATTATGTTTAATTCACTTCGCAACGATATACGAGTCATCAAAGACAGAGACCCGGCTGCCAAAAATACAGCAGAAGTCCTCTTATGTTACTCCGGACTGCATGCGATTTGGGCCCACCGCGTATCTCATTTCTTTTATAAGCATCAATGGTTTGTAACAGCTCGCATTATTTCTACTATTTCCCGTTTTTTTACAGGAATTGAAATTCATCCGGGCGCACAAATTGGCGAAGGGTTATTCATTGACCATGGAATGGGTATTGTCATTGGCGAAACAACCGTCATCGGCAATAATGTTTCGTTGTATCAAGGGGTTACCCTTGGCGGGACAGGGAAAGAAAAAGGCAAGCGTCACCCTACGATTGGTGATTATGTAGTCGTTGCCTGCGGTGCAAAAGTTTTGGGTTCCTTTACTGTTGGGGAAGGTGCCAAGATTGGAGCCGGTTCTGTTGTATTGAAAGAAGTTCCGCCTTACTCCACCGTAGTTGGCATTCCTGGCCGAGTCGTCGTTCAAAAGGGAAAACGCTTAAAAGCACACCATAATGAACAAGATGTCGACTTAAATCACAACCGTCTGCCCGACCCGATTGAAGATCAAATTATCGCTTTACAAAAGCAAGTTGCCATACTGCAGCATCAAGTAGATTCACTAGATAAATCGCAGCCCATGCATCTGCAGCATGTTGCCGCCAGCCGGCATTGAGATATATTCTATCGCTTGTTATCTACGACGTTTTTATCATAAAACGTTATAGGTATACATATAAACATTACCATTTTGGTATTTTTTAAGCTATCATTGGGGGAATTTATACATGCATAAAGAGTTTTTTTCATATCAGGTATTTTTCCGATGTTGACCTGATTTTCACATGAATTATTTTATTTCATATTCGTTTACGCAACTTATTTATAAAAGGAGTCGTTTATCATGAGCAAAGTTTATACAAGCATGTTACAGTTAGTTGGCAATACACCGTTATTAGAACCTGTTCGTTACAATGCAGCTGTCGATGTGAAAGCAAAAGTATTGGTTAAATTAGATGCGTTTAATCCTGCTGGTTCTGCAAAAGACCGTATTGCTAAGGCAATGATTGAAGACGCTGAAAAGAAAGGTATTCTCAAAAAAGGTTCTGTTATCATCGAACCAACAAGCGGTAACACAGGGATTGGGTTGGCTGCTGTAGCAGCTGCCAAAGGCTATCGTGCTATCTTCACCATGCCGGAAACGATGTCTATTGAACGCCGCAATTTAATTGCTGCCTATGGTGCTGAAATTGTTCTGACTCCTGGTAAAACAGGCATGAAAGGTGCTGTAGATAAAGCCAATGAATTAGCAAAAGAAATTCCTAATTCCTTTATTCCTGGTCAATTCACGAACCCTGTCAATCCGGAAATTCATCGTTTGACAACGGGTCCGGAAATCTATACAGATACAGATGGTGCCGTAGATATTTTCTTAGCCGGTGTAGGTACAGGCGGTACGCTTTCCGGTGTCGGTGAATATCTCAAAGAAAAGAAACCATCCGTTAAAATTATCGCTGTTGAACCAAAAGATTCTCCACTCCTTTCGGAAGGTCATGCTGGTCCGCACAAACTTCAGGGTATTGGTGCTAACTTTATTCCGGAAACATTGGATACGAAAATTTATGACGAAGTTTTCACTGTTACGACTGAACAGGCTTATGAAACAGCTCAGAAATTCACAGAATCTGAAGGTCTCCTCATTGGTATTTCCGGCGGTGCTGCTCTCTATGCAGCAACCCAAGTTGCTAACCGTCCGGAAAATGCAGGAAAAACAATCGTAGCATTCTTGCCGGATAATGGTGACCGTTATCTGACAACACCGGGCTTCATTAAACAAAAATAAGTTTGTTATTATCCATCAACAACGCTGTCCCCTCAGTGTTGTTGATGATAATATATAATTCCCTATCATCAATATTACTCATGTAACGAGAGAAAACGCAGTTTTGCATATGCAAAACTGCGTTTTCTCTATCCACAAAAGAGGATGTTACATCATGATTTTATCTATCGCGCACGATAGCATTTCTTCAAACGTTTTTAATTTTTTGTTTGAAGAAAATGAACGGTAATGATGCAAACGATACACGTAAAAGGTATAATCATAACCACCAGTAAAACTGGTGGTTTGCTCAGGCCCTTATAGGGCCTAACTCCTGTGGTAGCACTCTAAAGAGTGCACCGAATAAAAATCCGGCAGTTACATTGGGTAAAACGATGATAGGCATTTATACATGGGAACAGTTTGCTATTACGAAACTATCGCCCAATATCTTCCCTTACCCGTTCTATTTGATTCTAAAGAAGTAAAAGAAATGGTCTATCGGGATCGGCATATTCATCGCGTCTTAGAATTAGGCCGGAATGCGAATATTGCCATTTTCAGTGTCGGCACGGTTCGAGATAATGCACTCTTTTTTCAGTTAGGCTATGCCGACCCGAAAGAAAAAGAATTTTTGAAAACAAATGCTGTCGGTGATATTTGTTCCCGTTTTTTTGATAAAGACGGCAATATATCCAGTGCAGAACTAAACGATCGAACGGTCGGTATTGAATTGGAATGGCTGCGTCATAAAGAATATAGTATTCTTCTTTCCGGCGGCGAAGCCAAAATTGCTAGTATCCATGCAGCTCTCAAGGGCGGCTATGCCAACGTGCTTATTACAGACCAATTTACAGCCAAAAAACTGCTCTCCTATGCATCACTGGAACAGTCAAATACATGATATCTACACCCAAGGGACTATAACAAAATGAGAACATTGCATCCATTTTATTACAGTCCTTTTTCATGCCGTTGTACGTGCATCGTTTGCAGCATTACCGTTCGTTTTCTTCAAACAAAAAGCTAAAAACTTTTAAAGAAATACTATAAAAAGCAGTCTGGTACATCCTCTTTTAGTACTATGTAACCGATGCATGATGATAAATGACAACTTATTTCTTATTTATATGATATATACTTCATAACGATGGCTCGCCATCGTTATTTTTTATTTATTTCATTCTCTCTGCATCTGTTATTTTTCTATTTTCTGCATTTACTTGAATTGTTACAGTTTCGACTAAAATTCCCAATTTCCCCTTTATTTCCTTTATTATTGCAATATAAGCATGCTATACTGAATATAGCACTACTGAAAACGCCTGTATGGGAGAGATCACTATGATTCAATTAAACAAAAAAGTAAAAATTGCAATCACCGCCATCGTTATTGCAGCCGGTGCCTTCGGCAGCTATGAGTATTACCACACACAACAAGCAGCTAAACAAGTAACGGCTGTCGAAACAGCACCGGTTACACGCATGAATTTAAAATCAGTCGTATCGGCAACGGGAACGATTAAACCTGTCGATTCAGTTGAGGTATCCCCTAAAATTACCGCCCGCATCAGTCAAGTACTCGTGAAAGAAAATGATTGCGTCACCGCCGGCCAGACCGTTACCGTTTTAGATGGCAAGGATTATCAGGCTAAACAGGACCAGGCACAGCTGAAAGTTTCCAATACACAACTAGAATATCAGCGTGCTCAAGAACTGTATGATTTAGGCGCGGGAACCAAACAAGCACTGGATACGGCCAAATTCAACTATGACACGGCAGTCAGCGCGCTGACAGACGCACAGTCAAATGTAGCTGAAACGATTATTACGGCACCGATGGACGGCATTGTTGTCGGCGAGCCCAAGAGTGTCGGTACGATGGCTGTTCAAGGGAACAGTAATCCAACGGTTATCATGTATATTGCCAATACGTCACAAAAACAAATTATGGCTAAGATTGATGAAACAGATATTGGACAAATACAAGTTGGGCAAGACGCTACCTTTACGGTTGATACGTATACAGGCCAAACCTTTACAGCCCATGTATCCAAAATTTCCCAAACAGATACCAGCAATACATGGAATACAACCGGCACTTCCAGTACGACTTCCTCCAGTTCCTCTTCAGCAAGCGTTATTTACTATTATGTCACACTGGATGTAGATGACCCGGATGATGTACTGAAACTAGGCATGACAGCACGTGTAGAAATCAACACGTCAGAAAAAGAAAATGCCCTGGTTGTACCCATTGCAGCACTAAAAACAAACGACAAAGGATCGTATGTACTGCGTGTCAATGATAACGGCCAGACCGAACAGGTCAATGTCACTACCGGTATTTACAGTGATGAATATGTAGAAATTCTTTCCGGTCTGGATGAAGGCGATAAAGTATCTATTACATATAATGCATCTAAATCTTCTTCTTCGAAATCGAATAACAATCGGCAAGGCCCTCCGCCAATGTAAGGAGGAATACGTCATGGCAAATGTAATTGAATTAAAAGATATTAAAAAAATCTATCATATCGGCGGCAGCGATTTCGCCGCCCTTGCTGGGATTACCCTCAATATTCAAGAAGGAGAATTTGCTGCACTGATGGGACCGTCCGGTTCCGGTAAATCTACGCTGATGAATATTCTCGGTTGCTTAGATCGCCCTACATCCGGTTCCTATAAACTGGGAGGCAAAGAAGTCGCCAACCTGACAGACGATGAACTGGCTCATACAAGAAACAAGCGAATCGGCTTCGTATTTCAAAACTTTAACCTCTTATCTCGTATTTCGGCACTGGATAATGTTGCTCTCCCTCTCGTATACGCCGGCGTAGACCGTAAGGAACGAACCCAGCGGGCCCAAGAAAAATTAGAAGCCGTAGGCTTAGGGACGTGGTCCCATCATAAACCAAACGAACTATCCGGCGGCCAGCGGCAGCGCGTTGCTATTGCCAGAGCTTTAGTTAATGACCCGCACATTATCATGGCCGACGAACCTACGGGCAATCTCGATACAAAATCTACCAAAGAAATCATGGGAATTTTTGAATCCCTTCATGAAGAACATAAAACGGTCATTCTTGTCACGCACGAGCCGGAAATCGCAGCCTGTGCCAGCCGCCAACTGCTCATCTGTGACGGCCAACTCACGCGGGATGCCGGAAAGGGTGTGGTTATGGATGTTGTTTAGTGAAAGCGTACAAATCGCCGTTACGGCACTGCTCGGCAATAAACTTCGCTCGATTCTTACCATGCTGGGCATTATTATCGGCGTCGGTGCCGTCATTGCCATGATTTCCATTGGCATGGGTGTTAAACAAAACGTGACAAATTCTATCGCCAGTTTAGGCAGCAACATGCTTATCGTTTCACCTGGCTCCACCAATAAAGGCGGCGTTCGCTCGGCTGCCGGTTCCAGTCAAAAACTAAAATATGAAGACGCCGAAGCAATTAAAAAGAAAATCAAAAATATAGATTATGTTTCACCGACAGTCAATGGTTCCTATCAAATTGTCAACGGCCATGAAAACTGGAATTCTTCCGTATACGGCGTTACCCCGGAATATTTGAAAATCCGCGATTTAACAATTGGTACGGGGTCCTTTATTACGCAAACCGATCTGAATTCCCGTAACCGCGTAGCCGTTATTGGCACGACTGTTGCTGCTAACTTATTTGATACAGAAAATCCGGTAGGTAAAAATATCCGCATCAACAATCAGCCGTATAAAGTCATCGGTGTCATTGAAAGCAAAGGCCAGTCTTCGATGGGCCAAGACCAGGATGATGTCGTCATTATCCCACTGACAACAGCACAAGAACGACTGATGGGCATTACCTATATTCGTTCCATCAATATTCAGGTATCGAGTGCCGATAAAATCGAATCTGTCCAAGGTCAAGTAGAAACACTGTTGCGGCAGCGTCATCATATTGTCGGCGATAAAGAAGATGATTTTACAGTTCGCAACTTAACCAGCCTAATGGAAACCATGACCAGCACAACAACCATGCTGACACTGTTTCTCGGCAGCATTGCCGCCATTTCTTTGCTAGTCGGCGGCATTGGCATTATGAATATCATGATGGTATCTGTCACAGAACGGACTCGGGAAATTGGCATTCGTAAAGCCTTAGGCGCTACATTTCAAAATATTATGATGCAGTTTCTGATTGAATCCGTCGTCATCGGCGTCATTGGCGGCCTTATGGGCGTCGCCGTTGGTGTCGGTATTGCCTTGGCAATTGCCAAAACCGGCCTGTTCCAAACAGTCATTACAGCTGCACCTATTCTGATATCCTTCAGTTTTTCTGTTGGCATTGGCTTATTTTTCGGTATCTATCCGGCACGCAAAGCAGCTCGCTTAGATCCAATTGAAGCATTGCGGTATGAATAAACCCAGCCATTCAAACCTATACTCGGTAATCGTAACCAACGCAAAAAGAGCCTCGCATCCATGCAAGGCTCTTTTTGGTATATCATTAACTGGATTTATATCTTGTTTTCTATAGAACGATACAAGCGCATCAAGGCTCATTATCCCAGGTACTGTCAGGTAACTGTTGTATCGTTGGCCAAGCGGCATTTATCGCTTGAGCCATCATTTTTTTACCTTCCGGATCGGGGTGCAGCCCATCAACTGCCAATTCCGTCCGTAGTTCCCCGTTGTCATCTGCCATACCGTCTGTAATATCAATATGTACTTCACTACGAATATACGCATTAACTTCTTCAGTCGCTTCTTTCCATCCCCAATCCGTAGGCTGATCAAATGCAGCCATAATATGAGCCGGATGAAACGGCGGTATCGTTAAAAAGACCGGCTTTATGCCATAAGTCAGGCTTTTTTGTTTGATTTGTTTCAAATCTTCAACCACATCCGATGCACTAGCACCGGCACGCAAACTGTTAGATCCCGTAAGAATCAGCACATACTGTGGGTGAAATGGTACTACATCCTGTATAAAACGTGCCGCTGACATGGCACTGGTATCACCGCTTTGCGCCAAGTTAATCGTAGGAAAATCAAGATATGATGCATAACTGAACTCCCAATCTGTCGGTGAATACGAAAGACTGCCGCCGCCATGACTAATACTGTCACCAAAAACAGCCACTTCGCAAGACATATTAGGATTGGTTACATACGATTGCACATCAGAATACACGCCTATGGGATTTCCATCGGCATCCATAGCCCGTACGCGCCAATAAAATGGCTGTTCAGCCATTCTAGGTTTCTGATCATATTGTTGTGCATACGTCGGCGTATAGGCATCAATCCGATGGATAGACGGTTCAATTCCATTGGGATTTTCCGGTTCGTCATCCAAAATTTCCACTTCATAATGATCTGCCCCAGGAACAGCAATCCAATCATAGACCGGATACAACAGGGTTTGTCCATTTCCCTGATTATACTGAGTGGCAATATATGGTTTTTCTATGTACGGACTCGTCCTATCTACAGGTACTTCCTCTACAGCAGAAAAAGGCCCAATGGGTTTCCCCTGCAAATTCATCGGCTGTACACGCCAATAAAATACATCTCCCATCCACGTCTCAGGCAGCACTAATTCATACCCGGTCCCATAGGCCCGCTGCAGCGGCATGATAGGTTCATAATAAGCGGTATTTCCATCATCATCTGTCTGTTTTTGTAATACTTGCACATCATACATCACAGCGCCGTCTATACGGCTCCACTGCAAAATAGGATTCCCCACAACCGGATTTTCTTCTGAATAATGACGCAGTGCTGTTGGTTGAAATGCTAATTCTTCATCACTAACATGATGAATATAAATTTGCTGGGCCTGTTCCATCGGCGGATCTACAACGTGGTTTTTTCCAGACATCTGTCCTGCTTTGACCAACAATCCGGAACATAACGTAATTCCCAATAGTATCGTCAAGCAAACGACGCTGCCATTACGCATGCCATAGGTCCTCCTTTTTTTCATAATGATAATCGAGATTAATTCCTGTATATAGCATATGATACTAAATGTACTTGTATCTTACAACCGTGAGTCCCGTTAAAGTCAATGTTTTTGCCAAAAATTATTTATTTCCATGCCGAATCGGGTAATGCCAATATCTGTTTCCACGCGTTATTAATCGCTGCTCCCATCATTTTTTTGCCTGGCGGATCTAAATGAATTCCATCTACTGCTAATTCCGGTTTTAAAATGCCATCTTCATCTGCCATGCCCGGTGTAATATCAATATGAACCTGCGTGCGTATATATGCGTTGACTTCGGCAATTAATGTCTGCCAATTATCCGCTGTCGGTTCATCAAATGCCCGTTTAATATGTGCCGGATTCAATGGTGGAATCGTTAAAAAGACAGGACGAATATGATGGGACAAACATTTTTCCTTAATCGTTTTCAAATCAGCAATGACATCTTCTGACGGAACACCGGCGCGCAAACTATTCGTGCCAATCAATATCAGCAAATAGGACGGCTGAAACGGAAGGACATCTCGATCAAATCGTTCCACTGCCATTTCGCTCGTATCGCCGCTTTGCGCCAAGTTGACCGTCGGAAATGTCAAATAATTTCCATAACTGAAATCCCAATATGTCGGTGAATAAGAAATACTGCCGCCGCCATGGCTGATACTATCGCCAAAAATAGCAATACAGCCTTTTTCTTCTTTCGGACTCGTTAAAAACGGCAAGGCGTCTGAATATACGCCAATGGGATTACCTTCTGTATCCATGGCCCGCACCCGCCAATAAAACGGCGTATCGGATACGCGGGATTTTTGGTCATATTGATGAATATTTGTCGGCGTATATGAATCAATGCGATGTACAGAAGGTTCGATACCATTCGGATTTTCCGGCCGATTGTTAAGGATTTCCAGCTCATACTTAGCAGCTCCCGGTACAGCAATCCAATCATACACGGGATATAATAAGACTTCGCAAGGTCCCTGGTTGTAAAATGCCATAGGTGTCGGTTTTTCTGTAAACGATTCAAACCGATCAATATGCGACGCTTCTACATCGGAATATTCACTAATCGGATGTTTGTCTATATCAAATCCCCGAACACGCCAATAAAATACCTGGCCCATATACGAGGCCGGCAGTGTTAGCTCATATCCCGTCGTATACGCAGTCTGGGACGGCATCATGAGGGTATAGGTACGGCCGGTTTTCTTGTCTATCATATCTCCCTTGCTGTTCGGTTTTAAAACCTGTACTTCATAACCAACAGCACCATCAATGCGACTCCAGCGCAATACAGGATTGCCAATAGCTGGATGACTTGCTGTATAATGCATCGTAACGACAGGTTTTTCTGACGAAGAAACAACCACTTTAGCTTTTGGCGTTTCCTTAGGTGTTTGGGAAGCAATAGACGGATGAACCCGAATAGCCGTTGTCAGCGGCAGCGTCATTTCCTTTGCCATAACAGTACTTCCCAGCATCATACTGAAAAATACGGCCCATGAAATAAAAGATGTATGTTTCATGCCAATTCATTCCTTTTACATATAATATATGGTGCGTATCTTATTATAAGTCATCCCCGCTCAACTGACAACGTATCCATTTTGATACATATGCTGTGTATGGATAGAGGGAGGTATCCCTCGACCCTTGTATGATTCTGTAAACTTGCTGTTTACATTGGCAGATACACTTTTTCTTTCTGTGCGACCAGAAAATAGGGACGTATCCCTTAGACCCTCTTTATGGTTCTGTAAACTTGCCGTTTACATCGGCGTATATGCTTTTTCTTTCTGCGCGGTCAGAAAGAAAAAGTATCAAAAAGAAAGAAACCGCCGCCCAAAACGGACTTAGCCTTACTGCGTTTGCCAATGACGGCGCGGCAAATTCGCTTCGCTCAGACGCCGCTTGAATCCGTCATCGACAAACTCCGTATCCGGTCTTCGACCGGTCGGCACGCTCGTAACGGGCGGTGTTGGCAGTCATGCAAGATAGATTTCGCCTGGTTTCCGGGAAAACACATCTGGCAAGAAAAAACGACAGCAAACATAGGCTCATCTCTGTGAGTGGTTTACTATATATATCATAATTTGTTCAAGACATCTTGATCTGATATTTTAAGGATATCGGAAGGTAGTTTTCCAGCATAACATCGTCTGTAATTGTTTGCATTTGTTCTCAAGCCGCCCCGTTACGGGAATGACTGGTTGTGCGGCTTGCCCGCACAATGAGAATGGGTGGCATTGCGTTAAAAATGGGCGTTTGTTTGAGCGCAGCGAGTTTCGCCCATTTAGCAATGACGGACATTCTCAAAGGAATGGGAGTTTCGGGCGGCCGCCTTTTTCTTCGTCTATTCTTTTTCGGCGGCTCGAAAAAGAATAAACATTAGAGGGTGCAGGGATACGTCCCCGCATTAAAAAAGGCACACAGCTGCATACTGTGTACCTTTCCTATTCGCTGCTATGCTATACGGAAGCAGCTTTTACTGTTTTTGTTTTTTCTTTTTTAGGAGCTTTGTAGCCGTATTTTTGCTTCCACGCTGTATTGCGCTTGGTAATTTCACTTTTAGAAAGCATAGCGGGTTTAGCCTGCAGGGCTTTTTCCAAGTTTTGCACAATTTCTGGACCATTATCTCCGCTAGCACAAGTCATAATCCGTGTACCATTGACCATGACCTGACGGCCATCCAGCTGTACCTGCCAAGTGACGGGAGCTGGCTTAGCCGATTTCATATCCGAAACAGATTTTGTATTACCAGCTGTCATTAACGGTGTATCCTGTACTTTATTGTCTTTCGGAGCTTCACCGTATATGTTATTCATAATGCGCGCTAAATTGCCTTCTACCAAAAAAGCACGCCGCCGCGAGGAGTACGCGCCATCTGCAGCAGGCCGAACAACCGGCAGAGCATGTACATAGACTGTATCTCCGCCAACCTGCACATGATTACCGGACCACTTGGTAACGCGTCTAGCTAATTTTTCAATGCGATTGGACATCTGGGGATGGTTATTCGGACTGATAACGCGTTTAAAGCCTTCCGTATACAAATCGCCATATTTTTCATAGACAAACTGCATAGAAGACGGCGCTCCTCCCACATTATATGTCGTATGCTTCAGAATATTGAATCCCGTGGCATCCGCTTCTTTTTCCTGATCCATCGTAACTACTTCATTATCAATATAATTCACAGCAACGCTTCCCAATAAAACATCTAACACATCGGCATTGCCGCCCATGGCAACATCAATCAGCGTAGATATACCGATACTTTTTAATACGCCGTTAACAGCATGACGTTTTTCGCCATGCTGCATTTCATGGCATAGCGTAAATGCCAGTTCATCATCATTTAGAACATCCATCATACCTTGATTGACAGAAATGACGCCACCAATCGTTTCAAAGGCATTCAATTCGTTCGATGGATTGACATATACATCATAATCACGTTGAATCATCCCCGTGCTAACTAAGGTGCGGGCAATCTGTTCTAATCTTCATTATAAGCCTGATCGTGCGTTACGCCCGTCTTTTTCTGCGTATTCGCTAGCATCTGTTTTTGACTAGCATCATCCATCGCTGTCAACTGTTTTTTTGCCATTGCCATTACAGCTGCTCCATAAAGCAGCGTCTGTACTGCCGTGGCTGCCATGGCCGTACCAATTGGCGCCATAAAAAGAGAGGCACTCATAGTCAATGCTGTCAATGTTTTTTTCCAATGTATCACAGATTATGTCATCTCCTCTGACTGATATAAAGCCAGGATTGCTTCTGCGTCGTGATAAAATGCTTCTTTTTGGGCCCGCGGCCACTGTTTAATCTGCCATTCCCAATGCATGGCATCATGCTTTGTCGCAAATCCATGATGCCATATCAAAGTAACAGGCCGCCGCGACCGTGTATATTTAGCTCCTTTGCCGCTATTATGCGCAGCTACCCGCTTAGCGACATCTGTCGTCCAACCGGTATACAGCGTCCCATCGGCACAACGTACCGTATAGGTATAATATAGCATACGATTATGACAATGTTGTTACAATTTTGACTGTATTCAAAACGACATCATCAAGGGGTTTATCAGCGAAGTTTGTTTTCACACGACTAATTGCTTCTACTGTTTCGTAATCTTTTACGACTTTGCCAAAAATAGAATGATGGTTTTGAAGCCATGGCGTCGGAACAACAGTTACAAAAAATTGGGAGCTGCCCGTATTCGGACCTGCATTTGCCATTGCCAGCACACCCGGTTCAGCAAAGGTTAAAGACGGGTCAAATTCATCCGGAATGGTTTCATCCGAGCCACCGCATCCTGTGCCGGTCGGATCCCCACCTTGAATCATAAATTCAGCAATAATGCGATGAAAAATCGTACCGTCATAAAAACCGGATTCTGCTAATTTTTTAAAATTAGCTACTGTAATTGGAGCTTGATCTGGAAATAATTGAACTGTAAAATCTCCGCGATTTGTCTGAAAAATTGCATATAAAGTATTATCTGTCATGAAATATTCCTCCATCTATTATAGTTTTATTTTATATTACCGTAGATTGACCAGACATGCAAGGAAGGCTCTCTTTCATTTTGATATTTAAGAAAAAAAATTTGACAATCTTGTAAATAGGTCGTACAATAAGTACAGTTTTCAGATAATTAACTAGTTAATTATCTGAAAATGTTTTTTTATTTATTTCATTAACTAGTTATCTATTTTATACGAAAAGGAGCGTATTCACGTATGCATTCTGCTATTTTATGGACCAGACCTTTTTTGGCGATTATCGTTGCCAATGGATTACTATTTGCCAGTTTTCATAGTTTACTTCCTACACTGCCGATGTACATTGCTTCCTTAGGTTCTTCCGGTGCGATTGTCGGCTTGATTTCCGGTATTTTTGGCGTATCGGCTATTGGTATTCGTTTTTTTACAGATAATTTGGTCTGCCGGTTTGGTAAAAAACGTTGTTTATATTTGGGAATTTTCCTTTCCGCACTGGCAACCATTTCTTACATGTTCTTTACTTCTACAGGCATGCTGCTAGCTGCCCGTATTGTGCAAGGACTTGGCTTTGGATTGGGAACAACCTTTGCTGCCGCCATTGCTGTCGACATTATTCCCGCATCCCGTCGCGGTGAAGGTGTTGGCTATTTTGGTCTTGGCAATACGATTTCCATGGGAATTGCCCCAGCATTGGGCGTATTTCTTCTGACAACATGGAATGCGAATTTTTTGTTTACGTTTTCTACACTCGCATCAATACTGGCCATTGGCAGTGTACTGCTCTGCCATATGCCGGCAAAAGCAAAACGACTGCAAAAAGCACAACAACAAGCTCCTAAAGAAAAAATTCCTTTTATGAGTCATTTTTTTGAAGCCGGCACAGGCTATCCGGCTTTTTTCACCATGCTCTTCGGCCTGGCATACGGCAGTGTCAATACATTTATTGCCTTAATGGCCCAAGAAGCACACATTGAAAATCCCGGTCTCTTTTTTGTCATTGGTACGATCTTCGTCTTTATTACTCGTGCCTTTGGCGGACGTATTTACGACTTAAAAGGGCCTTTTTGGGTCCTGCTGCCCGGTATTCTTTCCTATACAGTCGGCGTTATCCTGATCATACAAGCCACTACATTTACCGTATTGATGACCGCTGCCGTTTTCTACGGATTAGGTGCCGGACTCATTATGCCGGCTCTGATGACCTGGCTGTTTAACTCTGTCGCACCAGTACGTCGCAGTAATGCCAGCGCTACCTATTACAATATGCTAGATGTCGGTACGAGTGCCGGTATTATCGTCTTAGGCAGTATTGCTGACATGATCGGCTATATTCACATGTTCTATGTCGTTTTGGCTGCTATGATTCTGTTTCTTCTCGTGTTCTTATTTCAGCATATGACGCATGCCCTTCCCAAAGGAGGTCAAACACATGATTGCTAAGGATATACTGCAAAAAGATGACGCACTCATTCATCAAATCTACGTAACAATGCGTCTGTTTACTAAAAATCTCAATGATGTCATTTCACCGTATGACGTATATAGTTCAGAATGGACGATTATCAATTATCTTCATCATCATGAAGCCATTTCCCAAGCCGATTTAGCAGCTGCCCTGCAAATTGAACCAGCTGCCGTGTCTAAAACGATTGGAAAAATGGAAAAAAAAGGATTGGTCACGCGTTCCAGTGCCAAAGACAAACGAGAAAAACACATCTCTATGACCCCAAAATGCCGTGAACTCTTTCCCCAATTAGCAGCCACGCTTGCTAAGCACCGTCAACAATCCCTCACCGGCATTTCCGAAAAATCCCGCCAAGATATGCTGCAAATGATGAAAACAATGTTTGATAATTTAAAAAACTCTCACTAATTGGTTGTAAATCCAACAGCTATTTTTATTGCCTTCTTGTATACTGTACTTGTAAGAATTCCTTACACATGATACAAGGAGGCATTTTGTATCTATCGATTGATATAAAAAATGTTCCTGCTGAAATTCGATATTTTCTGTACATTTAGGAGGAATGACCATGAATAAAAATATGTTTTGCTTTCAATGTGAACAAACAGCTTTCGGTACTGGCTGTACCGGCCGTGCTGGCGTCTGTGGTAAATCTGCTGACGCTGCTAAATTGCAAGATACACTGACAGGCGCTTTAGTTGGATTGGCACGTGCCTGCACAAACGCAACTCCGACATCCAAGACGCATCGCATTCTATTGGAAGGGCTATTTACGACGGTAACCAATGTCAATTTCGATGTTACTACCATTCAGCAAATGATTGATACCGTCCATGCTGAAACAAAACAACTAGGCCATACAACCAACGACTACGACGTCCAGCAAATTTGGAATGCCAACGAAGATATCCGTTCGTTAAAATCTCTGATTCTCTTTGGTATGCGCGGTATGGCAGCCTATGCCTATCATGCACTGATGTTGGGAAAATCAGATGACACGGTCAACGCCTTTTTTATCAAAGGATTGACAGCTCTTGGTGAAGAAGGAAGCATGGATACGCTCCTGCCTCTCGTTTTAGAAACAGGCAAAGTAAATCTGACCTGTATGGCCATGCTGGATGAAGCGAATACGACAGCCTATGGTACGCCAACACCTACAACCGTTCCCTTGACGATTGAAAAAGGCCCATTTATTGTCATTACCGGCCACGACTTAAAAGATTTAGAATTACTGCTGCAGCAAACAGACGGCAAAGGCATTAACGTATATACACACGGCGAAATGCTGCCGGCTCATGCTTATCCGCTTCTCAAAAAGCACCCGCAGCTTAAGGGCAACTTTGGTACGGCTTGGCAAAATCAGCAAAAAGAATTTGACCAGATTCCGGCACCCATTCTCTTTACCACCAACTGTCTTATGCCGCCGCGTAAATCCTATGCCGACCGCGTCTTTACGACCGAAGTTGTTTCCTATCCGGAAATTCAGCATATCGGCAGCAATAAAGATTTCACGCCATTGATTGAAAAAGCGTTGGAATTAGGCGGTTATACGGAAGACCGTCCCATGACCGGTATCAATGGCGGTACAACTATCATGACCGGTTTCAGCCATGGCGCTGTTCTTTCTGTAGCCGATACGGTTATTGACGCCGTAAAATCCGGTGCGATCAACCATTTCTTCCTCGTCGGCGGCTGCGACGGCGCTCGACCGGGCCGCAACTATTATACGGAATTTGTTCAAAAAACACCTAAAGATTCGGTTGTTCTCACACTCGCCTGCGGCAAATATCGGTTTAATGACCTCAATCTCGGTACCATTGGCGGCTTGCCACGCCTCATGGATATGGGCCAATGCAATGATGCCTACAGTGCCTTAAAAGTAGCATTGGCACTAGCCGAAGCATTCAAATGCGGTGTCAATGACCTGCCGCTGACACTCGTTTTATCTTGGTACGAACAAAAAGCCGTCTGCATTCTCTTAACACTCTTATATTTGGGCATTCAGAATATCTACTTAGGGCCAACACTACCGGCCTTCCTTTCGCCGAATGTTTTAAATTATTTGGTTGAACACTATCATATCCGTCCGATTAGCACGCCTGATGAAGATTTGAAAAAAATTTTAGGATAACCCTCTTCTTTTATATATAAGAAATAAGCCGAAATATGCATAATCCCCCTTGCTATTTCGGCTTATTTCGTTTATATATACCATTAGATGATTCATTTCAAAAACAGTGATGAATGATATATCACTATATACTAAAAAGGATGTGTTCTTTATGAATGATATCATGATACACCACATACGCTCATATATCCATGCGCATATCCAAGAGCTCATTGATTTAATCTGTACAGTTTCTGCTATTCCGTCCCCAACAGGACATGAAAAACGGAAAGCAAACTGGATCTTACAGCAGCTGCATGATATGGGAGCCCATCAAGCCTATATCGATAAAGCCGGCAATGTCTTGTATCCCTACCAAATTGCTTCTACCGGAAAATTTCCACTCTATAACGCACATATCGATACGGTTTTCTCTCAACTTGATACAATTACCCCCCACATCGAAGGCGATATATTATATGCTCCTTCCTGTGGAGATAACAGCGCAGATGTTGCCGCATTATTATGGATTGCCCGTATGCTGCTTACACTTCACATTTCTCTGCCTTCCGGCGTAATGCTGGCGTTTAACGTCGGCGAAGAAGGATTAGGAAATCTCAAGGGCATTCGCTATATTATGAATACCTGGAAAGATCGAATTGCTGAAGTTGTCGCCGTAGACGGCACAGATCAGGCGTTCGTCAATCACGCTGTCGGCTCCCGTCGCTATGCCATTCATATTAACGCCCAAGGAGGACATAGCTGGGGCAATTTTGGCAATACCAATGCCCTTGCCGTCGCCGCCGAAATCATTCACGACCTCTATCAACTGCAAGTACCGGCTAGCCCCAAAACAACCTATAATATAGGCACACTAACAGGCGGCACCACCGTTAATTCCATTGCCGAACAAGCCGATATGACTCTCGACTTGCGCTCTGAATCTATCTCTGCCCTTACAGAACTGGATGCTGACGTCACTAGCATCATACACCGCCATAGATCACGTACCGTACAAATCACGCAAACGTTGATTGGCAGTCGTCCCTGCAGTGATGGCGTATTAAAAGCACCGCTGTATGACCGCATTTGCGCAATTCGTCACGCCCAGGGTCTTCCTACTACTTGGCGTACAGGCAGCACAGATGCCAATATACCGCTCAGCATGGGCATTCCGGCTACGGCTTTCAGTATCTACCACGGGCAAGGGGCTCATACAATAAGCGAACGTCTCTCTCTTCCTTCGCTGGAACCAGGACTCCTGCAATTAGTCCGTTTGCTCCTAAGCGACTAACTAAATCAGTTTATCACTGCTATGTTTATATATAAAATCCCCGTTATACAAACACATTGTCTGTATAACGGGGATTTCTGTTGGAATATATATCCCGATAGGGTGTAAATACGAAATTAACGAGCGTTAGCAGCACCACGGAAGATCGTGCCACGGCTTGCATCAACCGTTACAATTTCACCATTTTCCAATGTATCAACAGCATGAGCAGCGCCAACGATAGTCGGAATACCGAGCGTAATTGCTACGATAGCAGATTCGCTGGTAAGGCCTGCTTCTTCTGCAACAATGGCACTGGCGCGTTTCATGTAATCAACCCATTCCGGTTGGGCATTGCGAACAACCAAAATGCAGCCATCTTTGAAATTCTTTTCCAATGCTTCTTTGCTGTCAGCTACGCAGACAGGACCAATAGCGGAATTACGGCCAATGCCTGTACCGCGAAGAAGTACATCGCCGACAACTTGTACACGAATCATGTTGGTAGAGCCTGCTTTGGCAACAGGTACACCGGCTGTCAATACAACGAGGTCACCGGCTTTGATGAGGTCATTGTCAAGAGCTGCAAAAATAGCATTATCTACGACTTCATCAGTATCGCTGGCTTCTTTGCCAATAACAGCCTGTACACCCCAGTTGAGCTGGAGACGACGAACGATATTTTCATGTGGGGATACGGCAACAACCGGGCATTCCGGACGGAATTTAGAAATCATCTGTGCTGTGCCGCCGCGTTCTGTCGATGCAATAATAGCGGCTGCATGTAAATCTTCAGCAATTTTTACTACGGCTTTACCGATAGATTCGGTTGTCGTAGAAGATTCAGCATTTTCATCCTGATGTGCATCCGGTGTAAATTTGCTTTCCGTAAAGGTAGCTACGCGAGCCATCGTAGAAACAGCTTCTACCGGATACAAGCCGCCAGCTGTTTCACCGCTGAGCATGATAGCATCAGTGCCGTCCAAAATCGCATTGGCAACGTCGCTGGTTTCTGCACGGGTCGGGCGCGGATTATTGCACATGGATTCGAGCATCTGTGTAGCCGTAATAACCGGTTTGCCGGCTGCCTGGCATTTGTGAATCAGCATTTTCTGCAGTGTCGGTACTTCTTCAGCCGGTACTTCAACACCCAAGTCACCGCGGGCAACCATGATACCGTCACTCATTTTGATGATTTCGTCAATATTATTGACAGCTGCCTGGCATTCAATTTTGGAGATAATCTTCATATGGCTGTCATGCTTTTCTAATATTTTGCGGATAGTTACGACATCTTTGCCGCGCTGGATAAAGGAGGCAGCAATCCAGTCCATATTCATGCGAATGCCAAATTCAATATCAGCCGCATCGGTTTCAGAAACAGCCGGTAAGTTGATGGCAATCCCCGGAACAGCTACGCGTTTGCGGTCGCTCATTTTGCCGCTGTTGAGGATTTTCGTATGAATGTCTTCACCTTCAACGCTTAAGACTTCCAAATTAACCAAGCCATCGGATAACAAAATATGATCGCCAGCTTTTACATCCTGCGGCAATTCTTTATAATTCATGGAAGAAATCGTTTCATCGCCTTCGACATCGCGGGCAGTCAATGTAAATTCTTTACCAGCTTCCATCTGGATAGAACCATTTTTAAATTTACCCAAGCGAATTTCCGGGCCTTTCGTATCCAATAATAAAGCAACAGGAATACCTAATTTTTTGGATGCGGCACGTACCATATCAATACGCTGTTTATGTTCTTCATGCGAACCATGAGAGAAGTTAAAGCGGGCAACATTCATGCCGGCTTTAATCATTTTTTCAATAGTTTCTTGCGTATTCGAACTTGGTCCAAGAGTACAAACGATTTTCGTTTTTTTCAACATGAGGGAATTCTCCTTTATTTAATGATTTATAAATTAGTTGTTAGCAAATAATGCTATATCTTTATCTAACGCTGTCAATAAAATGCGGGCACTGGCAATATTCGTTGCCACTGGAATACTATGTACATCACAAAGACGTAAAAAAGCGGATACATCTGGTTCATGCGGCTGCGCCGTTAAGGGATCTCGCAAAAAAATAACTGCAATAACTTCATCAGAAGCAATCATGCCGCCAATCTGCTGGTCGCCGCCTAATGGTCCGGGCTGCATTTTCTTTACAGTCAATCCCGTGGCTGTTTCAATACGTTTACCTGTTTCCCCAGTTCCTACAAGCGGAAATTTCTTTAATACATTTTTGTATCGAAATGCCAATTCTACAATATCTGCTTTTTTAGCGTCATGCGCAATAACAGCTACATACTTTTCCATTCTTGTACCCCTTTCTCTCTTCTCTACAACAACATCGCTCCCACTGGTACGTTTTGCGTCCCAGTTGTTAACTCTCCCACAGTAGCCGATAGCAACTATCGAATACTACCTTCTGTTGAAATTGTACCGTATCCCTTTTAATAATGCAAGCAGTAACCTGCTCTCACCGTCATATGGACTAACTTATTGTTATATATTTTTCATTTTTTCCCATACAATTCGGCATAATAAAAGCTTCATTATTATTCTCAATACTACTGTATTTTACTAGCTTTATATCCAAATAAAACCTAGTATTTATACGTCTTTTTTTTATAATGATTTTGGGGATTCTACAAAAAAAACATAGGAATCTTCTTTACTCATAAAAAAAATAATCCTTCATCATATTTCGTATACACTACGAAATATGATGAAGGATTATTTTGAGAATATATATTATCATTTTACACTTAACAGCAACATATCTTCCCATAGTAATAGCTATTTTGGTGACGAATACGCCTTTTTTATGGGTCTAAACTCGTCCCACATATATACATTACCAACACATCTTACCAAATACCTACACGCAACTGGGGCTGTACATACATGCCATCACTCACCGTAATTCCATATACTTGATAAAAGGCATCTATCGAAGACAAGGCTCCATTGACTCTAGCCGCACCGACAGGATGGGGATCCATTTGTACAATCACACGTAAAATCTGCGACGTATATTTGCTGGCAAATACCGTTGCAAAATTATAGTATATATCTCTCAACGTTTTTTCGTCACCATCAGCCAGTTCCGTTGCTACCGATAAGCCGCCGCAGTCCGCAATGGCTTCACTCGTAACCAATTTACCATTTTCATGCAGTTTTTCTTCACCTACGACATAACGATCATAATACGGGCCAAAGGCTTCTGCCCGTTTTTGAAATGCCGCATAATCCGCTTTGGTCCACCAGTTTTTCATGTTTCCATCTTTATCATACCGACATCCGTTCGTATCAAAGGCATGGGAAATTTCATGTCCAATGACGATTCCTATACCGCCCAAATTGGTTCCACGAGACGCATGAACATCATAAAAGGGAGGATGTAAAATCCCCATGGGTATCGTAATGCTATTATTTTCCGGAATATAGCAGGCATTGACTTCTTGTGGGTCCATCCCCATCCATTTATCTGGATCGAAAGGCTGTCCTAATAATGCTTTTTCCTGTTCATAGGCCAATCGGCCATTATGAAGTATATTTCCCAATAAGGTTCCACCCTGTTTAGGCGACGTAACATCCGCCATCGAATCAATGAGCGGCTTGTCATTCGACAACGGCGCACCTACAAAAATACGCAATGTCTTTAGTTTTTCAATCGCTTTGGCTTTGGTCTGCAGACTCAGCCAAGTCGTACGCTGCAGTCGTTTTTCATATACATCGCGTATTTGTTGAATCATCTGCGTCACATCCGCAACGGCTTCTGCCGAGCCATCGTGCTTCATATACACCTGGCCTAATTCATAGCTTAATAGTCCTTGTACCATACGGTTCGCTGTTTCTTCCTCCGTATGAGGTTGTTGTATGCCATACCGCTTCATCGTAAAATTGCGTCTGATATTGCGTAATTTTATATCCCCATAAGGTGCATAGCGGTGCATGACGATAAAAGTCAAATAACTTTTTAAAAGGGGCAACTGGTCTTGTGTATATACCGCATCAATCGCTTTGAGATAAGGTGCTTCAAAAAACAAAACTTCTTTTTCGTTAGAAAGCCCCCAGGATGTTATTATTTTTTGCCCATCTATATGAGGCATCAGATTTTCTATATCACGCAAGGGAACCACTTGATTATAGACAGAGACATCATTCAATTTTTCACTATCTGTCATAGCCGGTGCCCAAGTTTGTTCCATATTAAAAATATCTACAGCTCGTTTCTGAGCCATTTTGGCATCCATACCGCTTTCTTTCAACATAGCCGCAATATATGTTTTATATGTATTCCAAAGTCCTTGCTCCGGTTCTTTCTGCAAATCATATTTATTCAAGATCGTGTCATCTACAGAGATACGCGGCATATAGCGAGGTTCTGTCGGTTTACGGTCAACGCTATAATCTATCAAGAGTCCCTGTCCATATTGCGCTTTAAAATCACATAATGCCTGCGTCAATTCGGCTGTCGTTTTGGCTCGCTGAATAGGTTCCAACATATGCTGAATCTGTTTGCGCGACGTCGTATTGCGCGATTTTTTATCTATAGCACACGCATATAAGTCTGCTATTTTTTGTTCCGGCATCCCTTTTTTATATATTTTTTCTTGCTTGGCAATTTGTCGTACTTCTTTTTCTAACTCTTTCGTATTTTTCAAGCTTTGTTCTTGAAACCAAGACCAGCTGACTTCAGTTGGGGCAATCTGTTTAGACGCCAATGTTTTTTGATTGACAGCCTGATAAAAATCGTCTTTTTCAACAGCAACCTGACTTGCCTGCCCCATACCGGATAGCCATATCGCAGTCAATGCCAATACAGCCAGTCGAGCAACCATCGTTCGCTTCACCTGCATCACCACAGCCCTTTCTATTGCAAAGCCGGATCTTTGACGCCATTGGCAGCGAACGCTTTGGCCCTGTCAATGCAGGTACCGCACGTACCGCAAGGCGTATCGCCGCCTTCATAGCAGCTCCATGTCAATTCATACGGCACATGCAGCCGCAGCCCTTCTTTGACTACACCGGCTTTATTCCAAGCCAGCAGCGGTGCTTCCAAATGGCAGGTTCTGCCAGATCCTTCATAAATGGCTGTGTTCATTGCGTTTTCAAACTCCGGCGTACAGTCCGGATAGGCTCTGCCAGCCGCATCATCGGCATGAGCTCCGTAATAAATAACGCTGGCACCTACGCTGACAGCTATAGCCGCGGCATACGACAAAAACAGCCCGTTGCGAAACGGCACGTATGTAGCAATCGTTCCCTGGCCGCCTATTTCAGCCAACTGCTTGGCATAGGATTCATGCTCAATCTGCTGCGTGCTCCCCTGCAGCAGCGGGCAGTCACTTAACGCAAACGCCTGCGATAAATTCGTTTCCTGATGCGCAACACCATAAAACGCTGCTACCTTACGGGCCGCTTCCAATTCTTTGGCATGCTTCTGCCCATAATACGCCGTCAATGCCAACACGTGTTCCTTACCATATTTTTCGACAGCCATGGCTAGACATGTCGTCGAATCTACACCACCACTGAGAAGTACTACACATTTCATGATCGGATTCCCCCTTGCATTATATACTATTCGTAGTTTTCTTTACATTGCCTTATTATAGCACAAGGAACTGTAACAACATAAGCTTTTTCTTGGCTCATGGTATCACAGTCCCTTTTCTATGCCGTGTTATGCACAGCATTTTTACCATTACAATATATTTTCTTTGCACTTCAAGCTAAAATCTAAAAACTTTCAAGAGAAAGGCATCTTGCATGACAGCAAAAAAATGATGGTATCGCTTTCTTAGATTACGGATGCTGTCGAACACGCTGGGCTACAATCAAAAATATACCTGCCAAAATCAGTATCATACCAACAGCCGTATTCCAATGCACGGCTTCATGCATAAAGATAACATTGCAAATAACACCTACAACGGGTACACCCAGAGAAGCCACGCCGGCTTTGCTTGCTTCCATTTTCGTTAAAATATAATTCCAAAGGAAAAAAGCCAGTGCCGATGCCAACACGCCATTATATGCCAAACAGGATACAGCCATGGGCGTCCAAGTTACCTGCCCTTGTTCAAACAGCATGGCATACACCCATAAAAACAACGCACCTACCGCAATTTGCCACGTCGTATATTGAATCATCGTACATGTTTCTTTCTGCTGCTGACGATGCATGACTTTATCCTGATATTTTACAATCACAGCTGCAACAGCCCAGGCAATAGCCCCGCCAATCGTCAGCAAAAGGCCCATCATATCTCCAATAATGTCTACATTCATCAATACATACATGCCGACCATACTCAGCACAATACCCAATATTTTTCGCTTCGTCAACGTTTCATGTAACATAAAATATGCCAAAATGCTCATCCAAACAGGCATACTATAATTGACCACCGCTACCAGGCCGGCACCCAATGAAGTAACACCGATTTGAACAGCTGCATTATTTACGGCAATTTGCAGCAATCCTGTGACAATAATCCAAGGCCAATATCGTTTCGGAGGAAGCGGCATACGGCACCATAGTGTAATACCAATTAAAACAACTGCCCCTATGACAAACCGATAACACGAAAATAAGACGGGTGGAAAAAATAACGTTGCCTCTTTCATGACAACCCAATTAAATCCCCAAATGATATACAATGCCAATAATGCTTTAATCATGCCTTGTCCTCCCTTGCATCTGCTAAAATTAATTTTATTATAAACGAGTTTTCCTCAAAAAAGAAGCAAAATACCTCCTATCCATTAGATATAAACATCTAACAAATAGGAGGCACGACAGTAAACACCAAAAGCATCTCTCTTGGTATATGCTATATCATACTATATTGGTCAGTGATTTTTTCTATCCGCTGCCGTATAAAAGATAAACGCCAAGAAAATACCGGCAAGGCAGAACCAAATGGTCATCATCAACGACCCTTGTTTGACAAACATGTCATAATATCCCTTGACATAAATGGTGATAATCAACAACGGCAGTATATACAACAAATACCCGCGAAGCGACGTCGGCAGTTTTCTTCCTTCTCCATCATTCGCTTCCGTCAGGAAATGCTGCCAGCCCCAGCCGTTTTTCTTGACACAAAACAGGACAAAGGCCAAGCTTCCCAAAGGCAACAGGTTATTGGAAACAATAAAATCTTCCCAATCCAACACACCGCTTCCCGGACCCAAAGGCTGAAATCCGCTCCACAAATTAAAATGGACGAAAAATCATCGTTTCCGCATCTTGCTAAGACATCGTTTCTTATCCTCTAACGTATCAATATCCAACAATTCATCCGGATTCGGACAATACAGATAGATGTGGCCGTTATATTTTTTCAGGATTTGGCGGCCGCCTGTGTCGCCTTGCTGGGCTAAGAGTTCTGCTTTATGTTGACTGGTAAAGACAGCTGGGCTCATCGGACGTATGCCATTGCTCATGGCTCCCACTGTACATGGAGATTTCTCAAATCCATCTAAAAATGCTTCTATACTATGCTGACGTAATAGCGGTTGATCGGCTGGAAAAAAAGCCCATGTAGTAGCATGGGGAGTATGCGTAACGCCTAAACGCAAGGAAGCGGCCATGCCTTCATCGGCTTGGTCATTTATGATGACGCGTATTTGCTTTTCATGACACCATGCGGCTATTTCCGTATAGGCCGTAACGACAAGCAATGACCACGCATGCGCCTTGCTTACAGCATAGAGCGTATCCAACCCATATTGATACAGCGGTGTATCATGGAGGGGCGTCAATAATTTATTACTGCCAAATCGTTTGCCTCGGCCCGATGCCATATAGATTAAAGAAATAGCTGTCATCGTGGTTCCCGTTCCCTTTCGTTAAATACAGTAATCAATCCCTTGGATACATGGCATTGGTGCAATATATGTTGGGCCTGCTGCATCTGTTCTATCGTATCACATTGGTTGATGACAGGAATCATCGGCTGCGTGTAACGATGGGACAGACTATCCAAACACCCTTCTTTCCATATCGTGCGAAATACATCCGGTGTCAATATGGTTTGCGGTGGGACACGTCCTTTTTGCCAACGAAAACAGCCATCGGCAACCGTTTTTCCTAATGCCGAGATACCAGCAAGGCATAAAATGAGTTGGGTCTGCGGCAGTATCACCGGTTCATGGATATCGAATACTTTTAAAGGCATTCGTTTGGAACCATCTGCTTCGATAAGGATGATGTCGGCTAATGAAGTTATCTCTTGAAAAAGGGCATCACCGATATAAGTAATCTTGCCATTTTCACAAGGAATACCGGCTACAGCAATTCCCTCTGCATCCAGCTGTCTGGCAATATCCATACGGTTTCCTGTCAAAACGCCCCAATGCAGTGGGCGTTTCATGTGCGTCGTCGTCACGATAAGCACTCGTTTTCCGACAGCTCGTTGTTCTTGCGCTAAGGCATAGATCCAAGTCGTTTTTCCTCCGGCACCCACAAAGGATATGACCTGCGGAGTATGCCGACATGACATTGTACATACCGAGACAATCCCCTGCCAAAGTGACGGCTGTGCTATCAAAGTGTTAGGTTGGTATACGTACAGATGGGACATCAGCACTCCTCCAGCGACGGGCATCTTCCTTTTCCCGCCCTTCTCGTCGCGCTCGTATGGCAATCAATTCTGCCGTAATACTAATGGCAATTTCTTCCGGCGTCGCCGCGGATATCGGCAAGCCAATGGGCGCATAACATTGATTGATTTCTTCTTCTGTAAAGCCATCATTTCGCAGTTTATTTCGTATGACCGCTTGTTTCGTACGACTGCCAATGACACCGAGATAATAAGGATGGCAAGCCAGCATCTGCCGCTGTGCTTCATAATCGCCGATATGGCCTCGCGTCATAATGCATACATAATCATGACTTGTTACCTCAACGACGTTTGATACATCTTGAAACTCCGTTACAATCGTCTGTTCAGCTTGAGGAAATCGCATAGGATTGGCAAATTCTTCCCGATCATCAATGACTACGCAAGAAAACCCAACCTGTGTTAATACCGGTACCAGCGCCTGAGCTACATGACCGCCGCCAAAGACAAAGACACGCCCTTCGTATGCCAAGGGTTCTCGATACCAGCACATCGTGCCTTCTTTGATGAAACCGCTTCCTCGATATACCCATTCAGGGTTTGTCTTTAATGTATCAGCCAATATACGGCTCGTTTCGGATGCGCCGCATACTTGTATTTCTGCACCGATAACCCCCATGGCCCAATACTGCGGCTTCGTCACATCGAGTAGCAACCACAATGGACTATGATGTTGCCGCCCTGTTACGATTTGCGTCAAACAAGACAATACATCTGGCTGCAGCGGTGAGAAAAATTGACAAAATACCGTCACTTCACCACCACACACTGCACCAATATCTGCCGCATCATTAGGATGCAGTATATATGATACCATCGTCGAATCCCCTGTCTGCAGCACGCGCTTGCCTTCTTCACCAGCTTTATATTCCGCAATGCCGCCGCCAATCGTTCCTACTGTTGTTCCATCGGTTAATACTAATTGATGACTGCCAACACTGCGCGGCGTTGAGCCGTGGCTGTCAATTACCGTAAGAAGAACGGCATTTCTGCCTTCTTCCAATTCTTGTTTTAGACATTCAAATATATCCTTGTTCATCACATAGTTCCTTATCTTCATTGATATAATAATAATACATCTTCCGGCCGCACGCCTAACGGGCTTTCCAACTGTAGTGGCCTATCTGTTTTAGCAAACCGCCACCAAACAGCCGGTGATGTATCCGTTTGTTGTTCATAGCGAAATGTTACAATCCATTCAAAGGGCTGTTCTATTTCTTCCATCACGCGAATAGGGTACGCATTTTCTGTTATGTTCTGATGAAAGGCATGTCCACGCACACCGACTGCACATAGCGTATCGCCTATAGGCTGATGCGTCATCAACGTGATTCCCCATGCAGGAACAAATACTTCATAAGGCCCTTTTTTTTCTGCAGCTACAATGTTCTTACATCCTGTCAGCATAGCAGCCGCCTTTGTTTGAGGCCGTGCAAATACATCGGCTGTTTTCCCGATGACTTCTAATTTTCCTTGATGCAACACAGCAATATCATCACACAACTGATAGGCTTCGTCTCGACTATGGGTTACGATAATGCTGTCCTTTTTAAATTGACGCAGCACGTCTTGAAGTTCCGTCATGACTTGTTCTTTTACATAACTATCCAAAGCACTAAAGGGTTCATCCAGCAGTAAAATATCCGGTTCATTAACCAATATCCGTGCTAACGCGACGCGCTGCTGCTGCCCGCCTGAAAGCTGGGACGGCTTTTGCGATTCCAATCCTGTCAGCCTCATTCGTTCTATCATCGTATACAATGTTTCATTGCGTTCCCTTTTGGCAACAGCGTTGCGAATACCACAGGCAATATTTTCTGCTACGGTCATATTCGGAAATAATGCATATTGTTGAAATAAATAACCGATACGCCGTTTCTGTACAGATACATTGATATGGCTGCTACGGTCAAACAGTACGCGTCCATTGACGATAACATGACCAGCATCAGGACGTTCAATTCCGGTAATACACTGCAACGTCTTACTTTTGCCAGATCCCGATGCGCCCAGTAGCCCAAGGACGCCACCATGAGTCTGAAAAGCAACATCTAAGCAAAACGTTCCCAATGTCTTTTGAATGACTACATCCAAACTCATGACCAAATTCTCCTTTTCCGGCTTCGTTTTTCCATCATATTAACGGTAAGCAGGACGACTGCACTAATTACCATATTCACAAGTACCCAGATAAAGGCACTGTATTCGTCATTGGTCCGCCATAATTGATAGACTGTCGTAGAAATCGTCGCTGTATTTTTGGGGATATAGCCAATGAGCATACTCGTAGCGCCGTATTCACCCAACGCTCTGGCAAACGCCAGTACGGTACCGGCGATAATACCTTGTTTGCAGTACGGCAGGCGGATATGCCAAAAAATGAAGGTATCTGATAGACCCAGAGTACGTCCGCTCCAAGCCAGGGTTTCATCGAAACTTTCAAAAGCACCGCGAGCTGTGCGATACATCAAGGGAAAAGCGACCACTACTGAAGCAGCCACACCGCCATACCATGTCATGACAAACTGAATGCCCCACTGCTGTAAAAACATCCCAACCGGATGACGCAGCCCAAATATAAGCAGCAGCAACCAGCCGCAGACTGTCGGCGGCAGCACCAGCGGCAATGTTAAGATAACATCTAACAAGCCTTTCAAACATCGTGGTGCTTTGGCTACATAATAGGCCATGGCGATACCGCTAAAGAATACAATAATACTGGAAATAGCGGCAATGCGCAAGCTATTCCAAAGGGGATACCAATCCATATGTCATCATCCTTATTGTACCGGACTGAAACCTACGCCGGTAAAAATCTGCATTGCTTCGTCCCCTTGTAGATATTGTAAAAATTCCTTCGCTGCTCCCGGATGTTTACTGGTTTTCAAAACAGCTGCTGGATACACCACTTGTCCGCACATATCTTTAGTTGCACTATCAATCGGAACTAGTTGAGCACTGTACGCATCAGTCGCATAAATAATGCCGCAGTCCGCACTGCCTTCTTTGACCTGTGTCGTTACTTCTTTGACATTGGAACCGTATGTAATATGACCGGCACGGGCAATGGCGTTTTCATCTATGTCATAAAATTTGAGAATTTTCTGCGTATATTGACCAACAGGCACATCGCTGTTGCCCATGACTAATCGAATGGTACCTGCCTGTAATGTATCTGCCATATCCGTAAAGCTTGAAATGCTTTTCGGATTTCCTTCCGGTGTAACGAGAACTACTTTATTTTCCAACAAATTTACGCGTGTACTCGTATCTATAAAATCGAGTTTTTCCGGATTCACTTTTTCATCTTGAGACGCATCGAGCTGATTCATCTGCTTTTGCGCTGCCGAAATAAACAAATCGCAGTCTGCACCATTTTGAATTTGTGTTTTTAATGTTCCTGACGAATCATAATTGAATGTAATGTCTACATTCGGATGCTCTTTCTTATATATTTCTGCAATTTGATTCATCGTTTCTGTCATGCTGGCTGCTGCAAAGACTGTCAAATGCACCTTGTCTTTATTTGCCGCTTTTTGTTCCTGCGTATCTGAGCCGCAGCCTCCCAGTATACCGATGGCCAATGCTGCTGTCAATGCCAACCCTACTACTTTTTTCCACTTCATGTGTACGCGCCCCTTTTTTGTAATGATAGGAGATGTCTCCTTTTACAGCTCTCCAATGGGAAACTTATTTTGCTGCACAATTGCTTACATCGCCGCGCAGCAAATCCATGCCGTGCGGAATGGTATCTAAAAAGACAGCCATGCATTCTCGACAGGCTTTGGGACTGCCTGGCAAATTAATAATTAATGTTTTGCCGCGAATCACACTGACAGCTCGTGACAGCATGGCCCGTTTAGTAATTTTCAAAGAGGCACTGCGCATCGCTTCGGCAATTCCCGGTACTAGCCGCGTTGCCACAGCCAGTGTCGCTTCTGGTGTTACATCCCGCTGTCCTAATCCCGTACCGCCTGTCGTCAAAATAAGATCTACCTGCCGTTGATCTGCTAAACGGATAAGTTGTCGCTTTAACGCATCTTCTCCATCTGGAAGCAGTATTGTTTCCACCACATCATAGTCTCGTTCTTGTAGTGTCTGTACAATGACCGGGCCGCTTTCATCGATTCGTTCACCTCGACTGCCTGTATCGGACAATGTAATAACTGCCGCTTGATACGAACGTTTTTCCTGTCTTGGTATGATTTTCATGGTATCTCCTGGACGAATGATACCATCATGGAGAACTTTGGCAAACACACCTTCCCGCGGCATAATGCAATCCCCAACAGCCTGATAAATCGCACAATGTTGATGGCATTCTTTGCCAATCTGGGTTATTTCCAAGAGCACCTCGCCACACTGCAGCAACGTTCCTACGGGTAAAGCAGAAAAATCAATGTCACTAACGACAAGATTTTCGCCAAAATCTCCATAGGCAATTTGAACACCGCGCTGACGAAATGCTTCTATTTTTTCTAACGAAAGCAAACTAATCTGACGATGCCAGTGTCCGGCATGGGCATCACCTTCAAGACCCCAATCAGTCATAAAATGGCCAACTGCTACCGGTCGTTTTTGCGTGCCTTTTTTTTTGCTAATACATACTGCTTTTACGATTCCCACCAATTATCCTCCAATCTGATTCATCGTTTTATTTTCTGTAATCTCTCGAATATCATCAAAACAATGACCGGCTGGTTTTTGCGCTACCGCATGGCAAATCGCCTGCTGCAATGCCGCCTGCCTATCCGTTCGGTCAGACCGCACAATCGCTTTTAAGTCTACACCATCGTCATAACAAAGGCATGGCTTTAAAAATCCCGTACTCGTCAATCGCATGCGGTTGCACTGCTGACAGAACTTATGCGTATTGGCAGCGATAAATCCTATACAGCCCTGCATGCGTTCACTTTGATAATATACTGCCGGACCATTGTCGCGTCGCTGGGACATGGCCTGCAAATCCGGATAGGTGGACCGCAGGACAGCTATCGCTTGATTTGCTGTATATCCTGCCTGCGTCACTCCATATCCAATCGGCATAATTTCGATGAATCGCACATCCACAGGCATGATTTCTGCCAATCGAGCTAACGGTAATAGTTGACTTCTTGTCTTATCTAACATAACCGCATTAATTTTCGTTCGAATTCCAGCTTGTACGCTCTGCTGTATGGCCTGTAATACACAAGACAAACCATCTACCCCAGAAATCTGCTGAAACAGCTTGGCATCTAAACTATCTAAGCTAATATTGATTGCATCTACAGTCATTTGCCGCAATGCCGGAATATGCGGACGTAACGCAACCCCATTAGTTGTCAGCGTCATGCTTTGTACGCCCGGAAGCTGCCGCAGCGACTGCATAAAAGAAATAGCTCCTTTGCGCACTAACGGTTCGCCGCCTGTAATTTTAAACCGATTGATGCCAACTTGCAGTGCAGCTCGGCAAATCTGCAGTACTTCTTCATATCGTAAAATTTCATCATGTCCTACGCTAGGAATCGTAGTCGGCATACAGTACTGACAACGCATGTTGCATCGGTCGGTCAACGAAATCCGCAAATAATTAATCTCTCTGCCATACGTATCTATCATGGCGTACCCGTGCTCGATTCATAGTGAAAATGGCCACTCTTACCGCCTGTCTTTTCAACCAAATGAATATCTCGAATACACATTCGCTTATCCATCGCTTTGCACATATCATACACTGTCAATAGCGCAACAGAAACACCTGTCAATGCTTCCATTTCTACGCCCGTTTTGCCATCACAACGGACCGTACATTGAGCTTCTATTTCCTGCGTTTCATCATGAAAGAAAAACTGGACGCCGCATTTCGTTAAATTTAAAATATGGCACAACGGAATCAAATCACTGGTGCGTTTGGCACCCATAATACCGCCAATCTGTGCAACACCCAACACATCGCCTTTTTTCATAGTCCCTTGACAAACGGCTTCATAGCACTTGGGATTCATCTGAATTCTTCCGCTTGCTACAGCCGTACGAGACGTGACAGCCTTACCGCTGACATCGACCATGACAGCGTTTCCATTATTATCTATATGCGTAAATGAACTCATAGTCTCACCTACTTACCAAATCCACACTGCGGAAACGTACAAACATCACAATTCAAGCAAAGACCGCCTTCACCTAACCGAGATAAATCTTGCGGTGTAATCGCTACACCTGCCACCAATGATGGAAGCACAAGATCAAAAATAGTCCGTTTAGCATACATCACACATCCCGGCAGCCCAACAATGGGACGACCATCTTTGGCATATGCCAAAAGAAACATAGCTCCCGGCAATACCGGCGCCCCATAAGAAATAATCTTTGCACCCGTATTTTTAATAGCCAACGGTGTTTGGTCGTCAGGGTCTACGCTCATGCCGCCTGTACAGACTACCATATCCATCCCCTGCGCCAGCATGTCTTTAATCACCGCCGTAATCTGGTTCGGGTCATCAGCCAGCGTGACATGCATAGCCATCTGCATGCCGAATTCAGCCAGCTTTTCTTCAATAACCGGCGTAAATGTATCTTGAATCCGTCCATGAAAGACTTCATTGCCTGTCGTCACAACGCCCGCTTTTTTCATACTAAAAGGCCGTACATTGAACAGCGGATTGGGACCTGCTGCTTGCTTTGCTTTTTCCATTTTTTCTTTTTTAATGACTAAAGGAATAATGCGTGTTCCAACCAATACATCACCTGCATGGACCGTAAAACCGCCATGACGGGATGCAATCATCATTTCGCCCAATGCATTCACGGCCTGCAAATGGCTTCGATCTATCGTCAATACGCCGTCACAATCTGCAATTAAATTAATTTTTCCCTCTTTAGGTTCACTGCCATGCATATGGCTACCCATACAAATATCCCGTAATATATACGCTGCTTCATTTTCATGCAGCATTGTTTCATCATTTTCCCAAATATAAATATGCTCTTTCCCGACGGAAAGAAGCACCGGAATATCTTCCGGCTGAATCACATGGCCTTTACGAAATACGGGACCTTTTGTCACGCCTTTAATAATCTGCGTAATATCATGACAAAGTACCTGTCCTACGGCTTCTTCTGTTTTCATTTTTTTCATTTCTTCCTATCTCCTTTATTACTTGTATCAGTAACAGCCATATTTCTCATTTTTTCCAGCTCTTCGTCATTAAAAAAAGCATTAAACTTTTCCTTAGCCACTTCATCTATTACTTGCTGCATCATTTCGTATCGCGATAAAATGCATTCTGCTTGTGGAGTTAACGTGGAAGAACCGCCCATTTTACCGCCAACATGACGCCTCGTTAAGGGAAATCCCCAGATTTGCTCTGCCCCTTTGATAATAGTCCATGCTTTAGAATAAGACATATGCATCTGTTTTGCTGCCCCTGCAAGGGAACCATATTTTTGCACCCCTTGCAATACCATCGCCACACCCGGGCCAAATGCTCGCCCTTCTGCCATAATCCTCAGAGTCGCTTTATACTGCAGCTTGGATGACATCATTCTGTTCAACACCATCCTCCCGATGTATTGAAATACACGTAATCGTTATTTGCACACGCGAATATCGCTATGCCATAAAAAACGGCTCCCAGCATGAGAGCCATTTACTACACTGTATTATACATGAGAAATACAAAAAAAACTACCAATCATACCTATTTTTCCCTACTTTAGATACGTCTTTCATGACTGTATTGTTCATGGTCAACACCTCTGTATTACTGCGATTGAGATTGTTCATTGGCTATCTGTTGAATTTCTGCTGCTGAGCAAGACGTAATCTTGGCTATCACGGAAATATCGATTCCTTCCCGCAGCATCCCTAGAATATTTGCTATTTTTTCCTGCTGCGCGCCTTGTGCCAAACCCTGTTCTCGTCCTTGCGCTATGCCTAGTTCCTTGCCTTCAGCTATACCCAATTTGCGGCCGCGTTCTTCACCACGTTTTTCACCTATCTCTATGCCTTCTTGTTTAGCATCGTCTAGGCCTGAATAGTAATCACGGATTGCTTTTTCCCGCAGCATGTATTTATAGCGCATCGTTTCATCACTTGTAAAGGCGTTTTCTGCTTTGGCTACGTCCTTCATGACTGTATTGCTCATAGTCAACACCTCCATTTCTTTCTCATCACAGTTAGAAAAATACGCCGCCCAGGTTCCCAGTTTTGTCAGTTTTTTGACGTCATGGTACGTAAATTTTTTGATTTCTATGAAATGCATGGCAAAATGGTCTGTCAGGCGTTGTTTTGATATGTCGTTGCAAATGTGGTAGATGTTGTGCCATGCTGTTTCCGGCAAATAGTCAAAATCCAGCAAGATAATCGATATAGTCGGCTTCAGCTGCGTATATTGTTCTTTTTCTTTCAGCTGTGAGCCATATAGACCGGCCCAGTAATACAAAAATCGTTCGGATAAATAGGAATGCTTCAGCACCTGCACTTCGATGTCGATTTGTGTTCCCCTGTTCGTCTGGGCCAGAATATCGAGTTTGCTCAACTTTTCGTGTTCAAAATCGGGGTCCTGGTCTTTGTCCAAGAAGATGACATCCTCGATTTGCGTTTCTTCATTTTCATACAGCACAGCATTCAAAAACTGAATCGTCAAATGCTTGCGCTGTTCACTGCCCAGAAGGTACTTGAAATAAAAATCATTCATTCGGTTAATCTTGAGGGTATTCATCGCCGCGTTTCTCCTTGTATTGTATCATATTTATCATGCCGGCACTATATGGGCATAGTATAGCATAAGAAGATTAAAATCAGATTAGAATACGATTAGAATTAGATTAAAATTAAATGAATACAATGGGATACATAGAGTTACTGTACATAACAGATACTAATCCAATCGTTTAACATTTGTGTTATTAGAGATATCACGGTGCCCGTCCTTCAGATACTGATTTAGACTATCACGTTTTGCAGCATTCATAACATTTCTTCTTATCTCATAAATGGTAAGGAGATGAAATCCTCCGTTTTAAGTTGTAACGTACTGTTATTTTATATAGATCTTGAAAAATATACTTTCATGTGATCTAATAGAATAAGTAATAAATAGAGACGGAGGCAGTATTATGTCAAAAACAGGTACAATTTTATCGGTAATGAAACCCATTGCAGATATCTTGATGAATAATTCTACACCTTATTTTATTCCTGATTTTCAGAGGAATTTTGTTTGGGGAGAGAAGGAAGTCACAGAACTCTGGGAAGATATAAAAGCAGATACGAATGTATTCCAAAAAGAAACCAATGAATTAGAAGGCTATTTATTGGGCAATATTGTCTTGATACAAGATGATATTAATAATCGTAAAATTGTGGTAGATGGACAGCAGCGGCTGACAACATTATCCCTTATGGGCTTAGCTTTACAGAAGATTATACAAAAGAAAATTATCAATGCTGGAGGGACAGCGCCTGCTAGTGCGTACAGTATGATATCGGACTTAAGCAAAAGCTATAGCATTGTCAATGATATGGGTGAATTTAAAGATTTTAAAATTAAACATGCTGACGAACTTTATTTCGGGCAATATTACCGTAATCTGATTAGGAACTCTGCTGAAAATGATATTTCAACAGATGCAGATAAAAATATCTGTGCTGTTTTTGATAAACTGTATGAATCAATTGATGAAGAACTTAATAATGAACAATTATTCCATTTTTTTGCATATTATAAATTAAAAATTATGTTGATTGAAACAACTGCGCCTACTGAAGCCAAAGCATTCCAACTATTTGAGATTTTAAATGACCGAGGCAGATCTCTAGAACCAATGGACCTAATAAAAAATATATTTTTAAAAGCGATTGATAATGATTCAAAGTCAAATACAGACAAAGATAATTTTAATGAAAATTGGCGAAAATTGATTGAAAATCTTCATCTACCGAGGCGACCTATTCAGTCATCTACTTTTTTAAAATACTTTGTAGTAGCTTGTTATGGTGAGAATAAGAAAGTAGAAGAGCTCTATCAATATTTTAAAAAAACTAAAAATTTATCTGGACAGGAAGTCACGGACTTTGTTAATAAAATGGTTCAGGCATCGCGTATTTATGCGAATATTGAAAATAAAAACTACGAGTACTTTTTGGATGACACTAATATGCCTATCTTATTTGAGATTTTAAAAATCAAGCAATTCAATCCCATCTTAATTTTGTTTTATAATGAAACGGATGATATTAAGAGAGAAGTATTGGATCGCTTGACTCGATTAGGTGCTTCAATTTTATTCTCTTATAATCAAACGAATAAAATTGAAGGATTAGTCCCAGGACTGATTCAAAATTATCGGAAAGATAAGAAAACAGATAAAGCAATGGCAATAAAAAATCTTTACGCCGCATTGGATGAACAAATCGAAGTCTTTTCTAATAATGTAAAAAACGTATTGGCTGAAAAAAATCATTCTGGAAGAAATGGCAAAGTTAACAGTAAAGCTGCGAGTATTCTTAAATTTATAGAAATGTATTTCAATAAGAATGAAACGCCCATTCTTAAACCGGCGAGAGGTAAGAAAGTATCTGTGGAACATATTTTACCTCAGCATTTTGATTTTGCAAAAAAACATATTACATTAAATAATTTAGGCTTTGAATCGGAAGCAGAATTAAAAAATTATATAAATCGAATTGGAAATTTAACATTAATTGCAGGAAATGCAAATTCTTCGATGGGAAATGCTGTTTTTGAAGAGAAAAAAACATATTATAAAATGAGTAATTTCATCCTTACATCTACTATTATCGAGCCTAAAATAACCGAAATTAAAACAGGACCAGAAGCAAATTTATATGCCATAATCAATCAAAATGAACGTCAGTATGGCGTGAAAAAAAATTATTGGACAAAAGATTTAATCGATAAGCGAAGTCATGATATTGCCAATCTCATGCATAACATACTAACAAAAAAGTTGGAATAGAAAGATGAGAACAGCTAAAGCCAACGACCTGAACTTAGGACGGTATCTGTACTACATCTTTGAACAGCTGACGAATACGGCAGACTTCAAGAATACATAAATCTTAGATCAATATCTGCCATTGATGGTAAATATTCAAGAAATGTGCAAAGCGTAACTAACATCAAAAGCCATAGACTGAGAATTAAAAATATCCCGAGTCTATGGCTTTTCTAAATTCGTAGCAAGTGATTTCCAACTTTCACAAACTACAAAAAAATACGCACTGGATATTTCCAGTGCGTATTTTTCGTTGAATCAGCGGCTTCCTATCCTCCCAGGGGGCCTCCCCCCAAGTACTTTCGGCGTTTGCAGGCTTAACT
>CAKPYN010000013.1 GCA_934202965.1 uncultured Megasphaera sp.
GCGATTTATATTCTACCAAAAAAGATCCTGCCATGGGCTTTTTTATTCAGATGTCCAACTTCATTTTACAATCAGCGAAGAAATTGTGAAGATTAAAAAATCCTCAAGAGAGATGCTCCCTTGAGGATACAACCGCGTTACTGCCGACAGCCATGATGGTCATGCGTGTCGTGAGAATCATGGCAATACGAAAATTCTGTATACTCGTTAGGTGTTTGCACAGATACTGCTGCATTTGCCAATACATTCATCATACCAACCAGCAGCAAAACACCCAACATACAAATCAGCTTTTTCTTCATGATATATGACCTCCTTTTATTCTATTTTATCTATATGTTTAGTGTAATATATTTTTGCGAAGAAAAAAAGAAGAATATATGAAGAAATTATGAAGATATATCGATGTTTCACGTGAAACACAAAAAGAGCGATATTTCATATAAAAACATCGCTCTTTATACGTTCATTTATAAATTCTGCAGTAATGCTTCTCTTTCGGTTGCTATCGAACAACTGCTATGCAACGTGCCAGTATATAAAAAATCTCAGTGATATCGTCATGAATTATTTTCATGGCACCTTACGGTTGTTCGTCTTCAACGTTGCCAGCGTATCCGCTTAAGCATTTAAAATCACATTATCAATTAAACGGGTTTTCCCAATCCGAACAGCAATGGCTAACAGGCTTTCTTGATTAACTGTTTGAATGGGGAGCAAATCTGGGAAAGAGAATAAATCAACATAATCAATTGAAGCCATTGGTTCACTCTGAATTTCTGTCGTAACGATTTGTTTCAATGTATCTACATCTTTTTCACCAGCTTCATATGCTGCTTTTGCTTTGCGAAGGCTGCGAGACAAAACAAGGGCCGCTTCTTTTTCAGCAGGTGAGAGATAGGCATTGCGGGAGCTACGGGCCAGACCGCTTTCTTCACGGACAATAGGAACCATATTAATATGAATCGGTATATTCAAATCACTGACAAAACGACGGATAACAACGACCTGCTGCGCATCTTTCTGCCCAAAGAAACCTTCATCAGCACGCGTGATATTCATCAATTTAGTAACAACAGTCGCTACACCGCGGAAATGAATGGGTCGCTGAGCACCGCAAAGTTTATGGGTAATGTCGCCTTCTACATTGACATATGTGCAATATCCTTCGGGATACATTTCAGCTGGTTCCGGATGAAATACCGCATCAACACCGACGCTTTCCAATTTTTTGCAGTCTTCTTCAAACCGACGCGGATAGGCTTCATAATCTTCGTTCGGTCCAAATTGTGTTGGATTAACAAAGACTGAAGCCACAACAACGTCACATTTCGCTTTTGCAGCACGCATCAATGTCAAATGACCTTCGTGAAGGGCACCCATCGTGGGAACTAAACCAATAACTTTTCCTGCTTTTTTTACTTCTGCAGCATATGCCTGCATATCTGCTACTGTACGAAAAATTTTCATGATATTCTGATACTCCTTTTATTACGCCATATGAATAGATTTTGCTTTTTCCACATTAGCATGATGTTGATTTTCGTCACGCCGTGAAAAGAAATTTGCCACAATAGACCCTGAAATATTGTGCCAAACACTAAAAATAGCTCCGGGAATCGCTGCTGCCGGATTAAAGTACAAAACAGCCAATGAAGCTGCCATTCCAGAATTCTGCATGCCTACTTCAATAGCCACAGTACGCGCTTTTTTAGAATTTAATCGCAGCATACGTGCCATGCCATATCCCAAGGCCAATCCGCATATATTATGCAGTATAACAATAACGGCCATGAGCGGGCCTACTTCAAATAAACGAGATGCTCCCAAGGATACGACGATGCCAACTAAAAAAATAATTGTCAAGACCGAAATAATTGGCAAGGCCGGCAATACACTGGTAACGGCAGATCGAAAAAAATGATTGGCTGCCAGTCCCAACAAAACAGGCAGTAATACCATTTCTGCAATCGATATCATCATTGCCGTAAAAGATACATCAATCCACGCATCTGCCAATACCCAAGTCAGCGCCGGCGTTACAATCGGTGCCAACAGGGTTGTTGCCATTGTCATAGATACAGATAAAGCAACATCGCCTTTCGCTAAATACGAAATGACATTCGATGCCGTACCACCGGGACAGGTTCCTACCAAAATAACACCGATAGCCAATTCCGGTGGCAGAGCAAATACTCTGACCAATGCCCAGGCAATACAAGGCATAATTAAGAATTGCGCTACAATGCCTAGCAATACATCGACTGGGCGCTGTAAAACAGTTTTAAAATCTTGTACCGTCAACGTCATTCCCATACCAAACATAACAATCCCCAGCAGCCAGCCCACATACGGCCCAGCCCAGGTTAGTGTTTGGGGACGCATGGCTCCTACAATCCCGATAAAAACAACAAAGATTGCCATGTTGTTTACCAAAAAAGAACAACATTTCTTCAAGGCAATACCTCCTTATGTAGTTTTTTATGGGCAAAAGAAAACAAAAAACGCCTTTCAGCCTAGACTGAAAGGCGCAACATACTGTGCAAACGTCAAACTAAGCAGCAAAAATACTTTGCCTGCTAAGAAATGATGAGTAATCCCTTCTGTCTCGGTCCGTTACGATCCAAGCAGATACTAATCCATCTAACTACAACCATCCGAAAAAAAGTATAACTCACATAACGTGATGTTATCTCTTGCCTCTGCCGTATCATACCATATTTAAAATACTTTGTAAACAATAGGTACAATGTATTTTCATTCGCATTCTTTATATATATGCAAAAAAAGTCTGCATGCATAAAAATTATCAAATCAAGTAATATTATGGGCGTGTATTTGGTTATAAATTTTTTTATCGCTACATATTTACTTATATATTTTATATAAAAGCTAGGACAAATTGCTTGAATTTTATATTATTTTAGAATACAATAATAACATCTTACGTTATTTTTGTTGCGTTGTATGGAACTTAAGTTGCGTAAAATAAAAAATTCATTACAAAGGAGTAGATATAGATGTCTATTCAATTATGTATCGTCATCTTATACATCATTTTTCTATTCGCTATATCCCTATATGTAAAACGTCGGGCAAGCCAAAATCCTACAGAATATTTATTTGCTGGACGAAAATTTTCAACAGGCCTTGTTGCCGTCAGTATTACCGGAATGGCTGTTGGGGCTGCCTCTACAGTAGGGGTGGCAGAAAGCGCTACAAAAATCGGGCTAGCTGCCGGTTGGTATAACGGCGCCTGGGCCATTGGTGCCATTATCATGGGATGTATTGCTGCCGGTAAATACCGTGCATTAAACTGTACTACCATTCCCGAATTATTTGAACGCAGTTACGATGAAAAAGCACGCATCATTAGTGTCATTGGCTTATCGTTAATTATGATTTGCATTACATCTCTTCAATATGTTGCCGGCGGTTCCATTCTGCATGCTTTAATGCCTGATATTTTTTCCATGCATGCCGGTATGATTGTAAGTGCCGTCGTATTTATTGGCATTACAACGATTGGCGGACTCTGGTCTTCCGGTCTTTCTAATATCCTCAGTGTTACTGTTATTTATTTAGGTATCTTATATTCGATGGTCCTCGTTTTGCTTCGTGACGGAGGAATCAGCGGCATCAATGCGTCATTACCATCTATGCCGTTTGATTGGTTCAGCCCTTTTGGTGGTTTAACAATGGCTATGCTTCTTGGATGGATTATCGTCATGACAACCCAGGCTATTACAGCACAAGGTCCGGTACAAATTGCCTGCGGTGCTAAAGATGTAAAATCTGCCCGCCATGGATACATTCTTGGCGGCATACTCATTTTTCCTGTTGGTTTCTTCTGTGCGGTCTTAGGGTTGGCTGCCAAAGCCCAGTTTCCTGATTTAAATCCTACTATGGCTCTGCCGCAAATTATTATGAGCTTAGATCCCTTTTCTTCTGGTATGACACTAGCTGCTCTTTGGGCTGCTGATGTATCTACAGCTTGTACTATTTTATTAGGTGCCGGCACATTAGTTGCGCAAGATATTTTTAAGCGTTTTTTCAAACCAGATCTTTCTAAATCGTCCTATGTCAAAGCCAATCGCCTGATTATTCTTATTATCGGCATCGGCACATTATGGCTGGCTTTTAACGCCGTCGGTATCGTTAAAATTATGTTAATTGGGTTAAGCCTGACAACGGCATTTACCCTTGTATTTCTCTGTACCATGTTTTGTCCGTCTTTATGCCGCAAAAATACAGCATTTTGGACGACACTTATTGGTATTATCGGTTTATTTGCTTGGCAGCTTTGCCCAGCAATTCGCGTATTTCCTCATGTCATTTATTTTGAATGGATTATCTGCATTATTACGCTGCTCATTGTCCGTATCATTGATAAAACCCCCATTACATTACCAGAAACAAAAGAAGACGAACTGTAATATATACGAAAACTACGGCTGCAATGTATCTCATTGCAGCCGTAGTTTTTTATGTATCATATAAATTATTTGACAATATCTTCTGTTGTTGTCGGTAAGTCAGGCATATCCGTGTTAAACCATTTTTTGTACAGTTTTTGGAATTCACCTTTTTCTTTCAACTTAGCCATCGCTTCATTGACTTCTTGTTGTAATTCTTTATTATTTTTATTCATAGCAAAAGCCAAATATTCCGGTTTTGTATCAGGAATGTCAATCTCATTATACTGACCTTTTCCGTCTTGCGTCAGGAAATAATCGGCAACAGGTTTATCCAAAATACCTGCCGGAGAGCCACCAACGCTTAATTCCATAATAATTTCAGAGTTATTATCAAACTGTTTAATAGACAATCCTTTTTCTTCCGCATATTTAGCCCCGGTTGTTCCCATTTGTACGGCAATTTGTTTGCCTTGTAAATCTTCTGCCGAATGAATACCGCTTGTCTTGGGCGTTAAAATAACCAGTTTTGATTCATAAAAAGGAGCGGCAAAGCGAACTTTTGAAGCTCGTTCCGGCGTTACTGTCATGCCGGCTGCCGCAATATCCATATCGCCCTGCTGGATAATGGGAATGATACCGGAGAAGGGGATGTTATGAAATTCAATATCCCGGCCCATTTCCTTAGCCACAGCCTGAATTACATCTATTTCAAACCCTTTATATTCTTCTGATTGATCACTATCTTTAAATTCAAACGGTACAAACGTCGCATTCGTCGCTACACGCAGGGGCTTGCTCTTATCCGTCTGGGCCTCTTTACCACATCCAGCTAATACGGCTACAAATAGTATTCCTGCTAGTACCGCTGTCATTACTTGTTTTACATTCATTTCTTAATCCTCCGCATATATGTTATTTTATTCATATCTGCATAAGTATACCATATCTAGCTATAAAAGTCTATTTTACACATAAATATAAACCTGTCCCCGCATACAATGTATAGGACAGGTTTATATTATTTTGATAGCAATTTCTTTGATATCATACGATGTGTTACAACAACGATATAGAACGAATTTTCTGACGCAGCGGCAAGATAGAGGAAGGGCTGACTGATATTTCATCTATACCCATTTTCAAAAACGTTTCCGTCAATGTGAGATCGGCTCCCAATTCTCCGCAAATGCCTACCCAAATACCGGCTTTGTGACCATTTTCAATCGTCTGTTGAATCAAGCGCAGCACAGCGGGATGATGCGAATCAAAAAATGCATCCAGTTTCGTCTGCTGCCGGTCAATTGCCAACGTATATTGTGTTAAATCATTCGAACCAATACTGAAGAAATCGACTTCTTTTGCTAATTCATCGCTCATAACTGCAGCTGCCGGCGTTTCTATCATAATGCCAATTTCCATCTGCTTGTCATAGGCAATGCCTTGATTATCTAATTCCAACCGCACATCCTGCAGCAGAGACTTGCATTGGCGTATTTCATCTACTGAAATAATCATGGGAAACATAATTGCAATTTTCCCATATGCCGACGCACGCAGCAACGCTCGCAGCTGCGTCTTAAATAAAGACGGTCGCGTCAGGCAGATACGAATAGCCCGCATCCCCAGCGCCGGATTTGCTTCCGCATCTAAGTCAAAATAATCAACTTTTTTATCAGCACCTATATCCAACGTGCGAATTACAACAGTCTTTCCGGCCATCGTTTCTGCTGTCGTTTTATAGGCTTCGAACTGCTGTTCTTCCGTAGGATAATCTGTGTTTTCTAAATAGAGAAATTCACTGCGGAAAAGACCGATTCCTTCAGCATCATTAAGAATTGCCTGGGGCAGATTATCCGGATTGCCAATATTCGCATATAACCGAATTTTTTTCCCATCTTTCGTTTCCGTAGCTGCGCCACGTACAGTTTCCAGTTTTTCTTGCTGTCGTTTCAGCTTCTGCTGCTGTTCTGTCATCCGGCAAAGCGTGGCTTCATCGGGATCAATATATACGAGACCCGTCATGCCATCAACAATTGCCGTCATGCCATCGACATCATTATGAATTTGCGTACCTGTATTCACAACAGCTGCAATGCCCAGCGTACGTGCCAAAATGGCTGTATGCGAATTGGTACTGCCCGCAGAGGTAACAAATCCTAAAATTTTATCGGTATCCAGCTGCAATGTCTCACTGGGAGCCAAATCATCAGCTGCAATAATCACATGATCATAGTTACTAAAATCAATACTGGGACCACCGCAGAGCTGCTGTTCAATGCGCCGTGATATATCCAGGACATCAACAGCCCGTGCCTGCATATAAGCATCATCCATAGCCCGAAACATATCAGCAAACTGCTGGGCCGTCTGTTCTACCGCCGCTTCTGCATTCAGCATCGTGCCACGAATCTTTTCTTCGATGGATTCAATATAATCGTCGTCATCCAACATCATTTGATGGACTTCAAAAACAGCGGCTTGTTCTTCACCAATCTTTTCAACCGCTTTTTCATATAGTTTCTGCAACTGCAAAACAGCTTCCGCACGAGCCTTCTGAAACCGCTGTACTTCTGCTTCTGCGTCGTCAATAGCTCGCGGGGCAGTAGAGATGGTATTACGGTGAAACAGGGCCAGGGGTCCAATCGCAATACCTGCAAAAACACTTTTACCTTGTAACGTCAGCATATAGATAGCCTCCTTACGGCCTGTTTAGAAGTTTTCTTTAAAAAATGCTTCCATTGCTTCTGCAGCAGTTGTTTCATCTGTACCATCTACAGCAACGGTAATCGTTTCGCCTTGTTTTACGCCCAATGCCATAACAGCAAATATTTTTTTTGCATCACCCGTTTTTGCGCCTTTCGTTATGATAATGCTGGATTCATATTTTTTGGCTTCTTTCACCAACAAACCAGCCGGACGAGCATGAATACCTTGGGGATCTGCAACTGTAAATGTAAATTCTTTCATGATAAATTCCTCCTTAATACTTGTTGTATGTATAAGCATATAAAAATTGATACGAATGTACGTATATTATACTTGTTTGCGGCGAATCAGACCTATTAATAGAGCTGCCACGACAACACCTACAGCTAATGAAACTAGATACATCGGCCAATTGACGACAACACCAAATACGAAAATACCACCATGCGGTGCCGGAACTGTGCAGCCAAAGAGCATAGAAAGGGCACCAGAAACAGCGGCTCCTATCGCACATGGCGGAATAATATGTACCGGATCGGCTGCCGCAAAGGGAATGGCACCTTCTGTAATAAACGATAAGCCCATGATAAAGTTGGTAATCGTTGACTGCCGTTCTTTCGGCGTAAATTTGCCCTTGAATAGTAACATAGCCAAGGCAATCGCTATGGGCGGAACCATACCGCCAATCATGACAGAAGCCATGATTCCGGAACTAACGGCCTCGCCAGCTGCATTCAGTAAAGAAGCTGTACCAAAAACATACGCAGCTTTATTAATCGGCCCGCCAAAATCAATCGACATCATGCCGCCAAGAATAAATCCTAAGGCAACACGGCTAGTCGTAGTCATGCTGTTGAGCATATCTGCCAGCCAGCTATTAAATAAAGCAGTTGGGGGATTAATCACATACGACATAATAATCCCCATTAAAACCAACCCTAACACAGGATAGATCAAAATCGGTTTCGTCCCCTCTAACGCTTGGGGGAGACGGGCAAATATTTTTTTAAGCAAAAGGATTAAATAACCGCCAATAAATCCGGCAAAAAGAGCTCCAAAAAAGCCAGACCCACCGGTTGAGGCTAAAAAGCCGCCAACGATACCCGGCATTAATGCCGGTCGTTCGCCAATACTCATGGCAATATACCCAGATAAAATAGGCAGCATCATACTAAATGCCAAGCCGCCAATTTGTTTAAGAAAAGCTGCCAGAGGCATGCCTGTCCCAAATTGCGCTGTTCCGGCATGCTGCATATCAAACAGAAAGGCCAGGGCAATTAAGATGCCACCGCCAATAACAAAGGGCAGCATGTGAGATACACCATTCATCAGATGTTTGTAAATCTGCCGTCCTGCGCTTTCCGTTCTTTCACTGTCCGCAAGTACAGCCTTGTCCGCAGGTTCTTCCTTTCCTTGGAACAACGGCGCCTTGCCATCTAAAATCGTTTGTATTAATTCTTCCGGAGTCTTGATGCCGTTGGCCACTTTCGTGAAGATAACCGGTTTGCCAACAAACCTCTGTATAGGAACATCTTTATCACAAGCCACAATAATACCGGCAGCTCGTTGAATATCTGCGGCCGTTAACTGATTCTTTACGCCGCCGGAACCATTGGTTTCTACTTTGATAGATATATTCATCATTTCGGCTTTATGTTCCAACGCTTCCGCTGCCATATAAGTATGCGCAATACCTGTAGGGCATGCCGTAACAGCTGCAATAAATGGCTTTGGCGATTCTGATACCTCATTATGCCTATCAGCTGCTTGTGCGGTTTCAGTCTGCACCGTTTGGGTTTCTTGTTCTTCCGCAGCAAGCTGCGCCGTTTCTGCGTTATCAATGATAGTCATATATTCTTCTGCCGTTTTGGCCTGCATCAGATTCTCTCTAAATGCATCATCCATGAGCAATCGGCTTAGTCGACTTAATACGTCTAAATGTACATTCGCTCCATCTGCCGGTGCTGCAATAAGGAAAAATAGATATGCCGGCTCATCATCCAAACTTTCATAATCAACGCCGCTTCTAACAATCATTGAAGCTAATCCCGGCATCTTTACAGCATCGGTCTTGGCGTGGGGGATAGCAATGCCTTCACCAATACCGGTACTGCCTTCTTCCTCACGAGCGAACACGCATTTTTTATAAGTTTCCTTGTCATTCAGATTACCGCTTGCAGCCATTAAATCTACAAGACGGTCAATGGCTACTTTTTTATCTGTTGCCGCAGCTTGTAAATCAATACTTTCTCTGTGCAGTAAATCTACAATACGCATAGGGCTAACATCCTTTCTGTTGTATACAAACTATGATACTATGGTTTGATATAACGACATAATTTCTTCTTTGGTTGCCAGCCATTCATGAAATGCCGAAGCACTGCCAGCGCAAATACCCATTTTTAATGCTTCCTGCAGCGTACCGCCAGATGCAGAAAATCCTGCCAAGAATCCCGCTACCATGCTGTCGCCGGCTCCAACAGAGTTTACCAGCATACCGGCAGGGGAGGGCATTTGATAGATACGTCCATCTTCACCGGCCAGAATGGCACCGTCTTTACCACGCGATACTAATACATTACGCGCGCCCATTGTTTGCAGCCGTTTGGCACAAATCGTAATTTCTTCAGCCGTATGCAATTCTGCACTAAATAATTCGCCTAGTTCAAACTGATTCGGCTTAATTAAAAATGGCCGGTATTTCAAAACTTTTTTCAGCAAATTGCCCGTAGCATCTACTACCACTTTAACCGGTCGAGCCTGCAGCTGTTTTAAAATATCTTCATATATCGTATCCGGAATATCAGCAGGTATACTTCCAGCTAGGACCAATATATCGGTATCAGAAATACCTTGTATTTGTTCCATCAGCATCTGCAGTTTCTCTTGCGGGATATGCGGTCCTGTTCCATTAACAGCCGTTTCCTGGTTAGAACTTATTTTTAAATTGATACGCGAATAGCCTTCATTTAACGGTATAAATTGAGCCACGCCGCCATGTTTTTCTACTAACCGCTGTATTTCTTTTCCAGTAAAACCAGCCGTAAATCCCAGCATTTTTGCAGGAATCTGTAAATGGCCCAGCACTAAAGCTACATTAATTCCTTTACCACCAGGATAAATCATTTCCCTATGAGCCCGATTAATTTCTCCTACAGCAAAATCATCCATATACACCACATAATCCAACGAGGGATTAAAGGTTACTGTATAAATCAAAGTACATGCACCTCCGTAAGCCGTTGATAGGGAGTATAATCTACAACATCTTTACCCTTAGCTGTAATAATCGCAACTTGTTTTACATCTGCAAAGGTAATATGCGCGGATAAACCGAATTTACTGCCATCGGCCAACACATAGGCCTTCATGCATTTAGCAACAGCTGCCCGTTTGCAAACCGCTTCTTCATCATCCGGGGTAGTACAGCCCGTTTTAACCGTAATACCATTGGCTCCAAAAAAACCTCGGGTAAAATGATATCTCTCCAGCATATCCCGCATTTCACTGCCAATTATCGCTTCTGTTTTTCCTTTTACCCGTCCCGGCAATATATATACCTTGACATCGTTGCGACCCAATTTTTGTGCAAGGGGAATACTATTGGTAACAAACGTTGCTTCTGAACCAACTAAAAATTCTGCCATTTGTTCTACTGTTGAGCCGGCATCTAAATACACAAAATCATTTTTATTGATTTTCTCTGCTGCAAATTTGGCAATACGCCGCTTATCCAACATATAGAATGAATATTTTTCCTGCAGATTTTCCATATCGGCTTCATACGAAAATTCTTTAACGGCTGTCGCGCCGCCATGAACCCGTTTCAACCGTCCTTGCTTATCTAAGGCAAATAAATCTCGACGTACCGTTGACTCCGATATATCCAAAAAATTAACAAGTTCTTGTACAGAAATAGCTCCACTAATATTCACTATTTTTACGATCTCATTCTGCCTCTCTTCGGTTAACATGATTCCACCTCGTTTCTATAGCTGTATTATATATTCATTTTCAATCATTTTCAATCATTTTCAATTATTTTCAGCCATTATTCACATAAAGTACGTATCACTGCATCATTATGTTTTTTAATTATATCTGTATAGCTCCAATATAGTTGCCCAATACTATTCTGACCTAATTGAGCTCTTTATCTTTTGTCTTTCTATGGTATAATACTATATAAAAATTATACAGTATTATGGTTACACAACATATCATGCTATACAAAAACACCTATAAACATAGGGAATACATCTGCCTATTATGAAATGACTATACCATATACATGTATCAATACCACATCATTGAGGAGGTATACATGATACCACCTACACGATTTACCCATCACAACACGCCGCATCCATGGCTCAAAAGGTTAGAAACATTAGGAAATGCACTGCCAAATCCGGCTATTCTTTTTCTTATGCTGCTTATCCTATTAGCCGTCATATCCTATATCATGCAGCTGTTCGATCTTACCTCTAGATCCTAAAACCCAAGACGTTATTCACATAAAAAGCTTAATCAGTGCAGAGGGATTGGATTGGTTATTGTCGAACCTTATCAAAAACTATATTAATTTTCCACCTTTAGGCATGATCATTGTCCTGACATTTGGGTTGGGCGTTGCTTCAGAAACGGGATTTTTAGAAACATTAATCCACCATTCTATGCATAATATTCCCAAACGGTATGTAACATTAGCTGTTGTATTTATTAGTTTAATGAGCCATTTGGCTTCGGATGCGGCAATTGTCATTATGCCTCCGTTAGCGGCAATGTTATTTTATTCCATGGGGAGACACCCTCTCGTTGGTTTTGCTTGCTCATTGGCCGCTATCTATTCTGGATTTACAGCGAACTTACTGATTGTTACAACCGATGTCCTTTTATCCGGCATTACAACCCAAGCCGTTCGCATTATTGATCCTACGCTTACTGTATCGCCAATCGATAATTGGTATTTTATGGCTTTTGCCGTCTTTTATCTCACAGCAGTCACGACATTGATTACGGAAAAGTTTGTAGAACCTCGTTTAGGGGTATACGATCCTGCTCACGCCAATGGGCAATTACAAATGCCTGATGTTTCTGAAGACGAAAAGAAAGCACTGAGACACTGCGGCATTGCGGCTCTTGTCTATATCGCCATTGTCGTATTACTCGCTTTTCCGGATAATGGATTGCTGCGTAATCCTCAAACTCATTCTCTGTTGGGTTCGCCACTTCTTCGCGGCGTTATCCCATTGCTTTGCGGATTTTTATTAACCATTGGACTGACGTATGGTATTTCGTTAAAAAAAATAAAAAATGCCGAAGATATGATACAATGCATGTCTAACGCCGTAAAGCGATTATCCGGTTTTCTCGTCATGGCTTTCTTTATTGCTCAGTTTATCGCAGCCTTTGCGTGGACAAATATGGCATCTATTATCGCCATGAAAGGTGCCGCATTTTTGCAAGGTATTGGCATGACGGGTCTTCCCACATTGCTTTGCTTTATGTTATTCGGCCAGTTTATGGGCATTTTTATGTCTAGCGGTTCCGCTGTATGGGCGCTATTATCAACCGTTTTTGTCCCGATGTTTATGCTGCTAGGATATCATCCTGCCTTTGTTCAAGTTGCCTTTCGCGCCGGTGATGGGGCTTTAAATACGGTTGCTTTAGTCAATCCATTTTTGCCTATCTTTTTAGAAGTAATTCGTAAATATAAGAAGAATAGCGGTATTGGCACTTACTTATCATTAATGTTTCCCTATGCTGCAGGCTTCCTCATTATGTGGTATTGTTTATTTATTTTCTGGTACTGCATTGGCTGGCCTGTCGGTCCTGGTATTCCACAACATTTGTAAATCTAAAAAATCTGTCGCATTATACAGAGCGACAGATTTTTTTATTTATGGGTATACAATAACTTGGAACTATTATAAAATAAGCAGCGTTGAAAGGTAATAACCCGTATGATATAATTCATGAATAATAGACACTGTAAAAACAAGGGGAGGTATTTGAAATGATACGATTCAACAATGACTATAATCACGGAGCCTTTGAATCCATTCTAAACAAATTGACTGCTACCAATAGTACCAGTTATGCAGGATATGGCGAAGATACTTGGTGCGATAGAGCAAAATCAGTCATTCAACAACTGATTGATAGGGATGATGTACTGATACAATTTATTCCCGGCGCAACACAAGCAAACATTGTAGCTATCGCAGCATCTTTATCTCCTATTCAAAGTGTCATTGCCGCTGACACGGGACACATTAATTGCCATGAAGCCGCTTCTATTGAAAACACGGGACATAAGATACTGGAACTTCCAAATACAAACGGCAAAATTACAGCGCAGCAGATCGCGGCATGCGCAGCAAACTATTATGACAACGGCACTCCGGAATATCTAACAGAACCCAAAATGGTATATCTGTCTTTTCCAACGGAACAAGGGACATTGTATTCCAAACAGGAGTTATGTGACATCCATAAGGTCTGCAAGAAATACGGTATCTATTTGTTTGTTGATGGTGCAAGAATGGGATATGGTCTTGGCGCAGAAAATAATGACGTAACACTGAAAGATTTTGCCGAATTGACAGATATATTTTACATCGGCGGAACAAAATGCGGTGCCTTATTCGGTGAAGCTATGATTATTACAACTGCGTCTCTCCAATACCGCTTCAAAGCTTATATGAAACAGCTCGGCGCAGTACTGGCCAAAAGCTGGCTGATGGGCCTGCAATTTACGTTGATGCTCGAACATGGGGAATATTTTGAAAGAACAAAGCACGCCGACGAATTGGCAATGCAAATCAAAGAGGCTTTTAAAACGAAAGGAATTCCATTGTGGGTCGATAGTTCTACGAATCAGCAATTTGTTATACTGACGGCACAGCAAAAAGAAACGCTGGCACAAGGTTACTATTTTGAAGAAGAAGGAACGACACAGCAAGGGACAATCGTTCGTTTTTGCACCAGTTGGGCAACGACACAACAAGAAATCGATGCACTGGTTACCGATATAGCCAACTTATAATACTCAAAAATTTTATGCCAAACCTGGCGATTGTTATATTTTATTGCCCTAAGACAAAAAAGAGAACGAGCCCATATGTCGACTCGCTCTCTTTTTTTATTTGACGATGACCCAATCATATCCGACAAGGGAACATATACAAGCACGGCATATTATTTCTGAGACTGCACATGCTGTATATCCCATGTATCGGAAGAAGCAGCACGAATACCATGCCGTGTTTTATATTTCAATATAATCATAATCAACAGAGAAGATACGAAACAAATAGCGAAAAACTGTAAGGTAATCGTATAACTATTGGTTGTTTCTTTGATCCAAGACAGGAGCAGGGGACCGGCAACACCAGCTGCACCCCAAGCTGTTAATACACGGCCATGAATGGCACTCAGTGATTTCACGCCAAATAAATCACTTAAATAGGCTGGCATGCAAGAGAATCCGCCGCCATAGCAAGTAATGATAAGTAACACGATAATTTGAAAACTAAACGAATTGGTTTCTGTTGATAATTTGAAAAATGCTAAAATCTCAATCGCAAAAAACAAGAGATACGTATTGGCTCTGCCAATATAATCAGATACTGTTGCCCATGCAATACGCCCGGCACCATTCATAAAACCAATGAATCCAACCATAGATGCTGCCGCTAACGGCGACATATGCACAACTTCCTGTGCCATCGGTGAAGCCACTGCCAGCAAAGCAATGCCGCAGGTAATATTGATGAAAAAAAGCCACCAAATCGTATAAAACTGCCATTGTTTCATGGCCTGTGCCAAGGAAAATTGAGGCATAGCATTGGCATACACAGGCCGTACTTTTTGTTCAGCCATTTGCAATGCAGTATCTTTCTGCGGTACTTCATTGGCTTTTGGAGGTGCAAGATAAAAAGACGAAGCTGTCATAATTCCCATATAAATGATGCCTAATATCAAGAAATTATACATTAAGCCCATTTGCTGTACCAAAATCTGCATAATCGGTCCGGCAATCATACTAGCAAATCCAAATCCCATAATCGCTAAGCCAGTTGCAAAACCACGGTTGTCCGGAAACCATTTAACCAATGTCGATACTGGCGTAATATAGCCGGTTCCCAAACCAATGCCGCCAATAACACCATAACATACATAGAGCAAAGGCAAACTGTGAACGTAAAAAGCTAATGCTGTCCCCAGCATACCGCATCCAAAAAAAGCAGCTGCCATACAACCTGATTTTTTAGGCCCTATTTTTTGTACCACACTGCCCAAACACCCAGCAGATAATCCTAAAAACAGAATAGCCAGAGAAAATGTCCACGTCGTTTCTTTCAACGTAAATCCCATGGTTTCCATAATCGGTTTCGTCAAAACACTCCATGCATACACACTGCCAATGCAAATATGAATTCCTACAGCAGCCAGTGCAATACCCCAACGATTTCGTTTCATTGCGAATCTCTCCTTTTACAGACCAGCTGGTATGCATAAAAAACGCCGACCGTCTGGTCAAAGAATAAATTATTCTGCCCAGACGGTCGGCATTGTATGGCTGTGCAGTCCATGTGGTTATTCCACTTATCCGTCAGTCCTGCTCAGTTATGTGATTGTAATGTCATTATAGGCAATCTGCAGCGTATTGTCAACACTTATGCTGATTTTGCAGTTTTAGCCGGTACCGTATCCGTATCGGTGCCATATTTTTGCTGTGCAGCCAACTCAGCTGCTTTTTTCTGTTTTTCTGCTACTTCTGTTAAAGTCTGGCCTGCCGGTGCCGTACGCATTACGTATACATTTTCCAATGGCTGCAAAACAGAAAAACCATATTTCATTAATTTCTGGGCATCACCAAAACGGTCGCCAGAATTAAAAATAACAGCAATAACGGTCCGATCATCTTGTGTTGCTGAAGCAATCAGGCAAGGACCGCCGGCATTGGTTGTACCCGTCTTGATACCATTTGCGCCAGGAAAACCACTCGTTAAGAAATAATTCGTAGTCGTACAATATTTTGTTCCGCCATTGATATAGGGCATATTATATTCACTATGGCTGACAGCATTACGAAATTCTGGCATCTTCATACCATACGCAGCAATTTTAGCCATATCGCGAACGGTGGAATAATGAGCGCTGTCCGGTAAGCCATGAGGATTTACAAAGTGTGTATTCGTACAGCCCAATGCTGATGCTTTAGCATTCATTTGATATACAAAATCTGCTTCTGTCGGTGCTACCGTTTCAGCTACGTCTACGGCTGCATCACAGCCGGATACAGTCATCATGCCGGTCATGGCATTGCGAAGCGTAACCTGGTCCCCTGGATATAATCCCAAAACAGATGCATCGCTTTCCAAGTTCAACGAATCCTGGGTAATGCGAATCGGTTTATCTAAAATGCCTTGGGCTTTGCCCATTTCCAAGCCTAAGATACACGTCATTACTTTCGTTGTACTGCCAGGATACGAACGCTGATCCGGATTTTTAGCATATAATTCATTGCCTGTATCCGCATCCATTACATACGCCATCTGTGCATCTATAGATGGTTGATCAACGGTTTCTGCAAAAACACTGGCAGTCATGGCAAGGCACGCTGTCATTATTACTATCATTTTTCTTAAAGACATCATTCATTCACTTTCCTTCATCTTATATATTACAAGGGATTTTTAGCTGCTATTTTAGGCTTGCGAGGATATTTCTTGGGACTCGCCGCCACTTTGCGTATGTAAATCACTGCCCGCTTATCGGCAAGACCTGGCAGTGCAATCGGGCGAACTTCTTCTATGACAGCACCTAATATTTTTAAAGCATGACGGCTCTCTTTGATTTCTTCTTCATATTGTGCTCCTTTTAAGGAGATAAAGAATCCGTTTTTCTTGACATAGGGGAGAGCCCATTCTGCCAAAACCTGCAATCGTGCAACAGCCCGACTTGTTACACTATCGAACTGTTCCCGATAGGCTTCTTGATGCGCCATTTCTTCAGCCCGCCCGTGCAGGCAATCTGCTTGAAGCCCTAATTGTGTCAAAACCTGCTGAATAAATCGCAGCCGTTTTTGTAAGGAATCAAAAAAAGTCATCTGCAAATCCGGCCGATAAATAAGCAGGGGGAGACCCGGAAATCCTGCACCCGTCCCTAAATCTAAGACACGGGCATGAGGTGCAAAATACGCCGCATCATAACAGGATAAACTATCAGCCATATGCTTGACGGCAACCTCTGCTGGTTCGGTAATTGCTGTCAGATTCATGACTTTATTGGTTTCCAGCAGCATATCCTGAAACTGGCAAAACTGTTGTATCTGCGTATCCGTCAGGGTCCAGCCCATACTAGATATGGCATTCGTCAGTTCAGTCTGAAACATGTTGTTTATCCTCCCGCTGCCGTTGTTCCAACACGATGAGAAGGGCCGTAATATCTGCCGGTGAAACGCCGGAAATACGGCTCGCCTGGCCGAGAGAACGGGGGCGAATGGCATCCAATTTTTGTCTTGCTTCGCCTGAAAGGGTATCAATATCAGCATACACAATATCGGCAGGCATTAATTTTTGTTCCAGTCGATTCATTTTTTCTACTTGTTCTAACTGCCGTCCAATATATCCTTCATATTTGACCATAATTTCAATTTCTTCACACACATCCGCAGCTAACGGTTCGAGTGGAAAGATTTGACGCAATTTTTCGTACGTAACTTCGTTGCGTCGCAGTAAATCATACGCTGTAAGGCCTGTATGAATCGGTGCTGTACCGATAGACTGCAACTTTTCTTGATTGGCCTTTGTCGGTGTGACAGATAGCTGTTTTAAAGCCGCTAAGCCCGCTTCAATGGCCTGCTTTTTCTGCATAAAGCAGGCATATCGTTTTTGCGTAACTAATCCTAAATCATATCCTTTTTGTGTAAGACGCAAATCTGCATTATCTTGCCGTAAAATGAGACGATATTCAGATCGGCTGGTCATCATACGATAGGGTTCATTCGTTCCCTTTGTAACCAAATCATCAATCAATACGCCAATATAGGCTTCCGAGCGGGTGAGGATAAATGCATCTTTTCCTTGTACTTTACGAGCTGCATTAATACCGGCAATCAGCCCTTGCGCCGCTGCTTCTTCATAGCCACTGGTACCGTTCGCTTGGCCGGCAGAGAAGAGGCCGCTGATTTTTTTCGTTTCCAAAGATGGCATCAATTGGGTCGGATCTAAGCAATCATATTCAATCGCATACCCGGGCCGCATGATTTTGACATCTTCCAATCCGGGAATGGTCCGTAAAAATTCATATTGTACGTCAATAGGAAGACTGGTACTCATGCCTTGGACGTACATTTCTTCCGTCATTTCGCCTTCCGGTTCAATGAACAGCTGATGTCTTTTTTTATCAGCAAAACGAACAATTTTAGATTCGATAGACGGGCAGTATCTAGGCCCAATTCCCTGAATCATGCCATTGCACATCGGTGCTCTATCCAAGTTATCCCGAATAATGCGATGCGTTTCTTCATTGGTAAAGGTAAGCCAGCAACATTCTTTATTGCGATTTTTTCGTTCCGACAAAAACGAAAAAGCATGTCCGTCCGTATCGCCTTCTTGTATTTTCATTTCATGCGTTCGCAAGGTGCGTCGGTCAACACGAGCCGGTGTACCCGTTTTAAACCGCATTAATTTTAGACCGGCTTTTAACAATGAGCCAGATAAGTCTTCTGCTGAACGTTGTCCAATAGGGCCGCCGGAGTACGCACATTCACCAATAATAATTTTGCCTTTTAAATAGGTACCCGTTGCCAAAACAACGCACTTAGCACGATATTCTTCGCCTAATTCCGTACGAACGCCGACAACCTTATTATCTTCTACCAAAAGATCCGTAATCATCAGTTGTTTTACATCCAAGTTTTCTTGATTTTCTAATGTTTTCGTCATGGTCAACTGATATAATTTTTTATCCGACTGCGCGCGAAGTGAATATACAGCCGGTCCTTTTCCCGTATTAAGCATCCGCATCTGCAAGCATGTCTTATCTGTATTAATACCCATTTCGCCGCCTAATGCATCGATTTCACGAACTAAATGGCTTTTACCCGGCCCGCCTACAGCCGGATTACAAGGCATTAAGGCAATATTATCCAAATTCAAGGTGGCCATTAATGTACAAGCTCCTAAGCGTGCACTTGCCAAAGCAGCTTCGCAGCCGGCATGACCGGCACCAATGATGATGACATCATATGTATCGACTACAAACATGTTACTACCTCTCTATTTTCCTAAACAAAATCTGCTAAATATTTCTTCTACTATATCATCTTGTACGGTATCACCCGTAATGGAACCCAATAAATCCCATGCTTCCCGAATATCTACAATGGCGCAGTCTACTGGCATGCCTTGTTCAATCGTTTCTAGCGCACGCTGCAATGCCTCGCGGCTCTGACGCACTAATTCAATATGACGTGTATTCGTAAGCAGCGAACTTTGTTCCATTGTCGTTCCTTCTTGCAGTGCTAGGGACAACAGCCGATCTTTTAAGGTATCCATACCGACTCCTGTATCTGCTGAAATAGAGATAACAGGAAATCCATAGGACTGCATGGATGAAGCAGAAAAAGCAGGCTGTAAATCTTCTTTATTTAGTACAACAATAGCATTTTTTCCCTTAGCATCTGTTAAAATCTGTCTATCTTCCGATGTAAGCGGGCGAGACTGGTCAATAACCACTAAAATAATATCTGCTTTATCCATATATTCTTTAGCCCGCTGCACGCCGATTTGTTCGACTGTATCATTGGTACTGCGAATGCCCGCTGTATCTACCAAACAAATAGGGACGCCTTTTAAAGTAATCCATTCTTCAATCACATCTCTTGTCGTACCGGGAACATCCGTAACAATAGCCCGTTCCTCTTGCAGGAGTCTATTCAGCAAGCTGGATTTTCCTGCGTTTGGCGTACCTGTAATGGCTGCCATCACGCCATCTCGTATCATCCTGCCGCTTTGAGAAGCAGCCAGCATATCATCAAGGCGTTTTTTCATTTCTCTAATGGCACCGGCAATATCCGGAACTTCAATGTCTTCCAAATCTTCTTCCGGGTAATCCACTGTAACTTCAAGACGCGTAATAAAATCCGTCAGATGATGCCGCATATCGGAAACCACACGTGATAAGCGTCCTTCTAACTGACTGACTGCGCTCGTAAGTCCTTGGGAACTTTTAGCTTGGATTACATCCATAACGGCTTCCGCTTGTGCCAAATCAATGCGTCCATTCATAAACGCACGCTGTGTGAATTCACCGGGATTTGCCAATCTAGCGCCATGCCGCAGAACAAGCGCCATGATTTCTTCCAATGACTGACGGCCGCCATGGCATTGAATTTCCAATACATCTTCTGCCGTATACGAATGCGGTCCCTTCATGATGAGTAATATAACTTCATCTACGGGTTTATTTTGTTCATCGACGATGGTACCATATTGAATGGAGCGATCTCTTCGTTTAGCTAATGGGGTAGAAGACGTACTGTGAAACAAAGTATCTCCTATTGCATATGCATTGGTTCCACTAATACGAATAATACCAATCCCGCTTTCACCTAATGGTGTTGCAATCGCAGCAATTGTATCTGTTGTATCGTACACTATGTATTCTCCTTTCAAAAAAACCGGTGCAGCGCACCGGTTTTTTTGTGATCACCAGTGAATAATCGGCTCTTTTTATGACTAGTCACTGCTTTGATTCTCTTTTTTATTTCTGATAATAAATGACAACATGACGATACGGATCTTGTCCTTCACTTTCAGTCCGCACATGTTCTTCATTCTGTAATGCAACATGAATGACCTTACGTTCATATCCATTCATCGGTTCCAAAACAACTTTTTCGCCGCTTCGTTTAACCCGGCCTGCTAACCGTTCTGCTAATTGCTTCAATGTTTCTTCCCGACGATGGCGGTAATTTTCTACATCCAGCATAATGAAATGACGAGTTTCCTGGCCTTGATTGGTCGTAAGGTTGGTCAAATATTGGAGGGCATCCAACGTCTGTCCATGTTTTCCAATCAAAATACCTAAATTTTTGCCATGAAGATGAAGGATAATCTTATCTGCTTTAATCATCTTTTCAATCATGACATCAATGCCCATATTCTGTAAGACTTCCAATAAAAAGTCTTTCGCTTTGGCTGCCGCTTCTTCTGCAGTAAAAGTTTCTACAGCCGCTGCTGATTCCGTGGAAACAACCTCTTCAGCTGCATCCGTATTGGACGGAGCTGAAACCGTTATCTGTTCTTCTTTGCTGACAACTTCCGGTTTCGTTTCTTCTATGTGTTCGGGTACAGCAGATACAGATTGTGCAGATTTCGTCTTTTCCGTAAGACGAACAACAGCCGGCTTACTTCCAAATCCTAAAAAACCGCTTTTAGGTTCTGCTAATACCTCAATATTTACTTCTTCTTTAATTTTTCCGAGACGAACCAAGCCGGAACGAATGGCATCTTCAATCGTTTTGCCTGTTGCTTCAATGCTACTCATGCCTGTGCTCCTCTCTTCTTTTTACCATGAAACATGATAATCTGCTGTGCCCATTGGAATAGGTTGGAAATGACCCAATAGATGACCAAGCCGCTTGGAAAGCTTAAGCTAATCCAGCCAATAAACAACGGCATAATAATCTGCATAATTTTTTGTTGTTTAGCCTGTGCATCAGACGCTGCTACTTGAGCACCGCTCATCTGCTTTTGAATGCCAAACGTAGAAATAGCAGACAACACCGGCATAATATACGTCGGATCTGCCTGGCCTAAACTTGGCAGCCATAAAAATTGTGCAAAGTTCGGATCATACGGATATTCCCGCAATGCCCAGAAAATAGAAATTAAGAAAGGCATTTGAATAAGAATAGGCAAACATCCAGATAATGGATTTACTCCTGTTTCTTTATAGAGTTTAGCCATTTCTTCCTGCATTTTTTTCTGATTGCCCTTGTATTTCTGCTGCAATGCCTTAATTTTCGGCTGCAAGGTCTGCATGCCTTCCATCGACCGAATTTGTTTTGCCGTAAGCGGTGACAATACTAACTTAATAATAAGCGTCAGCATAATGATAGCCAAGCCGTAGCTAGGATATCCGATAGTTTGCGTGAATGCATAACAGTAATCCATGAAGGTTGTCATAATCTGCGTCAGGATATCTGCTATTCCACTAAAAAATCCCAATACTCTCAACTCCTGTCGGGTGAAAAAATACTCTCAGCCAGCCTTTATTTCATCTGACCGAATATTACGGTACAGGATCATATCCGCCTTTATGAAAGGGATGGCATTTCAAAATGCGCCTTATTGCTAAATAACTCCCTTTCACAGCACCGTATTTCTGCAGCGCTTCCAGCGCATACGCAGAACAAGTAGGGTAAAACCGGCAGCATGGCGGTTTTAATGGTGATATACAGGTTTGATAAAACCGTATAAGGATGATAAGAAATTGTTTCATACATCATCACTTCTTTTGCAATACCTTAGCATGCCGGAAGAGCTGCATAATGCTGCGTTCAGCTTGTTCGTATCCAGCATATTTTAATTTACTGCGTCCAATAAGAACTAAATCAACACCTTGAATTAGTTCAAATTGATGAAGACGATATACTTCCTTCATCAATCGCCGGCAACGATTACGTTCTACGGCACATCCAATTTTTTTGCCCGTTACAAAACCCATACGGGCAGGCTGTTTGGGAGAACGGGGTAATACGTATAAAACAGCCAGTTTATTTACATAGGACCGGCCGTGTCGATATACAAATTGATATTCCCAATTCTTAGTCAGTCGTTTTTCTTTTTTTAGTTCATACATTCATTTTGTCCTAAAAATGCCAGAAAAACAGAAAAATTCCATAATGGAACTTTTCTGTTCATCTTGTAATGATTAAGCGGAGAGTTTCTTTCTGCCTTTCATACGACGTTTTTTCAAAACCATACGGCCGCCTTTTGTTTTCATTCTTTCGCGGAAGCCATGTGTTCTTTTTCTCCACAATTTATTTGGCTGATATGTCTGTTTCAATATAGACACCTCCTTCGTCTCAATAGACAGTCAATGAATTTACACCATAACAGCATAATTATAGTAAAAAAGAAATATGCTGTCAATTCCTTTTTTTTGCTTTCTCAATATGTATGCCCAGTGTTATACTTTTTTCGCATAATAGATGCGGTACATCTGATAATTAATTTTAATAAATCTTCTTCCCATGTGTATCGTTTTGTTGTAAAATGTGGATAGATGTAAGTGTGGATAAAAAATTAATCTATCAACAGGTTATCCACACTTTGTGGATAACCTTAGTATTAGCCGGAAATTCGATATGTATCGTGTTTCCGCTTTTTTCAACTCTTAATTATGCACTTATCCACAATACGATATATCAACATATCCACAATCTACAAGACAGGAAGGATGTATCATGGAATCAATGGAGTTAGCCACATTATGGACAGGTATGCTTACGGAACTAAAAAAATCTCTGCCACCGCCATTATACATGAACTGGTTTGAATCATCACTCATTCCTCTTTCATATAAAAATAATGAATTAGTGTTAGCAACAACACAACAATTTATTCTCACATTTATTAACAAAAACTACGCCACCTTATTAAATGATGTTGCACAAAAAGTAACGGGACAACCTATACAGGTCCATATTAGCTTAATGGACAACGCTGCAGTTATGCCGTCTGCATCACAATCATCTTCATCAACTCATTCAGAAGATTTGTATGAAACAGTTCATATACAGGATGTATCCCCACAAAAAAAAGTGGAATGGGTACAACCAGAACTGCCGGTAACAGATACATCATCATCTATTCAACAGCCTACACTATTTACCGTAAAACAAGCGGAAAAAATCACGCTGCCATCAGATATTCATCAAGAAACAAATTTAAATCCTAATTATACATTTGAAAATTTTATCGTCGGCAACAGTAATCGTGTTCCTTATACATTTGCAACAACCGTTGCCGATGCACCAGCTCAAAAATATAATCCATTATATATATATGGAGACAGCGGACTTGGTAAAACTCACTTGATGCACGCTATTGGCAATCGAATTTTACAAAAATTTCCACATATGCGTCTTCGCTGTATAACCAGTGAAGATTTTGTCAATGATTTTATCCAATCCATTCAAGATAAAAGCACAGAAAACTTCCGGCAGCAATACCGAAATATCGATGTACTTCTTGTCGATGATATTCAATTTTTAGGATTTGGCGAAAAAGATAGTTCCAAGGAAGAGTTTTTCCATACGTTTAATAAACTGTATCAAGGGCAAAAACAGATGATTTTTACCAGTGATAGAGCTCCTCAAGATATTAATAAACTGGAAGATCGCCTTCGTTCCCGATTCCAAAGCGGTATGGTTACCTGGATAGATCCGCCTGATTTAGAAACACGTATCGCAATTTTGCGAACATGGGCACAAAAACAAGGTATTACCATTGAAAATGAGGCGATTACGTATATTGCTACGAATGGCAGTGAAAATATCCGCGAATTGTCAGGAGCATTTAACAATGTCGTATATTTGGCCTCTGTAGAAGATGCACGTACGATAACAGCCAAACATGCTCATCGTGCGTTGCAATATTTAGTAAAAGATAAAGAAGAAAAGAAATACATTACGATTGATGAAATTACGACAGCTGTATGTTCTTTTTATAATGTAAATTATAAAGAATTAATGGGTAAAAAGAAAACGAAATACATTGCTTTACCGCGACAAATTGCTATGTATTTATGTCGTGAACTAACAGGTAATACGTATCCTCATATTGGGACGGCTTTCAATGGACGAGATCATACTACTGTGATGCATGCCTGTATGAAAGTCATGAAATTAATAGAAAAAGATAGTAATTTTAAAAAATCGATTGAGGACCTGCAGAATAAAATTAAGGGTGTGGATAAGTAAGATGATAGGCTGTAGATAAATTGTGTATATTTTAAAATTTCAAAAAAAAAGTGGATTTGTGGATAAGAAAAAATGGTTTATCCACAAGTTATGCACATTTGTGGATAGCTTAAAATAGCCACTTTTATCCACTTATCCACAAATCCACAGCCTCTACTACTACGACTACTATTTTTTTAACTCACTTAAACCAAAAAACTAAACGCAGAAAAGGGGATACACTAATGAAACTAAAACTAAAAAAAGAAGATCTAAACAAAGGTCTACAAACAGTTCAAAAGGTAGCTCAAAATAAAAGCAATAATCTATCTTCTGAAAATGGATTACTAATCAAGGCAATCAATAATATCATTGAATTTCAAGCCAATGATTACGACATGGGTATAAAAACAACAGTACCCGGAATTATCGAAGAAAGCGGTGAAGCATTTATAGCAAATCCATATTTAATGGAATTGACAAGAAAACTCCCCAGCGATGAAATTGAAATTATTAAAGAAGATGCTGATACACAGTTAATTATTAAAGGTGGAAAGTTAAAATTTGAATGTTTGACAATGAACCCCAATGATTTTACAGAAGTAGAAATTGTTGAAAACGGATATGCTCATTTTCAAACAACTAGTGTTATCATGAAAGATTTAATTGATAATACTTCATATGCTTGTGCAACTGACGTAGCTCGCCCTATTTTTATGGGTACTTTTTTAGATGTACAACATAATAATATGTCAATGGTTGCTACCGATACCCATCGATTGGCTTTAAAATCTGCTACATTAGAAAAACCGCTTGATACCACGCTTCAAGCAGTTATTCCCAGTCGGTTATTAGCTGAAATTTCAAGACAATTACCGACAGATATTCCTGAAACAGTTGAAATTACAGCGGTCCGCAGTTATTTAGCTATTAAATTTGGCAATGTGTATATTCGAACTCGATTAATCGAAGGAGAATTTCCTAATTACCGCCGTGTTATTCCAACAGACTTTCAATGTACCCTTACCATCAACCGAGCAGAATTTACCGGCGCTGTTGAACGCGCATCAATTGTTGCGAAAGATGCACAGTATAATGTAATCAATTTTGTGATATCTGAAAATGAAATTAAATTAATGAGTCAGCATCCGGATTATGGAACTATTGAAGATTCGGTTCCCTGCCAGATGGAAGGAGAACCATTGGATATTTCGTTTAATGGTAAATTTATTTTAGATATGTTAAAACATTGTCATGATGATGAAGTTGTTTTAAAATTACGTAAAAACAGTCCTATGCTAGTTCAAGATAAAGAACAAACGGATTGTGTATTTGTTGTAACACCAATGAGGACAAAATAAATGGAAAAAATAAAAATTGAAACCGATATGATACAGTTAGACCAATTTATGAAATGGGCCAGTATTTTACAGAGCGGCGGTGAAATCCGATTTTTGCTAGATGAGAATAAAATTTATATCAATGGAAATTTATGCAAAGCTAAACGTAAAAAGCTTTATCCAGGAGACATTGTTGAAATTAAAGACATAGGTAAATATGAAATAGTTGGTGCATAAATATGAATATACAGTCTATTCGTCTCCACCAATTCCGAAATTACAAGCAAGAAGAAATATCATTTCCAAAATCTATTATTATCCTTTATGGAAAAAACGGACAGGGAAAAACGAATTTACTGGAAGCTTTATATATGGGAGGAATTGGCAAATCATACCGAGGCATAGCCGATTCTGATTTAATTCAATGGGATTGTAATGATGCCAGCATTATTATTAATTTTTTTCGCAACGGCGTAGAACAACAGATAAAAATTATTATATCTAAACTCACTAAAAAAGAGTTATGGATTAATGAGACCAAGGTGTCTCAGCGGGAGCTGGTAGGAACATTAAACGAAGTCGTATTTTCTCCGGAAGATTTGCAGCTTATAAAAGGAAGCCCTTCTTTACGACGTCGTTTTATGGACATGGAAATATCTCAGGTGAATCCAACATATTATAGAGAATTACTGCAATATAATCGGGCCATTTCTCAACGGAATCTATTACTAAAAAAAATGAAATATGAAGGTTTGTTTTCTATAGAAGAATGGGATCATCAGATTGCATCTTTTGCAGCAGCGATTGTAAAAAAAAGGATAACAGCCCTTCATAAAATTAGTTTTCTTTCCGGTGTCATTCATCGGCGCCTTACGAAAGGCAGAGAGAGACTAACTATGTCTTATATACAGCCATATGATGGTATACATGATGCCGATCAGGACTATCGATGTGATGCTGCATGGTATTATCAATTACTGCAGGAACATTTGCATGAAGATATACATCGCATGGCAACGTCCGTAGGGCCTCATCGTGATGATTTAGCATTTGCTGTTGATGGGGCTGATTTAAAGAAATTCGGCTCGCAGGGACAGCAGCGTACAGCTGTATTGGCATTAAAATTATCAGAATTGGAATATGTAAAGTCGGAAACAGGAGAATATCCGGTTTTACTGCTCGATGATGTGATGAGTGAGCTAGATGCGGCACGGCGTGAAGCGTTATTGGAATTTGTTCGTGAACGTATTCAGACATTTATTACGACGACGGAGCCAATTATTTTTAAATCCATACCGGGGTATCATTATATATGCATTGAAAAAGGTAAGGTAAAAGGCAATGGAAGAACGGACGCATACATTGGAAAAAGCGGGAATGGCGATTCCGAAAATACTAGAAGAACATAAACTGCTGACGCCGTATAAATTGTATCAAGCCAAGCTTTCCTGGTCGTCTATTGTGGGGGTGCAAATAGCAAAATATTCGTATATACAGCGATTTGATGAACGTACTGCTGTTATTGCTGTACTTAACTCCGTTTGGATGAGTCAGCTGTTTATGCATAAAAAAGATCTAATTGAAAAAATAAATATATTTATTCATGAGGAATATATTCGAGACATACGATTGGTCCGCAGCGGAAAAAAGCCGGCAAAAATTGTGTATGAAAAATTGGATGGCGAAGAAGAAGATTTATTTCCTTTAGAAAATCCTAACCATATTCTATTATCGAAAGACGTCGTACAAAAAATTGAGAAAGATACAGCAAATTTGCCAGCAGAGCTGCAGGAACGAATTAGACAGCTTCGATTTATCCAAGAAAAACGAAAATTAGTGTATACGCAGGCAGGTCGAGGAACGTGTCCGCAATGCGGGAGATTTTTGCAGCCGGGAGAACATATCTGCTATTTATGTCGCTTGGAAAACAGGCAGCAGAAGAAAAAACAGCTTCATGATATATTAATCAAAATGCCGTGGCTAACTTGGGAAGAGCTGGTGCGGCATGGCTGTATTCCGTCGCAGGAAAAGTTGTATATGGAACTATATAATGAAATTCGCCGTGATTGTATTTATCGGTATATCGAACGAATTCATTATGGTTGTGATACAGCAGAAGATGATATGATGCTGGCATTGTTTGTAACTCGCAAAAATCCTACGGAAATGACGGATACTTTTATTCATAACTTAACAGAAAAATATAGGAGAAAAGAAAATGTATCTACACATCGGCGGCAACCAAATGATTGATATACGGCAGATTGTAGCTATATTTAAAGCGCATCCGCGTAAAGCGAGCAAATCGAATCCGCTGCGGCAGTATTACAAGCCTCTTAGGTATGTATCTGAAAAAAAAGAAGGCCCTGTTCGCTGCTACGTTGTTACAGAAGAAAAAATTTATGCTACGCCTATTACGGTAGAAACACTGATAGAACGATACAAAAAATTGTTTGTAAGATCTGGGTTTACCTTGTCATCCCCTACAAAATAATTGAAAAATGCGATATAATAAGATGTTGAATAGGTGTTCGAATAGGAGGAATTATTACATGTCGCAAGACAAACATATAGATTATGGTGCAGAGCAGATTCAAGTACTGGAAGGGCTGGAAGCTGTTCGTAAACGTCCGGGGATGTATATTGGCAGCACGTCTCTTCGCGGGTTGCATCACCTTGTATACGAAGTAGTAGATAATAGTATTGATGAAGCATTAGCGGGATATTGTACCCACATTGAAGTAACAATAGAAGAAGATAACAGTATTACTGTTGTAGATAATGGTCGTGGGATTCCTGTAGCAATGCATAAAGTAGGAAAACCGGCGGTAGAAGTCGTATTAACGGTTCTTCATGCCGGCGGTAAATTTGGCGGAGACGGCTATCCTATTTCCGGCGGGCTGCATGGCGTTGGGATTTCTGTTGTTAATGCGTTAAGTGTATGGACTAAAGTAGCTGTTAAGCGAGATGGCTATTTGTGGAATATATCGTTTACACGGGGACGTACAGAACAACCGTTGAAGAAAGTTCGTCCATTGGAAAAAAATGAAGAAACAGGGACGAAAGTAAGCTTTAAGCCGGACCATGAAATTTTCCCAGATACCGTGTACGATTTCGATACGTTAAAAACACGCCTTCGGGAATTGGCATTTTTGAATAAAGGCCTTCATATTACACTGACGGATAAAAGAAATCAGGGAAAAAGCGAAGTATACTGCTATGAAGGCGGCTTAACATCGTTTGTCGAATTTTTAAATGAAAATAAACAGGCTGTGAATCCGACGGTTGTATCATTAGAAGGCGAAAAAAATCAAGTTCTTGTTGATATAGCGATGCAGTATAATGATGGATACAGCGAAAATATATTGACGTTTGTCAATGATATTTTTACAGAAGAAGGGGGCACCCATTTAAGCGGTTTCCGCTCTGGGTTGACTCGAACGATTAATGATTATGGCCGTTCTTCCGGTATTTTAAAGGATAATGAAGATAATTTATCCGGTGATGATGTTCGTGAAGGGCTGACGGCTGTTGTTAGCGTTAAAGTACGGGAACCGCAGTTTGAAGGTCAAACAAAAACAAAATTAGGCAATAGTGAAGTAAAAGGGATTGTCGATAATATCGTTTCTGATGGCTTAAAAGAATATCTTGAAGAACATCCGAGTGAAGCAAAAGCAATTATTAATAAAACGATTTCTGCATCTCGCGCGCGTCAGGCTGCCCGTCGTGCCCGTGAATTGACACGTCGTAAGAATGCATTGGAAATTAGCAGTTTGCCTGGTAAATTGGCTGACTGCTCAGAAAAAAATTCCGCTATGACTGAAATTTATTTGGTCGAAGGGGATTCTGCCGGCGGTTCAGCAAAACAAGGGCGAGATCGTAAATTCCAGGCTATCCTGCCGTTGCGAGGTAAGATAATTAACGTTGAAAAAGCGCGGTTAGATAAGATTTTAGCCAATGAAGAAATTCGTTCCATGATTACTGCATTTGGTACAGGCATTGGCGAAGAATTTGATATTAACAAGCGTCGTTATGACAAAATCATCATCATGACTGATGCCGATGTAGATGGCGCGCATATTCGTACCTTGTTGTTGACCTTCTTCTATCGTTTCATGAAACCGCTGATTACAGAAGGCCATGTATATATTGCACAGCCGCCATTATATCAAGTTCGAAAAGGCAAACAGGTTTGGTATTATTTTTCAGATGAAGCCATGAATCAAAAGCTGGATGAATTAGGCCGGGATAGTAATACTGTCGTTGTTCAACGGTATAAAGGGCTTGGTGAAATGAATCCGGAACAGCTTTGGGAAACGACGATGGATCCGGAAAATCGAACGATGCTTCGCGTCCATTTGGAAGATGCTGCGGAAGCAGACCGTATTTTCTCCGTTCTTATGGGGGATAAAGTAGAACCGCGACGTAAATTTATTCAGGATAATGCGAAAAAAGTACGAAACTTGGATTTGTAGGATATAAACGTACAGGAGGAACATCTTATGAAGGTTTGGCGTATATGTGTGATGACCCTGGTATGGTGTTTGAATATACAAGCATTTAGTTTAGCATCAGATACAACCAAAATGGATATGCAGGCCATCGATCCTTCTGTACAGATGAAAAATCTGGAGTCTTACTATATTACATCAGGACGTACCTATGACAAAATTGTAGCATTATTGCAAAGTATTCCGGCTGATAAAACCGGATTAGCTGGAGACTATTATTTTCGCATTGACAAAAATGTAACGAGTAAGTACTTTTATCATGTCAACGTATATGATAAAACGATGCATACATTAAAAAGCAGCTATTTTGTTGCCAAAGATGAATCGTGTGTATGGCGGCTTTATGGTGGAAAAGATGCAGAACTTATTTTTGGCAATACGGAATCGATGTTAAAAAAAACAGAAGTAATCGTATATCCTAAACGAATCCCCATAGGTAGTTATGGAATTATTCGGGTTCATGTACCGGGTATGATTCCCTATGATATTAAGGCAACCAGCTTAAATGCATATGTAGCGACTATTTCAGATAAAATGAATATTGTTCCGGCAGCGGTGGGAACAACGAGTATCGTTGTTGATATAAAAATAGGAAATGCGGAAAGAACCTTTACAAAGGATATTGCCGTAGTTGATACAGCGGATACACGGGACGAGTATCGACGCAGTCCTAATGTTAGTGTAGGAATTGGTGTAGGATGGCATCATCACGGCGGTATTGGAATAGGTGTGGGGCCTTGGTGGTAATGGAGAATGTACGTAAAACAGGCATGCAGAGAGCATGCCTGTTTTTTATAGGATAAAACTTGTTATACCAGATAAAACCATGTATAATAAATCCTAAAAAGTATGGTTATAGTATAAAAGGAGACGTGATTCGTTTTGGAATTTTCCCTAGGAAAACAATGTTTAGTAATTGTCTTGCTTATTCTTGGCAATGGTATTTTTTCTATGCTGGAAATGTCGATCGTCAGCTGCAGGCAGGCTCGGCTGGAAGCAATTGCCGAAGATGGAAATAAGTCTGCCGAAATTGTTCTAAAATTGCGGGAAAACCCAAATAAAATGTTCTCTGCTGTTCAGTTTGGCATTACCTTATTAGGACTACTGACTGGTGTATATGGCGGTACAGAAATGGCCCAGCCTATGTCTAAGTATGTCGCAATGATACCGGGAATGGAACAATATGCCTATACCGTCAGTTTGACGACGATCGTAGCCATTGTTACCTATTTGAGCATTATCTTTGGCGAAATTGTGCCTAAGCGGATAGCTATTGATAATCCTGAAAAATTATCTTGTATACTGGCACGTCCTATGCTGTATTTCTGCGTCTTATGTACGCCGCTGATATGGGTTTTATCGGCATCGACGGCTTTAGTTACGAAAGTGATAGGCGTATCCAAGCCGGAAGTACATCCTGTAACAGAAGAAGAAATAAAACTGCTATTGGAACAAGGGGCTGAATTAGGAGCTTTTGAAAAAGAAGAACCGGAATTGGTTGATCGTGTATTTCGCTTGGCTGATATGAATGTCAGTGATATCATGACCAATCGCACGCAGGTGGATTGGATTGACTTAGAAGATAACGAAGACATCATGATGAAAGAGATTATTTCTTGTAATCATGTACATTTGCCGGTAGGCCGCGGTTCATTAGATGATTTTTTGGGTATGATAACGGTCAATGAAGTGTTTCAAAAGTATTATGAAGCTGTTCAGAAAGGACAGCATGTACAGCTGCATGCATTGGTAGAAGAATGTGTAAGCAAGCCTGTTTTCGTACCGGAATCGATGGATATTATCAAAGTAGTTTCTGTATTTCGGGAAGAAAGCGTTCATGAAGCGGCGGTTTTGGATGAATATGGAAGCCTGACAGGTATATTAACGCTGCATGATATATTGGAAGAATTAGTAGGTACGATGCCGTCGGGCGAAGAAGAAAAGAAAGAAAATGCCAATCGTATTATTGAACGAGGTCCGAATCAATGGCTGATGGAAGGATTGCTAACAATAGAAGAATTTAAAGATTTCTTTAAAATTGAAGATGAACTTCCAGATGAAGAAGAAGATTTGTATAAAACATTAGCCGGGCTGGTAACGTATGGCGTAGGGCGGATACCGAAGGAAACCGATGTATATACGTGGAATGAATTTACCTTTGAAGTAATGGATATGGATAATCTGCGTGTAGATAAAATCTTGGTAACGCGTCATCCTATTGAAACGGAAGATAAAGAGAATTAAGCATAAAGGCCGGGCCAAGAAGTGTAATATCTTGGCCCGGCTTCGTATATATTGGATTATTCAGCTTTAGTAGATCGTAAAAATAAACGCCTTAATACGTCTTGCGGATTTTGATGGTTTTGAATAATAGCATAGACTGCTGCGGTAATAGGCAGCTCGATATGATGCTGTCTAGCAATATCCATCAGTGCTTCTGTAGTATAGACTCCTTCTGCTAATTTATGAAAGGGTTTTCCTAGAATAAAATCTTCGCCAAAACGGCGATTGTTGCTATGAGATGAAAATAATGTTGCTTCATAGTCGCCCAGATGGCTCAACCCATATACCGTCATTTCATTACCGCCTAAGGCTTTGATGAGTACCGATAATTCGTGCGTTCCTCGTGCCATTAGTGCGCCCTTGAGGCTGGTTAGATGAGCACCATCCAGCATGCCGGCAGCAATACCCATGACGTTTTTTGCAGCTGCACCCATTTCAATGCCTAATAAATCCTGCCCATAATAAAATCGGATAAGCGGGCTAGTAAATATATCTACCAGTTTATGCGTTAAGGTGCTGTCCTTAGAGGCAATGACCATACAATTGGGCATGCCCTTTACAAAATCCTGTACATGTCCTGGTCCTACCCAGACGGCTGTTTGTATATTCGGGCCTAGTTCTTCTTCTATAACCGTAGTCAATCGTTTACCGCTTCCTATTTCTAATCCTTTCATTGCCAAAATAATAGGCATAGGTAATGGTACAGCTAATTTATGCAATTGACGAGCAAAAGAACGGACCTGTTGTGCGCTGATAGAAAGAATGCAAACATCAGCGGACGCAATGGCTTTTTCTATATCAGAAGTTAAGGTAATGGAAGGTGGAAGTGTTACATATTCATTTTTTCGCGTGGTAATTAATTCTTTTAAATTTTGAGAACTGGATCGGCCCCAAAGCGTTACCGTATGTCCAATATGATCGGCATACCAAGCATGGAAAGAGCCCCAACGGCCACATCCTAAAACGGTTATATTCATAATGGCATCTCCTTAGTATACATAATGTCAATTGTATAAAATGACCTGCATATTTGTCAACAAGAATAGAAGAAATGAGGCTGTAACAAAATGAGAATGTTTAATCTATTTTGTTACAGTCCTTTTGTCATACTGTTTTACATATATTGTTTGCAGTATTATCGTTCATTTTCTTCAAAAGAAATACGATAGTGCATGATAGACAAAAGCATGATGTTATATTCTCGTACGTATCGGTAAGAGATAGAATCTACATATTACTCAATACGCTGACAATGGCATACGAAAAAGAGGCTGGATGTAAAATAACCAGCCTCTTTTTATATGTTTTGCTTATAATTTTGCGATGACAGCATCACGGTACTCTTCTGTTGTAGCTTTGCCGCCAAGGTCTGGTGTGAGATGTTGTTTTTCAGCGAGAACATTGTCAACGGCTTTGCGGATATTGGCAGCGATTTTCGTTTCGCCAATATATTCTAACAGCATACAAGCAGACCAGAGAAGGGCTGTCGGATTGGCAATATGTTTACCGGCAATATCTGGTGCACTGCCATGGACGGCTTCAAACATAGCATAGTCATCACCAATATTCATGGAAGGCATGAGTCCTAAGCCGCCGATAAGGCCGCTGGTGAGATCGGAAAGAATATCGCCGTAGAGGTTGGGCGTAACGATAACATCCATGGCTTCCGGATGCATAACGAGCTGCATGCAGGTATTGTCAACGATTTTGTCATCGCTTTCAATTTGCGGATATTCTTTGGCAATGGTTTTAAAAATATCGAGAAACATACCGTCTGTCATTTTTAAAATATTAGCTTTGTGAACACACGTAACTTTTTTACGATTATGGGCTACAGCGTATTCAAAAGCGGCTCGGATAATGCGTTCACTGGCTTTGCGCGTAATAATTTTGATAGCATGAACGGTATCTTCATTAATTTTATATTCGACGCCGACATATAATCCTTCTGTATTTTCACGGAACGTAACGATATCTACATTGGGAAAAGGTGTTGGTACGGCAGCATTTGATTTAGCTGGACGAATGTTGGCATACAGGTCATATTTTTTACGCAATGTGACGTTCAGTGAGCGAAATCCTTTGCCGATAGGGGTGGTAATCGGGGATTTTAATAACAAGCGAGTTTTTTCAAAAGATTGAAATGCTTCTTTTGGAATCAGAGCGCCATTTCGTTCATATTCAGCAGCACCAACATTGAAAAATTCATAGGAAAGAGGGGCGTTAGCGGCTTTTAAAATTTCAATGACAGCATCTGTGATTTCAGGACCAATGCCGTCGCCTTTAAATACAGTAATTGTTTTCATGTTATCGATCCTCCAAGGGTATATAATCCATTAAATCGCCAACATATTTTGCTGCCGGACGAACAATACGATTATCATATAATTTATGTTCAATATTATGAGCCAGCCAGCCGACCATACGACTGATGACAAAAAGCGGAGTATATAAATCACGGGGAATACCAAGCATATGATAGGCAAAGCCGCTGTAATAATCGACATTACTGCAGATATCCATGCCTGTTTTTTCGGTAAGTTCTTTAACGGCAATACGTTCAAACCGATTATAAAAATTGAATATATCTTCCATTCCTTTTTCTTTTGCCAGTTTACCGCAATAGTGACGCATAATTTCTGCGCGTGGATCGGAAAGGGTATATACGGCATGACCGAATCCATATACTAAGCCTTCTGGGTTGTCTTTAAATTGTTTATTAACAATTTTTTTAATAATATTTTTTATTTGTGTATCCGTTGCTTTCAGGCCGATGGCATCAATAATATTTTCCATCATAAGAGAAACACGAATATTGGCACCGCCATGACGAGGACCTTTTAATGCGCCAACAGAACTTGCCATGCTGGAGTATATATCTGTATTGGTGGAAGACACGACGATATTTGTAAACGTAGAGTTTGTACCACCGCCATGATCGGCATGCAGAAACAGCAGTAAATCGAGCAGCTGCGCTTCTTGTGCTGTAAATTTGCTATCAGGACGAAGCATTGATAAAATATTTTCTGCTGTCGAATAATCTTTTCGCGGATAATGGATGACTAAGCTTTTACGATGATAATAATGAACTTTAGACATATAGGCGTATACAGCAATAGAGGGAAGTTTGCTCATAATATTTAAGCCCTTGCGCAAGGTCTGATATACATCCGTATTGTCTGGATCGGGATCATAATTATATAATGTAAGCAATGCATGCTGTAATTTGTTCATTAAGTTTTTCCCAGGAAGACGCAGTAAATTCATTTCCAGGAAATCATCAGGAAGATCGTAACTATCCTGCATGACTCGGCAGTATGCATTTAATTCTTCACGAGATGGAAGATACCCGAATAATAAGAGGAAACAGGCTTCTTCATATAAATAACCCGTATCGGCGTCTCGTTTTACTAAATCACGGATATCTACACCGCGGTAATATAAAATGCCGTCACAGTTTACTTTATTGCCGGACCCATCGCGCTGATAGCCGACAACATCGGCGATACGAGTTAAGCCGATAAGTACCCCTGTATGATCTTCATTACGTAAGCCTCGTTTTACACCGTATTTTGAATACCATTCACGGGGAATCTGGGTGTAATTTTGTGACTTCCCATAAAATTGGGCTAAGTAGATATTTTTGTCCAAATTGATTCCTCTCTTTCCTGCAAGGATAAATGTCCATTGTTAATTATTCCGTGATATTCATAAAAATGTCTTGCGAATATTACGGTGCTTCTTCTTGCGAATTATAAGTTATTATAGCATAGTTAAGACAAAAATAAAATAAAAATAATGTAGAAAAGAAATATGCAAGGGTAGTCACTGGGAGAATAATTATGATATAATATGAGAAGAATGTGAAAAAATTTTACAATATGAAATTTATTTGCATAAAATTTTACATTCTAATTACCACTATACATGTATGCGATTGTGCAGAGGAGGATACCCATGATTCAATTATATAGAGGAGGCGCGTATTTGGTTCATGGTACAGATATTGTGCCAGAACAAGAAGCGGCCAAAGTAGAACAACTTACTGGAAAGAAACCTAATCGGGATGAAGCCCGTAAAGGAACGATTGCCTATTCTATTTTAAAAGCGCATAATACATCGGATACTATGGAGCATTTAAAAATTAAATTTGATGCGATGGCATCCCATGATATTACGTTTGTTGGCATTATTCAGACAGCTAAAGCGTCTGGAATGGAACGATTTCCTCTGCCTTATGTATTGACAAACTGTCATAATTCTCTTTGTGCTGTTGGTGGTACGATTAACGAAGATGATCATGTATTTGGTTTATCAGCAGCTAAAAAATACGGCGGCATTTTTGTTCCGCCTCATGTTGCTGTTATTCATCAGTACATGCGTGAAAAAATGGCAGGATGCGGCAAGATGATTATTGGTTCCGACAGCCATACCCGCTATGGCGCACTGGGCACGATGGCCGTAGGTGAAGGTGGCGGTGAACTGGTCAAACAGTTACTGTGCGATACGTATGATGTAGCATATCCAGGCGTTGTTGGCGTGTACTTAACGGGAAAACCGAATCCGGCTGTTGGCCCGCATGATATTGCCATTGCCATTGTAGGTGCTGTATTTAAAAATGGATATGTTAAAAATAAGGTCATGGAATTTGTAGGCCCTGGCGTTGCGTCTATGTCTACAGATTATCGTAATAGTGTCGATGTCATGACAACGGAAACGACGTGTTTGTCGTCTGTATGGCGAACCGATGAAGATACGAAAGCTTATTTAACACAACACGGCCGTCCTCAGGATTATAAAGAATTAAATCCTGCTGATGTTGCTTATTATGATGGCATGATTTATATTGATTTGAGTACCATCAAGCCGATGATTGCCATGCCGATGCATCCGAGTAATGCCTTTACGATTGATGAATTAAATGCAAATTTGGCAGATATTTTGCATGAAACGGAAGAAAATATTAAAAGCCGTATGAGTAATACAGATATTCCGTTTAGTTTAACGGATAAGATTGTGAACGGTAAACTACAAGTACAGCAAGGGATTATTGCTGGTTGTGCCGGCGGTAATTATACGAATGTCATGGCAGCGGCACACATTTTAAAACATGCCAGCTGTGGTAATGGCGTATTTACGTTAGATGTATATCCGTCATCTATGCCGGTATATATGGATTTGGTGCGTAAAGGGGCAACTGCTGATTTAATGGCTGCCGGAGCCATTATGAAGACAGCATTCTGCGGACCTTGTTTTGGCGCCGGAGATACACCGGCGAATAATGCCTTTAGTATTCGTCATACGACGCGTAATTTCCCGAATCGTGAAGGTTCTAAACCGGGTAACGGACAATTTTCGGCAGTAGCCTTGATGGATGCCCGGTCTATTGCAGCAACGGCTGCGAATGGCGGCGTCTTAACGTCTGCTGACGGCTATATGGATGACTACACAGAAGTACCTTATGAATACGATAATACAGCTTACGAATCCCGCGTATATCAAGGATTTGGAAAAGCCGAAGAAAATGCTTCCTTAATATATGGCCCGAATATTAAAGACTGGCCGTCCATGGAAGCATTGGCAGATAATGTTTTATTGAAAGTTTGCTCTAAAATCATGGATCCCGTTACCACGACAGATGAATTGATTCCATCGGGAGAAACGTCTTCCTATCGTTCTAATCCGTTGGGCTTGGCTGAATTTACGCTGTCACGCCGTGATCCGGATTATGTAGGACGGGCGAAAGAAATCGATAAGGCTGAACGGGCACGCATGGCTGGACAATGTCCAGCAGCTGTGGAACCGCAACTCAAAGATATTTTTGCAAAATTAAAGGAAACCTTTACCGATGCCGATATGTCCCAGGTAGAAATTGGTAGTATGATTTATTGCGTGAAACCGGGAGATGGCTCAGCCCGTGAACAGGCAGCCAGCTGCCAGCGTGTATTAGGCGGTTTGGCAAATATCTGCAAAGAATATGCTACAAAACGCTATCGTTCCAATGTCATTAACTGGGGAATGCTGCCATTCCAAATGAAAGAAGATGCGTCTTTTGAAGTCGGTGACTATATTTATATACCGCATATTAAAGAAGCCTTGGATGGTGATATGAAAGATATTAAAGCCTATGTTGTAGGCGATACACTTCGAGAAATATCTCTGTATATTACGGATATGACAGAAGATGAAAAGCAAATCGTTAAAGCTGGATGCTTAATTAATTTCAACCGTAATAGATAAGAATAAGATGTTATAAAAGACAAAAAGCCCATGTTCTCATTCGAGAATATGGGCTTTTGTCATGTGCGGAATGCCTTTTTTAGGCGATTGACCATACTGTTTTTTCCAAGCTCTGTAAAACGTGGAATATTGTTTAAAACCACTATCATAGCAAATCGTCGTGAGAGGAAGCTGTTGTTTCATGAGTTCACGGGCTAACAGCAGGCGTTTGGTTGTAATATACGTGCCCAAAGTTTGTCCCGTTTCTTCTTTAAATACATGCATTAGATAGTCCGGACTCATATAAAACTGGCTGGCTATAAAAGGGATGGATAGATTTTCTGTGAGATGACTGTGAATATACTGCAGGATCAGCAACATTTTTTCGTTTTGTTTACCTGTTTTTACATAGCCGATATGATGTGTTTCCAAAGCCTCTGCTAAATAAATCAAAAATTCCAAAAAAAGCGTTTCCAGTAATACGTGATGGCGAGGCGTTTTATCTTTGGTAGTGCATACTTGACGCAAGCGGCTGGATACGCCGTATAGAGATCCTGTTTCTGGAGGCTGCCGTAAGACTGAGGAAGAAGAAGTACTGAAAATAGAGGTTAAATGGCAACCTTTATGTTCATATTGTTGTAGATATTCTGAAGAAATATAAGCAATAATACGCTCATAAACCATATCGTCATGAATAATAGGACGATGCATTTGACCGGCTCGTACAACAACAATATCGTACGGCTGCAGCGCATACGACTTTCCTTCTATTTCATACGTAACATGGCCTTGTAAAAAAAGCGTGATTTTGTCAAATCCATGATAATGATAGGGACATTCCCATTCTTTTTTGTCGATGACATAGAAAATCTTTAGCGGTTCTTTTAAATATCCCGTCGGTTTTTTCATATATACCCTCCCAATATAACAGGATTTGCAATAAGTATAGCATTTTTTTAATATAATCGCCATTTTCCGTTGTATATAATAAGAAATGAAAGACGTATTTGTTGGTTGTTCCCATAAAGGAGGACGCGAGTATGAAGTTTGTAAAAATGCATGGCTTAGGCAATGATTTTGTATTTATTGAAGATAAAGAAGGAGCTAATAAGGATTTTTCTCAATTGGCCGTTAAGATGTGCGCCCAACATACCGGTGTCGGCGCAGATGGATTAATTGTTATCGTTCCTAGTGAAAAAGCAGATGTACGGATGCGGATTATCAACGCCGATGGCAGTGAAGCTGAAATGTGTGGTAATGGTATTCGCTGCTTTGCTAAGTATGTATACGACCATGGAATTATTACGAAAAAAGAATTTGCTGTCGAAACGCTGGCAGGTATTATGAAACCGAAAGTTACTGTAGGTGATGACGGCAAGGTCAGCTTAGTTACGATTAATATGGGGAAACCTTTTACCGATAGAGCACAGATTCCCATGGAAGGGGCTGCTGGACCGGTTATTGATGAACCGATTGAAATTGATGGTAAAACATATAAAATTACGAGTCTGTTAATGGGCGTACCTCATACGATGACCTATGTTCAGAATGTAGATGATGTAAATCTGCATGAACTGGGACCGAAATTTGAAACATATAAAGCTTTCCCACGCAAGACGAATATGAACTTTATTCAAGTCATTGACAATCATACGATTAAAGTGCATACGTGGGAACGAGGCGCTGGAGCTACTTTGGCTTGCGGTACCGGATCGTGTGCCTGCGCTGTCGGTTCGTATTTAAACGGATTTACGAGCCGCAGTGTTGATGTACAGTTATATTTGGGGACACTTCATATTGAATATAATGAAGAAGATGGCAATGTATATATGACGGGTCCGGCAACTGTTACCTTTACAGGGGATTGGCTCGAAGATTAAACGCATAAAAATAGGCGTGTGAAAACACGTCTATTTTTTTTGGAAAAATCAAGAAAAATTATTAGCACTCTATTGACAAGAGTGCTAATAAGATATATAATGTACATGTAATCGGAAAGAGGTAAGTAAGAGATACATTGAAAGGTCAAAAGAATAAAAAGACTAAAGAACAAACTATTTACCGATGCAATTCATAATTCATAATTCATTATTTTGAGAGAAGGGTTTTATGATGAAAAGCTTATTTCCAGTAACAAACAATGATTTCTTATTTCCAGATCATGTATTTAACAGCTTCTTCAATGATTTCATGAAATCGTCTGATGGTTCCTATAATATTCCTAAAGTTGATATTGAAGATACTGACAAAGCCTATGTTTTAACAACGGATTTGCCGGGTATTGCCAAAGAAGATATCAACGTTACATATGATAATAATGTCTTGACTTTCTCTGCTAAACATGAAGATACAAAAGAAGAAAAAGATGCAAAAGACAAGAAAAATTATATTCGCAAAGAACGTACCAGCAAGGTCTTCTGCCGTCAGTTTAGTGTACAGAATATCCAAAAAGAAGGTATTCAGGCAAACTTTAAAGATGGCGTTTTGACGATTGTTATGCCGAAAGAAGATCCGAAGAAAGTAGCAGAAAGTCATCGAATTGCTGTTCAGTAATTGATAATTATATAGAGTTTGTATAATGAAAAAGAAGGTATGCGTTATGACTAGCTTATTTCCTATTGTAAATACAAATAATTTTGCTGTTCCTGATGTTTTTGATAATTTCTTCAACAACTTTATGTGGCCGGCAGATAGCTCGTATAACGTACCTAAAGTTGATATTGAAGATAAAGGTAATGCGTATGTTATGACGGCAGATATGCCGGGCGTTGCCAAAGAAGACATTAATTTGACATATGATCATGATGTTTTGACCTTATCTGCGTCGCATGTAGAAAATAACGACGAACAAGATGAACAGAAAAATTACATCCGCAAAGAACGGATGAGCACATCATTTTGCCGTCAATTTCCAGTCAGCGGCATTCAGAAGGAAGGTATTCAGGCATCGTTTGAAAACGGTGTCTTGACCATTACCCTTCCGAAAGAAGAACCACAGCCCGCAGAAACGCAGCACACCATTGAAATTCAGTAAGTAAAGATTCCCAAGTAATGAATTGTATTCCCTTATTCCCTATACAGACAGCCGGATCTATCAAGGTCCGGCTGTTTTTGGTATACTACATATTATATCAAGTCAATAAAGGATAAAAAAATGAAAATCAATCAACAGCTTTATAAAGGATATTTTATAGACAGACCCAATCGATTTATTGCCCATGTAGAACTTAATGGACAACTTGTTGTTTGTCACATGCCCAATCCGGGACGTATGTGGGAATTGTTATTTTCACGTGTCCCCGTATATCTTCGCAGAGCCGAACAAACGGGCAGAAAAACAGCATATGATATAGTAGGAATTGAACGGGATGGAATGCCTGTGTTATTAGATACACAGTATAATAATGATACAGCCGCTTGGTTGGTACAGCAGCATCTGATTCCTGGATGGGAGGAGTGGAATTTGATGCGGCGGGAAGTAACCGTAGGCGACAGCCGGTTTGATTTGCTGCTTTGCCGTCAAGAAGAACTGTTTTATGTCGAAGTAAAATCATGCACTTTGTTTGGCAAAGATGGGGCCATGTTTCCTGATGCAGTAACCGAACGGGGAAGAAAACATATTTTAGAATTAGCGTCTATGCATCAACGTGGAATTCATACAGGCGTGTTATTTTTAGTCCATTGGGATAAAGCACAGTGGTTTTTACCGGACTATCATACAGATCCGGCATTTGCTAGTGCATTTGCCGATGTGGCTCCTATGCTGGATTGGAAGGCCTTGGCACTGCGGTGGGATGCTCGCTTTACGACACCGACGCCGGTGCGGTTGTTAACGTATCCCGAAACAATTCTTCATCAGGAAAATGAAGATCGCGGTGATTATATGATTGTACTGTACCTGGAACAGGATACAGAGATAGAAATTGGTGCCTTGGGAAGCAAGCATTTTCTGCACGGATATTACGTATATACAGGATCGGCCAGAAAAAATATGTCGGCACGAATCGCACGGCATAAGCGAAAACGGAAGAAAATGCATTGGCATATTGATTATTTACGGCAGCGATGCCAGGTTACGGCTGTGATTCCTATTCGAACGGCTGCTGATTTAGAGCATGATTTAGCACAGGCTATTGACCGCATTGCGCCATGGCATATTTGTGAATTTGGCTGTACCGATTGCAGCTGCCCATCCCATCTCTTTGGATTTCATGATAATCCAATTCATTGTCGGAATTTTATGCAGATTGTTGAAGATTTTCGCATGAATCGATTGACGGCACTGATGAAATAGAAATTGAACACATAGAAACGTATTACAAAAGAAAACGCCAATGAATCCTGCAATGGGTTCATTGGCGTTTTCTTTTAAATATGATTTAATAGAAAAGATTATAATACTTCAAAACTAATGATAAAAATAACCATCAACAATATTCCCAATCCTAATGAATAGGCGCAAAGCTTTTTTTCAATGGGCTGCAGTTCAAAATATTCGTCTGCATCATTGTCAAGTTGTGTTTGGTTGGTTTGTTTACTGATTTGATTATTTGTATGTTTGTAGTAATATTCATCTGCTGTAGATGCCGATAAAGTAATCGAATTCGTAGCCATAATACGTAGCTCCCTTCATAGTGAAATCATAGATTTAAACGGTTGGCGGTACAATGCCGTGATAGAAAATATACGAAATAATGAGACCGACCCAAATAATAAAACCGACAAGCGCAATCGCATATACGCCGACAACTCTGCCAAGGCCGGCATTCCATAATTTACGGATATTGGTTACCAAGCCGATAGAGAAGAAGCAAAGACCAAAGAAAATAGCCCGCAGCAGATTTGCTTGTCCAGCACCTGCTTTAGCAGCACCTACGATGTCCGGATTTGCATAGCCAGCTAAGAAAATAATGACGAGGGAAGCAACAAAACCGATGATGAATTTTGGAAAGCGATCCCAAATTTCTCGTTTAGAAATTTTATCATTCGTGTTGGCAGTGGCAGTACGGCTGTTGAGGTGATATACAGACCAAACAATAGCCAAAATGAAAGACCAGACGCCGATGAAGACATCGATAAATACCTTGGAAGTCGTTGTAGCCATGAGAATCCAGCCTTCTTGATAATTAACACCGAACTGTTGCAGGGCACTGTTGCGAATTAATGTATCGGCAATGGCACCGGAGGCAACGGCACCGCCGTCACTTTTGACGACTAAACCCAGCCAAGAACCGGCTACCATCGGTTCACTGGGTAGAAAATATGCGGCAGCAAACGGCAGAATCAGCAATTCGACGGCAACAAAAACGATAATAACAGAGGCTAAAATCGTAGGAATAATTTGACGTGCTCGGATGGCGCTTCCTGTAGCGATAGCGGCGGCTACACCGCAGATAGAAATACCGGAAGCCATAGGAGCAGCCCATTCAGGTGTGAATTTAAAGAATTTACGGGCAATAAAGTATACGATAGGCCAATAAATCAGATAGGCTTCTACAACAGCGCACATACCGCGAATAATTACGGTGCTTGCCAGATTCATAGCACTAATAGCTTGGATGCCAATGTTCATACCTAAAATAACAATGCCTGTTTTAATATACCATTCTGGTTTGGCAGCATCCGAAAGAAACTTAGTAGCTTTAGGGAAAAAGTTGCCAATAATAAGGCCAGCGAGTAAAGCGAATACAAAGCCTAATTCGCCTAAGCTGAGTGACCAGCCGATATGGAAGGCTTCCCGTTTATTAGGAGTAGCAGCTAAATATGCATAATTGCCGAAAATATTTGTTAAAATAGTAATCCAATAAATGACGGTAAACCCTAAGGCAAATTTCTTTATTTTATTTTCCATAAAATAAGCCCCGATAGAGGTAATAATCAATGTGAAAAGATACGTTGCGATAGCAGAACCTGCGCCGCCGAGCCAGGCAAAGCTTTTGGAATTGGCAGCGACCGCTTTAGATGGATCGATCCATACGCTAAATGATGTGACCCAGCCAAGTATATCTAGATTCCAAATTTTTCCTACACCTAATGCAAAGATGAATAGTCCCAGCCATACAGCCCACCAATCTTCACTTTGAAGCAGGCTGGAACGATGTATTGTTGTTTCTGTTGCCATAAAGAACACCTCACGTTAGTTATTGTTAAATTAGCACTAAAAAAAGCACCACCTATACAGATGGCGCTAAAAAAAGCAAAAAGGTACTTAGCAGTATCGCTCATCTGTCAGGTAAAAATCCTGCTGGAATTGGCACCGTTCCTATAGGCGGTTGCCGCAGCGTCATTAGGCCAGTCCTTCAGCTGCTCTGGATGATAGAGTGTGCAGTTAAATTGTAACTTCTTTTGTAGATATTAGAAGCGATATCCGCTGCACATTTGCTGGCAGCAGCAACACATGATGGTCAAATTTTTTAAGTACCCCATAGTAAAAACCCCTTAACTATATTGCGTAATCAATAAAAACATAAAAAATAAATGAATTACATTGCAATGTTGTAATGAATGGTACATGATTTATGTACATTTGTCAAGTAATTTCATAAAAAAGATACAAAAATAGTATTGTTTGTACTAAACAGACCGTACGGTTTATTTTTAAAAATACACTAAAAAAGCGGCATTGTTACACAAGATACAGGCAGTACATATAAAATAAACAGCGTTTCAAATGCAAGTGAAATGATTTGGAAACGCTGTTTGTACATGATAAGGGTAAGGGGTTACTTATTATTTTTGCAAAGCGGCTAATTGGGCTTTGAGTTCTTCATTTTCTTGTTTTAAGGACGATACATCGTTGGCCAAGGCATTTACTTTTTGGAGCAGGGCATCATTGGCAGCTGTTGGAACGCTTTGGGTGCTGCCAGCACCGATGCGGAATGTGGCACCGACATTGGCTGCTGTTTTATGGTTGTTAAAAGAACGGGAAGCGGCAAAGGAGAGGAGAACGTTTTTATTGGCATTGTAAAAACCGCCGAGAGCTACCGCTTTTTTGCCGTCATAATTACCCATGGCTGTAGCCAGCTGGAATTTGGATCCCGTACCGTCATAATCCAAGGGATGCAAACCGGCTAATGCCGCAGAAAGGGCGCCAACATTGTCAATTTCCTGACCTAAGGCGGCACTGGTAGTATCTATTTTTGCATTTAAAAATGTATCAGCAGCTGTACGGGCTGTTTGTTCCGTATACAGTTGACTACCTGTTGTTACTTCATGAGAATCAGCGGTAATATTTCCGTCTGCTACATTAGTAAGTGTACGGTAGATATTGGAAGCACCGTCACCAAAGGATACTTCATCAGTTTTTGTGGCGATGCTATTAGCACCAATGGCTACGGCATTAGTAGCAGTAGATATGACCTTGGCATTGGTACCAATGCTAGTACTATTATCGGCTCCTTTTTCTACAGTCGCGCTGTACCCAAATGCATTGGAATTAGAAGCCTTAGCTGTGGTATGTGCACCGATAGCCGTGCCGGAGCTGCCGGCAAAGGCACCATACCCAAAATCAGAACGGTCACCGACAATCACTACTCTTGCCTTATCATAGGATGGTTTTATATCGCCGAAATCATAAGGCTGTTTACCTGCATTTTCTGACTTTTTAGCTGCTTCTTCCAATTTTTCCTTATTGTACGTACCGTCAGTATTTTTGCATTGGGAGATGTCATAGAATGCAGCGCGGGCATTTGGTCCATTGGTAATCATAACACTGGCTCCGGTTGTGCCATCTAACTGACCATTTACTGGACTTGTAGCGATATTGATATTGGTATGGGAACCAATAGTACCATTCGCTTCATTTGTTACATTTGCAAATACAGCTCCGCCTGCTATACTAATTGCGATACATGTGCTTAGTATGGCTTTACTTTTCTTTGTAATCAATTTCATTATATATACCTCCATATTCTATATTTGATATCGCATGGTATGTGATTTTTATTTTCATATAATACAGTGATAATTTTTTGATATAGAAACAGGAAACGAGGATATACCGAAGATATTGTTCGGTGTCCATACATCTTAATATGATGATGTACAGTTTGATTTTACATATAACATCTATATTTTTATTGAATTTACAGATGAAATACTATTATAAAAATGATAAAAAATACCAATAAAAAATCACGTCTATATTTAACCACTGTACTAAAAATTTGTCAATATATTTTAATAATTAATTTCATATTAAACACTTATTAAGCACGGATTTTCTGACAGATAGGTATGAACATATCATGTTAAATGCGATAAAAATTGAAAGTAATAATTAAAATAAAAGAAAGAAATAAAAAAGCATTTGCTAACAAAAAAACATTATGGATGCGGTAAGGCATTTACAAGCAGGAAGTAGCTGTATTTTTGCTGTTTTATAAAGAAATAGTACAAAAAAAGGTCGTTTTACAATGAAATATATTTTCATATTTTGTTTCTATGCTATAATAAGCTATATCTTTTCATTCTATATAGGGAGGAAGATTTTTTATGGAAAGAACAGAAGCCTTACAGTTATTGCAGAAATATAATAAAGAACCTTTTCATATTATGCACGGACTTACGGTAGAAGGGGTCATGCGATGGTATGCCAATGAATTGGGATATGGAGATCATGCCGATGATTGGGGATTGGTCGGATTATTGCATGACGTGGATTTTGAAATGTATCCTGAACAACATTGCAAAAAGGCTCCAGAACTGCTAAAAGAAATTAATGCCAGTGATGAATTTATTCATTCCGTTGTTTGCCATGGATATGGTATTTGCGTAGATGTTGCTCCGGAACAGGAAATGGAAAAGGTATTATTTGCAGCCGATGAATTGACAGGTTTAATTTGGGCAGCTGCCAAGATGCGGCCGTCTAAAAGCACAAAGGATATGGAAGTCAAAAGCTTGAAGAAAAAATTTAAGGATAAAAAATTTGCTGCCGGCTGTTCACGTGATGTCATTAAACAAGGCGCCGAAATGCTTGGCTGGGATTTAAATGATTTGTTTGAGAAAACTATTTTAGCTATGCGCTCCTGTGAAGATAGCGTTCGGAAAGAATGTTTGGAACTTACAGGCGTAGAAGAATAAATATATCTTATTTTTTTTATGAGGAGGTTTATGATGATGAATAAAAAAATAATGACAGCTGTTGTGACCGTTGCTATGACGATTGGAACGATGGGTTCTACATTTGCGGCTGGATTAGGTACGATTGATATGGCGGTATTGCTGCAGAGCCATCCTAAATTTCAACAGACTATGACAACATGGCAAAAAGATGTTCAAAAAGTACAAAAAGATTTTCAAAGTGAAGCTAAAAAAACAACAGATAAAAAAGCACAGGAAGCATTGGTACAAAAATACAATACCCAATTAAATAAAAAGCGGATTGCTTTGTTTAATCCGTTAGAAAAAGATATTTTAGAAAAAACAAAACAAGTAAAACAAGAAAAAAATCTGGATTATGTTGTTTTGAAAGGAGCTGTCGTAGATGGACAATCTCAGGATATTACGGCAGATGTAGCAGCTAAACTGAAATAAACGGCAGAAAAATTCCATGAATAGGCAAAAAGACCTTTATCACATTCGAGTAGATAAAGGTCTTTTCTTGAGTATGTATCAGTATATTACAAACATAAGCATATCATAAAATTATCAATACATATGTAATATCCACTACTAGCTATCTTTTAAGCCCGATAATGGATGTTTTCCATACAAAACGATGGAATTCCAAGAATGACATAGTTTGGAAAAACAGCAATAAAGGGCAAGACATTGGTCTTTTATTCACAATCTCCTTTCGGTATGATAAATACATGGAATACACGTTATGAAAAAAATCTAAAAAAGGAGAGTGTTTGTATGGAAATTGTTGCAATTGTTTTAAGTTTATTTTTATTGGTAACATTTGCGTATAAAGGGTTTTCTGTTATCTTATTTGCACCGATATTCGCATTGTTTGCTGCTAGTTTTTCGGGACTTCCGATTTTACCGGGCTATACAGAATTATTTATGGCAAAAGCCGTAACGTATATCAAATCTTTCTTCCCTGTATTCCTTTTGGGCGCTGTATTTGGTAAGGTTATGGAAGAAACGGGCATGGCCCGCAGTATTGCTATGAAAACGATTCAGTTGATTGGCAAAGATAGAGCCGTATTTGCTGTTGTATTTGCCTGCATGATTCTTTGCTATGGCGGTATTTCCATGTTTGTCTGCGCCTTTGCTGTATATCCTTTTGCGGCAGCTTTATTCCGTGAAGCGGATATTCCAAAACATTTGATTCCGGCTTGCTTTGTTGCCGGCGTATTTACCGCTACGATGGACTGCTATCCAGGTTCGCCGCAGATTCAAAATATTATTCCTACCATTTATTTGGGAACGACGACATTTGCTGCACCGATTTTAGGTCTTATTTGTGGTACGTTGTTAATTGTTCTTTGCTTAGCTTATTTGGAATGGCGTCGTAAAATATTTAAGAAAAATGGGGAAGGATATGGCAATCATACGGTTAATGAAACCGTTATTGATCCTAACGCTAAATTGCCGCCATGGCAGTTGTCTATTGTTCCGTTGATTGTTGTATTAGCCATGAATTTCTATTTTTCTATGGTTTTCCAATGGGACAATGCCTTACTGGCTCCTTTCAAAGCGATGAATTTACCGCTTGTTGCTAAAGATGTTCATAATGTAGTAGCTATTTGGGCACTGGTTTTAGGTCTTCTTGCCGCTATTATTATTGCCTGCATTACTGGTAAGAAATTCTTATCTAAAAATACAAGTGTTAAAGCCGCTTTGAATGCTGGTGCGTTAGGTTCTTTGCTGGCTATCATGAATACAGCGTCTGAAGTTGGATATGGCAATGTCATTTCTTCTCTTCCTGGTTTCTTGGAAGTAGCTGATGCATTATTAGGCATTGGCGATGGGATGCCTCTGTTCAACGTAGCTTTGATGGTTAACATTTTAGCTGGCATTACTGGATCTGCTTCCGGTGGCTTGAGTATTGCTCTTGATATTTTTGGCAATCACTTCTTGGCAGAAACTGCAGCTGTAGGTATTCCGCCTGAAGTAGTTCATCGTATTGCTGCGATGGCTTCCGGTGGTATGGACAGCTTACCACATAATGGTGCTGTTATTACAACGTTGGCTATTTGCGGTTTGACACATAAAGAAGCGTATAAAGATATGTTTGCTATTACGCTGTTAAAAGTTGTTGTTGCGTTCTTTGCCGTATTCTTCTATATGCTGACAGGTATATGCTAATATAAGATTGCTGCTTATTCATAGAAAAAACCACTCTTCTGGTCAGGAAGAGTGGTTTTTTTGTGGGTGTGTACATAGACTGTATGTTGGGATGGGAGCCCAGCATACAATGTCATTATTATCGAGAAGAAAAGACTTGTACACTATTTAGATTTGAAGAGTGTAGAAAAATACTACTTAGAAATAATTCGTAATAAAAATTATTTCATACAAATAATACCATGATTTATAAAAAGGGTCAAGCGATAAATCGCGGCGTATGGCATGAAAAATAAACATGAAGAAATATAATGGGACCTAACCATGTATTCGTCGGAGCACAGATAATAGATGAAGGAAAAGCAGGGGATCGTATGATATCGTACCGACAGCAATGAAATAGGACCGCCGTTATATGCGACAGTCCTATTTCACTACGATTGTTCTAATTGTAAATGGCCGATTCGTTCTAATAAAGAAAGAATTTGTTCGCGTTCTTGGGATGAAAAATTACGAAGAACCAAGTCATTTAATTCTTCAATCTTTTTTTGAACCGGTTCTTTGAGAGCCAGTCCTTCTTTAGTGGCCCGGACACTAATGCTACGGCGATTATTGGGATTTAAAATGCGATCAATGAGTCCGCGTTTTTGCATACGGTCTAATACGCCGGAAATGGTAGAATTTTCTACACGCAGGATGTTGGCGATTTCTTTTGGTGTCAGCGTTTCATCCTTCCAAAGACAGGCTAATACACCGTATTGACCGGGTGTAATGCCGAACTGCGAGAGATTTTCTGAAAAAACAAGAAAAACTTCATGTTGGGCAATAGTCAATAAAAAATTGATACATTTTGTGTACTCCACGACGATGCTTCCTTTCCATTACAATATTTCGCATTACCAATTATTATATATAGTTTATCATATTATGAAACATCCTGCTATAAAAAGGATTGCAATTTGTGAAAAAAATATCAGACTATTCGTATCGATTAGAATAAATTATGTATAGAAAATATAGAAAAGGATGTAACATCATGCGTTTGTCTATCATGCACTATCGTATTTCTTTAAACGTTTTTCGTTTTTTATTTGAAGTTTGAAGAAAATGAACGGTCATGCTGCAAAGGATACACGTAAAACGGTATGATAAAAGGACTGTAACAAAATGGATTCAACGGTCTCATTTTGTTACAGTCCCAGAAAGTAGACTCTGTTTGGTTATATCTTAACGGAACAGACCGCTGGAGATAACTAATTTCTGAATTTCATTTGTTCCTTCATAAATTTGAGTAATTTTAGCATCACGCATCATACGTTCTACATGATATTCTTTCATATAGCCATTGCCGCCGAGCATTTGGACGCATTCTGTTGTGACTTTCATCGCAACATCGGTGCATGTCAATTTAGCGACAGCAGCAGCTGTTGTGAATGGTTTACCCGATTCTTTTAAGCAAGCTGCTTTGTAAAGAACTAATTTTGCTTTTTCTATATCTGCATATAATTCAGCCATTTTGAAAGCCAAATATTGTTGTTTGAAAATAGGTTTGCCAAATTGTTCCCGTTCTTTCATATATTTAACGGCAATATTAAAGGCTCCTTCTGCGATAGCAAAGACCATACATTCCCATAGTACCGAATTCTTTGAATGCCTTTAGTGGGAATTCTGATGTTTCATCACGTTCGACAACACCGGGAGCCAGGCGTTTAGCAGCAAATTCACGGGCTTGATTGACAATATGCTGTTGTTGTTCTGTTAACTCGAAATTCATGATGCAGTCACTCCTTAATAAAAAAATAGCAACACAAAGATTACAGATAAATATTTTTCAAAAGAATATTTTGCAATAAGAAATATTATGACTACATAATATCATGCCAAAATAATAAAAGCAATAAAATACTAAAAATAGCATAAGCAAATGATTTGCAATGCGAAAAGTTCATAACACTTTAAATATTAGCGTTGTGTATGCGATGCGTATCTATTGAAAAAATAGATTTTATAGAATGAATGACGTATAATTAAAACTATATTATGAGAATGATAAGATAATGCGTTACGTAATAATACGATATGGAGAAGGTTATGAAGCAAAAAAAAATATTTGGCTTTGATTATACGGACAATGAATATATGAAAATTTTTATGTATTTGTTGGTTGGCGGTTCGGCGGCTTTGTTGGAATGGGGACTATTCTTTGTCTTTTTTAGCATGTTGATGCATATAGGGCTATTTCCTATACAGACACAAAATGTGTTGGCAGCGACGACATTGGCATTTGGTACATCTACGCTGTATCATTATTTTTTATGTAATCGCTTTGTCTTTGACAGCGGCAGTCGGTATCATAAAAGCACCGAAGTCTCGCTGGTATTTTTGGTGAGTGCTATTGGATTGGGATGGAATTTGCTGTTGATGTGGATTTTTACATCGCCTGTTTTATTAGGACTCAATCCTATGCTTTCTAAAATTATGGCCAGTGCGATTGTTACGGTGTGGAATTATTTATCTCGTAAAAAATGGATTTTTAAATGAGATGAGAAATGAGGTGCAGGGGTATGAAACGAAATGAAAGAGTATTGGAAGTATTGCGTCAAATGATTGCTGTTGACAGTGAAACAAATACGGAAAAAGAAATTGCCATGGAAAAGTATTTGCAAAAGCAGTTGTCTCATATGCCAGGTGTGACAGGGGGAATGATTCACATACCGGATGATGCCCATGGTCGTTCCGTAGTATATGGACTTATTCCGGGCAGCAGCAAGGATACGGTCATTTTTATGAATCATCACGATGTCGTTGGCATAGAACCGTATGGAAGTATGCAGAGCCATGCCTTTGTACCGGATGAACTGCTGCAGGATTTGCTGAAAACAGAAAAAAATGAAGCGGTGCTGGCTGATTTGCGAAGCGGTGAATGGCTTGTCGGGCGCGGTGCTTGTGATATGAAAGGTGGCGCCGCTGCACAGCTGGCTGTATTTGAAGAATATGCAGCCCATCCGGGGAAAGTAAGCCTCTTGTATATTTCTCTCCCTGATGAAGAATCTTATTCTGCCGGCATGCGTATGGCCGTATCTATACTGCAGGATTTGAAAACGTCTTATGGCTTGTCGTATCGGGTTTTGGTAGATAGCGAACCGAATGATAAAGAAAAAGGCACGCTTATTTCGTACACCGGCTCTGTAGGCAAACTGCTTCCTGTCGTCGTCGTACAAGGCAAATCGGTTCATATTGGCAATTACGGACAAGGCATCAATCCGCTGGGTGTCATGGCGCATCTCATTGCAGATACGGAGGGAGATATGTCATTGATTGACACCTGCGGCAGTGAAATGACGCCGCCGCCGGCATGGATTTATTTGCGGGACCGCAAAGAGCATTATGATGTGTCTTTGCCGCAGCGTGCAGCGGCCTGCGCTAACTTTATGATGTACGATAAGACGCCGGACGACGTCATGTATCTGCTGATGAAGGCTGCGCGTCATGCTGTGGATGAAACGGTGAAAAAAATGCACAGCAAACTGACGATGCCGGTTATCAGTGGCGCGGAATTATTGAAACAGGCCATGTCCTATCCGGGATTTGACGTATTTTATGAAAATGTCAAAAATACTAGTTTTCTTGCCCTGCAAAAAGGGGAAAGCACCTACGCGCAGGAAACTATCCATTTGATTGAAAAAATCCTTCATTTTATTGGCATGACAGAACCTGTGGTAGTCATTGCGTTTGCTCCGCCGTATTATCCGGCAGCAGACAGTCGTTCCCTAGGCGATGCGCGGTTTGACGGTTTGATGCAGGCCGTAAAAACCGTAGCGGATGTCCAATTCCGTCATTATTTTAACGGCATTTCAGACTGCAGCTATTGTTGTGTATCTCCCAATTTGAACGAAACGACGTTGGAAAACAATTTACTCTTATGGGGCAAATCGTATCAATTTGATTTTTCGGCAATGGCGCAAATGCAGATTCCCTTTGTATTACTGGGACCTTGGGGAAAAGATTTGCATGAACGGACAGAACGTGTTCATGTGGACAGTGTATCGGACAAGCTGCCAGCAGTATTAGAAAAAATAATTCAGTATATAGGGGATACAGCAGTGTAAAAATATGCTTATTTATCAATCGCGTATTTTATCGATGCCTTTTTATCATATTGTAACAATGTTGTAGTATTATGTACATAGTTATGTAATACCTTATGTTGTACACGGTATTACAAAAAAATAAGAAAGCTGGGATTATGATGAAAAGAAAATCGTTAGTATTAGCAGCCGTTATAGCAGCCTGTGCTACATCACTTGTCTTTGCTACACCGCAGACACAGTGGGAACAAGGTCAGTGGCAAGTAGATCTTGGTGCGTGGAATCCGAAAGCTGAAGTGGACTCTGATAAGATTGTTGGCAGCGAATTCGGTGATGGCAATGTTAGCACTGATTCAAAATGGAATTTCCAGGGTGGTCTTACCTATGGGTTGACTGACAAATGGGGATTACAGTATGGCTATTATGGTTTAAAAACAGATGGAAATAATGAAACATTGGATATTGACACGGATGGAAATCAGCATGAAGTCAATCTCACCTACTCTATTAACAAAAACTTTGCTGCTTTTGCTGGTTGGAGTCGTATTTAGAATAAACTTACTGCTGATGGTGATAGCTGGAGTCAGACCAATAATATTGCTCAAATCGGCTTAATTGCCAAAGCTCCACTGACTAATAAACTTGATTTCTATGCTAAAGGTGCTCTCGGCACACAGCGGACAGCTATGTGGGAAGCAGGTCTTGGCTACAGCGTCACACCGGACCTCGACATCAATGCAGGCTATCGCTATTTGAATACGAAATTAGCTGACCAGGGTGAAATGGCACTTGGCGGTACATTTACAGATGATACTAATATTTCTTACAAAGGCTTCATTGCAGGTCTTTCTTATCGTTTTGGCGGCGGCCACAAAGAAGCTCCGACTCCGGAACCTATTGTTACTCCGGAACCAACTCCGGCTCCTGTCGTAGAAACACCGGCACCGGCTCCTAAAAATGATTACTATTTAGAAAGCATTCACTTTGGCTTCGATGAAGATCAGCCGTTACCTGCTGATCAAGCTAAAATGGATCATTTCGTACAGGTTGCCAAAGCCAATCCGCAGGATACATTTAAGCTCGTTGGCAATACAGATGCCAAAGGTTCCAGTGCCTATAATGATGACCTTTCTAAACGCCGCGTAGATAATGTTGCTGCTTATGCACAGAGCCAAGGCGTACCGGCATCTCAGATGCAGCTCGACTATAAAGGCAAAACAGATCCTGTAAGCACGAATGATACTGATCAGGGCCGTGCTGACAACCGCCGTGTTGATATTTGGCAGAATAAATAAGTTCAGTATTGTTTGACTGATACTACGATACAAAAGAGAGTCAGTCCGTGGATTGACTCTCTTTTAATATATGGCTTGCATGGATACATACTCGTTGTAGTTTTACGAGAGAAATAAAAGATGATTTGCGATACAGCGTGAGTTAATTTAATACAATATAATATAGAGAAAAAGTCTTGATAATTTCTTATATTTACGCTATAATAACATAGCTAACTTAATAAAAGTACTGGTGCGTGGTAACCCGTTGGGGCTTGTGCAATGGAAACCTATGAACCTTGTCAGGTCCGAGAGGAAGCAGCAATAAGTAGATATTTTCATGTGCCACGAGGAAACCTGATGGGTTATCATACACGAGTACTTTTCAGTTGGTAAAAGCAGCGGTTAGCTGCTTTTTTTCGTATATGGAGAGGAAAGAATCATGGCATACATTGCATTATATCGTAAATGGCGGCCAAAAAACTTCGAAGACGTTGTAGGTCAGGCACATATTACGGAAACATTGCAAAAAGCGATTGATACAGATAAAGTAGCCCATGCCTACTTGTTTTCCGGTCCACGGGGAACGGGTAAGACCAGTACGGCAAAAATATTTGCCCGTGCGATGAATTGTGTGCATGGCCCAACTTCACATCCCTGCAACGAATGTGAAGTATGCCGTCATATTCTACAGGGCGAATCCATGGATGTCGTTGAAATTGATGCGGCTTCCAATCGCAGTATTGAAGATATTCGGACGCTCCGGGAAACCATTAAATTTATGCCGGCCGAAGGGCATAAGAAGATATATATTATTGATGAAGTGCATATGTTGACAACGGAAGCATTTAATGCCTTGCTTAAAACGTTGGAAGAACCACCGGCTCACGTTATTTTTATTTTAGCGACGACCGAACCGGAACGAATTCCAATGACGATTTTGTCACGATGCCAGCGATATGAATTCCGCCGTATTACCAGTCAGGATATTGCGAAAAGGCTCTTATATGTAGCAGGTCAGGAGCATATTGATTTGACGAAAGGGGCGGCTCATATTTTAGCTGTTCAGGCTGATGGCGGCATGCGTGATGCCTTGAGTATGCTAGATCAATGCGTCAGCAATACGGAAGGGACGATTGATGAAACGTTAGTCCGTAATTTATTGGGACTTATTGGCAGGGACTGGTTGTTTTCGTTGTCAGATGCGCTGTTTGACGGTAAAGGTGCCGTTATTATTAAAGCCGTAGATGATGTAGTGCGCATGGGAAAAGAACCGCAAGTACTGCTGACGGAAGTGCTGGAGCATTTGCGGGCTATCATGCTGTATCAAGCCGATTCGCAGACGGATACCTTGGCGGCGTACGCCGATTCGATGAACGAATTGGCGGCGCAGGCAAAGAAAATGACGCCGGAGCGGGTGTTTGCCATTTTAAATGTACTGCAGCAAGCGTTGTTGTCTGCTAAAAATTCTCCCGTGCCGCGAGTTGCTGTAGAAATGGGATTGCTGATGGCAAGCCGTACCTCAACGGGTGGGGCCGTCGTTTCTACAGAAAAACAGGCACCGTCTGCTGATTTGACGAATATTTTAGATAGATTGACACGGCTGGAACAGATGGTTTCCCAAGGAAAAGCAGTACGTGCTCCTAAACAGGAATATATTCCACTGCCGGAAGAGGATGCTGGTTCTGGTGAAATTACGGACGAAGCGATTCCCTTTCCTGAAGAAGAATATACCAGTCATGCAGAGCCGGTTATGCCGGTGTCTCCCAAGGCAGTATCTGCCAAAACCTTGCCTGAGACGGTTCCGAACGGTGCGGCTTCTCAGGCAGAAGATACGTCTAAAACGGCATCTGCTGCAGCTGTTAGTCCTGCCAAACCGGTATCGACAACAGCGTATCAAACGATTTGGCAAAACATGTGTGCTATTTTGGATAAAGAAAAGAAAAAAGCAGTATTGTCTTGTATTCGCAACGGACGCGTCGCTTACATTGGTGAAGGATTGGTCATTGTTGCGTTTAAAACGGCATTTATGGTTAAGCGTGCCAATCGCGAAGATTATTTTAAATTTGTTGATGCAGCGTTGTCCAGCCTTTTAGAGGGGTCCGTCCATATGATTGGCTATTTGGAAGGGGACGACGAATTAGCTGCGTACGAAAAAAAAAACAGTAAGTCAGGTATAAGCAGTCCGCCTGCTGTTGCTCAAAAAGACATATCCGACATAGTTGGCAAGTCTCATGATGATTCTGCAGATTCTGGAATGTTACCAAAAAAAGATACAGAACCGGCTGACGTGCCGCGTATACAGCATGCGGCAGTGCAGGAAAAGCAAGAAGCGAAACTTGTACCGGCAACAATAGCCGATATGTCCCAAGAGGAAAGAGATGTATTGGAACCATTGCTCAAAACAGTAGGAGATTGTAATATATACATAGAAAATAAAAAATAGTTGATAAAACAGGAGGAATTATATATGTTTGGTGGAAATATGCAAGGTATGATGAAAAAAGTACAGAAAATGCAGAAAGAAATGAAAAAACTGCAGGAAGATTTAAAACAACGTACTGTAGAAACGACTGTTGGCGGTGGTGCGCTGACATTGGTTATGAATGGTGAAAAAAATGTAGAAAGCGTTCATATCGATCCGAGCATTATTGATCCGGAAGATGCAGAAATGCTGGAAGATTTGGTTGTTGCAGCAGTCAATGAAGCCAGCAAAAAAGTAGACGACATGATGGCTCAAGAAATGGGTAAAATTACAGGCGGCATGCATCTTCCTGGAATGTTCTAATGGATACCCCCCTTGATAGACTGACTGAACAATTTCGTCGTTTACCCGGCATTGGTATCAAAACAGCCCGCAAGCTGGCCTATTATATTGTTCAACAGCCGCCGGAACAGGTCAATGCATTTGTGGCAGCTATTCGCAATGCCAAAGAAACAATGCGTTTTTGTTCGATTTGCTGTAATTTATCAGCTCAGGATCCGTGTCCGATTTGCAGCGACACTAAACGGGATCGTTCTACAATCTGTGTTGTTGAAACGCCGCAGGATGTCATGGCGATTGAACGCAGCGGTGATTATCACGGCTTGTATCATGTGCTGCACGGCGCATTATCACCGTTGGATGGAATTGGCGTAGATGATTTACGTATAAAAGAACTCCTAAAACGGCTTAGCGATACAGAAGTAAAAGAAATTATTATTGCTACAGATCCAGATGTGGAAGGAGAGGCGACAGCACTCTACTTGGCTCGTTTGCTGAAAACAGCCGGAATTCGTGTTACGCGTATTGCCCGCGGTCTTCCTATGGGCGGCGATATCGAATACGCTGATGAAGCAACCTTGGCGGGGGCTGTTGCCAACCGTCAGGAAATGTGAGGTACTATATGGATTATGTGTGGATAGGCGTGGGTATTATTGCCTTGTTTTTACTAAATAAACTTTTTTTGGCACCTGTTCGCAAATTAATTTTGAATATTTTTATCGGCTTGGTAGTTCTACATTTGATTAATGCATATGGCTATTTAGCAGGATTTCATATAGTGCCGATTACGTTAGTAACAGGTTTGATTATTGGCATATTGGGATTACCGGGTGTTCTTTTAGTTACCTTATATTATACATTTTTTTGATTAAATGGAGATGGGATAACGTGAATTTGAAAAAAATGGCTGCCTTAGCACTTACGGTAGTTGTTGCAGCCGTATGTTTGTCTGGATGCGGCAACAGTGTTTCTACCAAAGTAGAAACGGTAAATAAATCAGATCATCCAGTGGCTCTTACGCTGGATGCCAATATGACAGCTCTTCATATGACGACGATTGTCCCAAAAATTTCCGGTAAATTAGTTTCAGCACCGCTTACGAAAGGACAAGAAGTAAAATCTGGCGAAGTCGTTGTGCAAATAGATACATCCCCATACCAGGCCAGTGTCAGTCAGGCTGAAGCCGAATTGGTAGCAGCTTCCTCAGCAACAACGACGTATCAAACGGTTACGGTTCCGGCTTCCGGCGGTGGCGGTGGAGATAATAGCGGTCAGCGGGCTCAATTAAATGCCTATTATAAAGACGGCTATTTTTCTCGTGCTGAATTTAATCAGCTCATGTCTAAAAATGCCCCGGCAGCGCAAACGCAAACCATTCAGGTTCCGCAAACCGCTCCGGTAGACCATGAAAAAATTGCACAGCTTCAACAGGCTGTACAGTCCGCACGAGAAATGCTCAGTAATGGCACGATCTATTCGCCAATTGACGGCAAGGTTACTTCTGTATCCGATAATCCATCCGTTGCCGTAGCAGGAAATGTATTGGCAACGATTCAGCAAATGACACCGTTAGTAGCTACATTTGCTGTACCGGAAATGTATGTTTCTGCATTGCAGACAGCAAAACAAAGCGGTACATTACAAGTATCTGTTATTGCGCCATCAGGAGAATCAGAAACAGGAGAGCTTACGTATTTAGCGACGGAAAAAGATTCGTCCACAGGTTCGTATACGGCTAAAATTACGTTTAACAATACCAAAAATTTATTTGTTCCCGGTGAATTTTATCATGTGCGTATTTCTACGCCGCAAGAAGTTTCGCAAATTACCGTTCCCAAAACGGCAATTCGCACGAAAGACAGTGGAGACTTTGTATATATTGTCAATGACGGCGGCTTAGCAGATGCTCGTTCTGTTCTTACAGGAGATGAAGAAGAAGGTCGTATTGTCATCCTTGATGGATTACAGGAAGGCGATAAGGTCGTTGTCGATCCGCCAGAAAAACTGGAAATTGGTATGAAAGTGAAATCTTAAGTACCAGAGAGTGAGTGACGTCCCATGAAAGAAGATATGCAGTCAGAGCGGCATACTAGTTTGTTAAAGTCGTTGGAAAAAAGTCTTGATGTGCTGGATATTTTTGTAGAATGCAATACAGGACTGACTTTAAAAGAAATTGCTGCACGGACACAACTGAATACGTCAACAGCCTTTCGTATTGTCAATACGTTGGAACGACGCCAATATTTGACGCGTAATGAGGCGTCTAAGCAGTACCGCTTGGGGCCAAAAGCTTTGGCCCTCGGCTATTCTTCGCATTGGACGGAAAACGTTGTTACGTTGACCAAACCGTATTTACGGCGGCTGCAGCAAATTTTTAATGAAACAGCCAGCGTATATGTGGCAGAAGGTGACAGCCGTATTTGTTTAGATCATGTAGAAAGCACGCATGCATTGCGGCGCGTTATTCCGATGGGAGAATCACTGCCATTATATAAAGGTGCAGCCGGTAAGATATTGCTGGCATGGGCCCCGAAAGAAGAACGAAATCGCATGATTGTTCAGTATGGACATTTATCAGAAAGCGAGTTTACTTCTATTCGTCATAATGGCTATGCCATTACACAGGATGAAAGCGAACATGGGTTGTTTGCATTATCTGTGCCCATTTTTAATTTTGAAGAACAAGTAGTTGCTTCATTGACCATTGCTGGTCCAACGATGCGATTTTACGACTCGATACGGCAAAAAATGCTGTTTATGTTAAGTCAGTATGCCTATGAGATTTCTCATTCCTTGGGGTATCGTAAAAAATGATATCCTATACCGTATGGAAAAAAGAAGAATTTCAAGAGGAATCCTGTGTCATTGCGCCTAAATTATTAGGGCAGTATATCATACGCCGTACAAAAAGTATGCTGTGTATAGGCAGAATTGTAGAAACAGAAGCCTATGGCGGTACGTATCGGCGGCAGGCTGATGATGGGGCACACAGTTTCCGTGGCCTTACGAAGCGGACAGAGCCGATGTTTTGTGCCGGCGGCATTGCGTATGTATATCTGATTTATGGGATGTATCATTGCGTGAATGTTGTGACAGCTCCGGCAGGCAGTGGGCAAGCTGTACTGATTCGAGCTGTTGAACCCGTTGCAGGTATAGAGGAAATGCTTGCCAATCGCCATATGACTTGTATAAAGCCCAGGATAAGCAATGGTCCGGGAAAATTATGCCAGGCGATGAACATTACACTGGCAGATAATAAGGCGGATTTATGCAGCAGCTCGTTATGTATTGCCCATCCGGAAAAAATACCGCGTTTTAGTATCGTTCGCACACCGCGAATTCATATTGATTACGCCGTTAAGGGAAAAACATTTCCTTGGCGTTATTATATAAAAAATAATCCATATGTCTCGATTTAGCCTAATCCGCCAGAAGTCCGCCACCGCTTAGGTGGGGGATGAAGGCGGGTATGGCGAATTTACGTAAGTAATTGAGCTATACCATTGCCCTGTAGATAGTTATGTAGTAAAATCAGTCGTATATGAGATACGAAAATACATAGAAAATCAAGGCAGGTGAGATTATAGTGAATAAGGCATACCGATACAGGCTCTATCCAACAACGGAAC
>CAKPYN010000014.1 GCA_934202965.1 uncultured Megasphaera sp.
CATCGCCGTCTTGCGACGACTTACATATCTTACCAAACTCACAAGAGCTTGTCAAGAACTTTTTTGAAGAAGTTTTTCTTCGTTCTCGCAAAAAAACATATCCCGTCCGTTTTCAAGGCCCTTTATAGTGCCCCGTTCCCGACGGCTTGATTAGTATATCGCAAATATTCCCCTATGTCAACTATTTTTTACAAAAAATATACTTTTTATATAAATCAGAGAGAATCCAGTTCTCTGAATTCTCTCTGATTCGTAATTCTATTCTGCCATTTTATATATCTTATATATATCTTCTGCCGTCAATTGTCCAAAGGCTCCTTCTTTTTTGGTATCTCCTTTGGTACATTTACGTGCCATTTCCCAATATTGTTCTTCCGTAGGCTGTACGCCCAGTTCCGTTAAGGAAATTGGCATGTCAATCGATTGGAAAAATGCTTCCATACGGGAAATGCCTTCTAACGCTGCTTTGGTATCGTCTGATTCCGTAATATCAAACAACAGCCGTGCCAATGCTGCAAACCGTGCCGGATGCTTCGGGAGCACATAGCGTGCCCAGCTCGGCCAAACAGCAGCTAGTCCTGCCCCATGAGCGACATCAAAGATTGCGCTGATTTCCATTTCAATGTGATGGGTTCCCCAATCGCCTTTGCCATTGCCGCCTTCAAATAATCCGTTATGCGCTAAACTTCCAGCCCACATGATTTCAAAATTAGCTTTATAATTCGTCTTATCTTTTTTAACAATAGCCGCATTTTTCATCACATTGCGAATCAAAGAAGCCGCTAAACCATCTGTTAAATCGTCTTCTGCGTCGGGGCTGAAAAATCGTTCTAATACATGCATAATCATATCTGTATTGCCACAAGCCATCTGATAGGGCGGTAATGTATATAATAATTCCGGATTCATAATAGCAAATACAGGGCGGATAATGTCATTTTGATAGCCTAATTTCAGCCAGCCTTTTTCATTGGTAATAACAGAAGCCCAGCTCGTTTCACTGCCGGCCGCAGCAATCGTCAAAATGGAGCCAACGGGAATCGTACGCTGCGGTACAGCCTTGCGCATATATATATCCCACACATCTCCTTCATAACATAATCCCATGCCAATTGCTTTCGCTTCATCGATAACGCTGCCGCCGCCAACAGCCAGGATAAAATCAATATTTGCTTCTTTTGCCGCTTCCATAGCCTGATAGGTATGCGACAAAAGGGGATTCGGATGAACACCGCCAAATGACACATGCTGTAATCCCGCATCCGTCAACGATTGTTCTACACGAGCAAGCAGTCCCGATCGGACAGCGCTGCCGCCGCCATACAAGACAAATACGTTTTTAGCACCATAGGATGCTAAAATTTCGCCGACCCGTTTTTCTTCATCTTTTCCAAAAAATACTTTCGTCGGCGTATAGTATTCAAAATTCTTCATTATGTATCTCTCCTTTACTGTTGCTATCGTATTATCACTGTAGTACCGTTCTCATAGTACTAAAGAATGGACAAAGAATCAATGTTCTTTTTCCAGAATAGACAAATTACGTCATATGCTGTTAAAAATTTTCTATTTTTTTATTTGCATAGTATCATATGATACAATATGATATATATGATATTTGCCCTCGTCTATATAGACGAGGGTATCTTCATGCGTTCTTAGGAAAGGGGAATCATGCTATGTCATTTCATATATCTTATGAATACCGTATCATGATCATTATCATGATTGTTTCTTTTATCAATCCATTTACCAGCAGTGCCCTAAACTTAGCATTACCGGATATCGGCCGCATGTACAGTGCGTCAGAATCGCAGCTTAGCTGGATTATTGAAACCTTCTTAATGACATCAACAATCTGCATTATGCCGTTAGGCGCATTAGCCGATCGTATCGGAAAGCGGCGTGTATTCCGTATGGGAACTATTATTTTTATGGCATCGTCTTACGCCGTATGCAGTATTTCTTCTATTACAGGTCTGTTTATCCTTCGCATAATACAAGGTATCGGCAGTGCCAGTATTTTTGCTACTTCCCTAGCCATTGTTTCGTTGACTTTTCCTGCCCAAAAGCGCGGCAAGGCCATGGGACTTACACTTGCTGCTGTATATTCCGGCTTGTCCCTGGGACCGTTTATCGGCGGCACACTCAATTACTATTTCGGCTGGAAAAGTATTTTTTATTTTATCGCGTTTTTTGGTACGGCCGCATTATTACTGACCCAGGCATGGATGAAAGAACTGCCCATATCTTCACATCATCCTTCTTTTGATGGAACCGGTGCCGTACTTTACGCCGTTTCGTTAGCAATCATTATGTTTAGCCTATCTGAATTGCTTTCCCTTTCCTATGCACCGTATTTGCTCCCTGGCGGCATACTGTTGTTTATTATATTTTTACTTCGTGAACGCCATCAACCAATGCCTATTATACCTATTCATTTATTTACGCAGTATCGTGCATTTTCGTGTTCTACGTTAGCCGCTATGTTAAATTATGGCGCAACCTTTGCCATTACATTTTTATTATCTTTTTATTTGCAGCGAATCCTTGGGTTTACGTCCCGCGATGCCGGCATGATTCTTCTCCTGCAGCCCGTACTGATGGCTGTATTTTCTCCGTTTACGGGCACTTTATCTGACCACATTTCCGGCGGATGGCTGGCTTCCGGCGGAATGGCATGTATTGCTGTCGGTTTAGCCATTCTTTCTCTTTGCATTCCGCACTCCACGCTCGCTATGATTTTATTGTGTCTTGTACTAATCGGCATTGGGTTTTCCTTATTTACAGCTCCCAATAATACGATCATCATGAACGCTGTCCCCAAGGAATATTACGGCATGGCATCCTCTATCGTTGGTACGGTTCGTCTTATCGGACAGGTCCTTAGTACGGCTATTGTCACACTAATTTTATCTCAAACAACCAACAGTGCCCTGTTGCTGTCTCACATCCAATTCGCTTTTATTATCTTTACTATACTTTGCCTTATCGGCATTGTCCCATCCTTAATACGAAATAAAAAATAATCACATCATGTAGTAAAAATCTGCACTCGTGACGCCATTGTCAAGGTGCAGATTTTTTGACACTATTCTATTGTCTATGCAGTTATTAGAGGGGTTCTATTATTCTTGGACCTACCGAAAATCTACTGTATCAGTCGATTCTCTTGCCAAGTAATAGGCACTATTTTATATTCTCATTACGCAAGCTGCTGTTTGTATCGGCTTACTTCATCATCCAAACAATACACAAAATGTCCCGGTGTAATTTCATGCATAGCCGGATGGCTTCCTTCCGGATAACGATGGGCAGCCGGATCATAATCTATTCGTTTTCGCTGTCGTTCCTGCATCAAATCAGTAAGCGGGGATGCAGAAAGCAGTGAAATCGTATATGGATGAAGCGGATGGCTGTACAGCTCATTCGCCGGAGCCAGTTCCAAAATTTTGCCGTCTTTCATGACGCCGATACGGTCACTGATATATTTGACCATGGCCAAATCATGCGCAATAAACAAATACGTCATGCCCTGTTCACGCTGCAGTTTGATAAGCAGATTGACAATTTGTGCCTGAATAGAAACGTCTAATGCCGACAAGCATTCATCAGCAATAATAAATTCCGGGTTGACGCAGAGTGCACGGGCAATGCCGATACGCTGGCACTGGCCGCCGGAAAACTCAGTCGGGTAGCGATTGATATATGCCCGATTGATACCGACGATATCCATCAATTCCATAACTCGTTTATTGATTTCTTCCTTTGTTTTGCAGATACCATGGAGTTTTAAGGCGTCACCGATAATCTGCTTGACAGGAATCCGCGGATTGAGGGATGCAAACGGATCTTGAAATATCATCTGCATCGACCGCCGAAAATCCATCATATCCGATTTCTTTTTGATTTGAGTAATATCTTTTCCTTTATAGAAAACGCTGCCGGATGTAATATCTTCCAATTTGATAACTACACGTCCTGTCGTCGATTTGCCGCTGCCCGATTCACCGACCAAGCCAAACGTTTCTCCTTTATAAATAGTAAAGGATACATCATCTACAGCGCGTACTTCACTCTTCTTTTTTGCATTAAAAATTTTATGTAAATTCCGAACTGTCAGAATCGCTTCTTTTTTACTCGTTCCGGTTATTGTGCCTTCTGCCATATACCCTTCCTCCTCTATCCGAATCGTTTCTTATATATGTAATAAGTACGTATGCTTAAATACGTCCTGCCGTCTTACGATTTCCTGCGGCGGCGTCACGCTCGGTGCTTCCGGAGCCAGCAGCCACGTAGCTGCATAATGGGTCGGACTATTAGCTACTCTAAAAAACGGCGGCTGTTGTTCAAAATCAATCGGCATCGCATAGGCATTGCGCGGCGCAAAGGCATCCCCTTTCGGTGCATGCAGCAAATTAGGCGGCGCGCCGGGAATACTGTACAGTGATTCATCTTTTGTATCCAGCGACGGCATAGAACAAATCAATCCCCATGTGTAAGGATGCTGCGGATTATAGAAAATTTCTTCCGCTGTGCCGATTTCTACAATCCGTCCGGCATACATGACAGCAACTTTATCTGCTACATGCGCTACAACGCCTAGATCATGCGTAATAAAAACAACAGACATATTCAATTTTTTCTTTAAATCATCTATCAAGTCCAAAATCTGAGACTGAATTGTGACATCCAATGCCGTCGTCGGTTCGTCAGCAATCAAAATATCCGGTTTGCAGGCCAACGACAAGGCTATCATGACACGCTGCCGCATGCCGCCGGAAAACTGATGCGGATAGTTTTTCCAGCTTTCCTGCGGATTGCGGATGCCTACCAGCCCCATTAATTCAATGGCCTGCTGGATGGCTTCTTCTTCTGACATTTTTTCATGAATCAAAATAGATTCCGCTATCTGCCGTCCTACATTCATCGTCGGATTGAGCGAAGTCATCGGGTCCTGAAAAATCATGGCAATTTTACGGCCTCTGATTTTTTCCATGTCCTGTTCTGACAGCGTCAGTAAATTTTTTCCTTCATAGATAATTTCACCGCTATCAAAGAAGGCATTACCCGGCAAGACCCTGTTAATCGCTTTCATTGAAACAGATTTGCCGCTGCCTGATTCCCCTACCAGTGCTAAGGTTTCGCCTCGTTTCAGCGTAAATGTCACACCGCGTACCGCATTAACTGTTCCTTCTAAGGTATGAAAGGATACATGTAAATCTTTTACCTGTAAAATGGGTTCCCCTATCTTTTTTTCTCCCATCATGCCACCTTCTATTCTTCGTCATTTCATATGATGTATATATGATTTCACAAATCAAATGCAAGATGACGCACACCATGACGATACACGCCACGGCGTGCGTTTCCCACTTGTACCTATGTTTTATTCAAAGTGCCATTCATACAAGTCATCCAAGGAGCCTTCCCAGAAATCTTTGATGCCGCCTTTGAGGTTTTTGCTCTGTGCCATAATCTGATCTGTTTCATACAACGAAACGACAAACTGATTATCCCGCATATATTTCTGAATTTCACTATATGCAGCTTTCCGTTCATCCGCATTGGTCATTAAAGCGGCATTGGTCATCATTTCCGTCAATTTGGCATCATCGGTGTGACCGAAGTTGCTGCCGCCGCCCGGTACAAAGTACTGGCTGTAATCCGGGTCCGCATTCAATGCATAGCCAAGCAGCATCATTTCATAATCGCCTTTCTTGGCATTGGCCAATACAGACGGGAAGTCAAGCTTCTGCTGTTTTACATTGAGGCCGATAGCTTGGAGATTCTGCTGAATAAGGTCAGCTGATTGTTCACGAAGTACATTGCCAATAGGAACTTGAAGCGTAATTTCTTTAGACGTATCAAATCCGGATGCAGCCAATTCTGCTTTTGCTTTTTCTACATCAAACGGTAAAGGCGCAACGCTCTTATCATATACCGGGCTGACTAAGGTATATACTGTCGGAACAAGTTGGGCTGTTCCTTTATACAGGTCGTCACAAAGCTGCTGCCGATTGATAGCCATCGTGACGGCACGACGGAATTTCACATTAAATGATGGGTTTTGATTATTGATTTCTAAATATTGCGTATTCAGAGATGGTGCCGTTTTCACATCCAATTTGCTGTCTTTTTTGAGTACATCCAAATCCTTGATAGGAATAACACCAATACCGCCGGAAGCTGCGAGCTGTACATTACCCGATTTCAGTTCCGTCACAAGATTCGTGCCGTTCATCACTTTCAAGAACACTTTTTTCAATTTCGGCGTACCTTTATAATATTCATCGTTAGAAGCCAGTTCGACATGATCATTGGTTTTATAATCGACGAATTTATAGGTGCCGCTAGTAACGGTCGGTTTCGTAACCGCATCAGATGTACCAATATCAGCCGGATTAATCTTTTCAAAGACATGCTTTGGAATAATATACACTTCAAATCCTAACATGCTCTTAATATAGTTTGGGTCTACAGGCCGTTTGGTACGTAAGACAACGGTATGTTCATCTTTTGCTTCCAAACCGGGAATTTTATCGCCGCTTTCCAATTTGCCAACGTTATTGACGCCGTCAAGCATGCAAATGTACGAGCCTTTTGTTGTTTCTACGTTCGGATTGGCAATCGTATTCAACGTAAACACAACGTCCTCTGCCGTAATCGGCTGCCCATCCGACCATTTTGCTTTTTCATTCAGTTTAATCGTAAACATTTGATTATCCTGCGTATCAAAACTGTCTGCCAGCTGTGGTGTGAATTTATTAGGTTCCGGCATGCCCAGCAGTGTATCGTACATAAACCGTAACGTAAACTGTCCGGCAATATCCGGATTAAACAACGGATTAAATCCGGCTGGCGCATTAGTCATGCCAATCGTCAAGTTCGTCTTTCCCTTGCCGCCGGAACTTCCTCCCGAACCGCCGCAGCCGCTCAGCATGGCAACCCCTAATGCCATGGAAACAGCTAATACAAGATTTCTTTTTCTGTGAATCCAGTGTAATAGACCCATATCAATTACCCCTCTCTAAAAGCAATAGTATATAACCTAAACACAGTGCCCATTGAGCGTTGTGTCACTGCCATGATTACTTGGTATCTCCATTGATGGCTTCATTAAGGCCATCTCCCAAAAAGTTAATCGTCAGTACGGCGATTAAAATAGCAATACCGGGCGGAATCCAGCGCCATGGTTCTTCTGACAAAATCATAATGGACTGAGCACTTGTCAGCATATTGCCCCAGCTGGAAGCCGGCGGCTGTACGCCCATTCCCAAAAAGCTAAGCGCTGCTTCAATTAAAATAGCTTGTGCTATACCAAAGGTGCAGTTAACTAAAATCGGTGACAACACATTCGGCAAAATATGACGAAATACAATCGTACAAGGCGAATACCCGGTCACAATCGCTGCCGATACATAATCAATCGTTTTTATTCGCATGACTTCACCACGAACCAAACGACAAATCGGCGGCCAGCCCATCAAGCCCATAACCAGCATAACAGTCATCATATTGGGGCCAATCAGGCTGACAATAACCAGTATAATCATAAACTGCGGATACGACATAAATACTTCTGTAATACGCATAATCAAACCATCCAGCCAACTGCCAAAATAACCGGAAAGCAATCCTAACGTAACACCAATAAAGGCATAGATGGCAACAGAACCAATCCCAACAATCAAAGAAACTTGAGACCCATAAATAAGCCTGCTCAGTACATCCCGTCCTACATCATCCGTTCCTAATAAAAATGATGCTGACGGACTTTCGTCAAAAGCGCCTACAGTCTGTGCCGGATCGTACGGTGCAATCACAGGAGCCAAAACAGCAATTAAAATGGTAATAATCAAAATAATCAGGCTGTATACGGCAGCTTTATTTTGACAGAACCTGCGCCATGTTATTTTCCCCCATGATTCTAATTCTTCTGCAGGTACCTGCTCTTTTTCTATCGGCATCCTGCCAGCAGACATGTTTGCCGCCCCTTGCGTTTGATGCAGCAATACGAATTTTTTTGGATCCATATGACTTCCCCCTTATTTTCCATAGGTAATGCGCGGGTCAATAACAGCGTATAATATGTCAATAATAATGTTGGCAATCAATACAGCCACAGCAGATAATATGACAATAGCCATCAATACCGGATAATCACGCGAATTAATCGCCGCAACCGTTAACGAGCCAATGCCGGGCCACTGAAAAATCTGTTCCGTAATAACAGCGCCGCCAATAATTTTCGGTAAATCTGTTCCAATAACAGTAATAATAGGAATCAGAGAATTACGCAGTACATGATGCCATAAAATTTGCGGCCAGCTGAGTCCTTTGGCAAGCGCTGTCCGGATATAGTTTTGATGCATCACATCTATCACGCTGGAACGAACGTAACGAATCATGTTCGCTGAAAATTGTGACGCCATAACAAGTACAGGTAATACCAAATGCAGAATTAAGTCTTCTGCATCGCCATCACTTCCCAGTACACTCATACCGCCTGTCGGGAAAATGTCCAACTGTACAGCAAACACATAAATCAATGCGAGGCCTAAGAAAAATGGCGGAAAAGAAACATTTAAAAATGTCCAGCCAATAATGCAGCGATCCCATATAGTATCTTTACGAAGAGCTGCCCAAATTCCTAACGGAATTGCCGTAATATAAGCAACTAATAAACTCAGGCTCATCAGCAGCAAGGTCGGCGTCAATCGTTGTGCAATAATATCTAATACCGGTTGCCGATTGCCAAACGAAAATCCCAAATTGCCTGCCAAGAAATTACCAATCCAGTCTACATATTGAATAAGTAATGGCTTATCCAGCCCCAAAGCGGCTCTGGTCATTTCAATTTGCGCCGGCGTCATATCCGGTGTAATATACATATCGGCAGGATCGCCTGGCGTCAAATGCACCAGTATAAATGCTCCTACTGAAATAAGAAACAATACTGGAATCGATATGGCTAAACGCTTTACAATATAAGTCCCCATAAAGAATCTCCCCCCTAGTATCTTCTGCTTTGTTTTCCCCTCAATAAAACAAAACAGCTGCTAAAAAAAATGCAATGGCTCATTGATGTATGCGCCATTGCATGTTATGATGATACAATAAATTTTATAATAAGTCAAACGTTTTATTTATTTTTATTGTAATGTTATTATCTTTTTATTTTTAAATATATAAAGGAGATTGCGAAAATGAATAAAAAACTACAGCATAACATTCATCAGTATATTGCCGCGCATGTTCAAGAAGTACCCGATTTAATTTGCACCATTTCTTCCATTCCTTCCTCAACAGGACATACTGAGAAGAAGGCATCATGGGTATTGCAATATTTGAAAAACCTGGGTATCCAAAATGCATATATCGATGAAGCAGGCAATGTCATCTATCCGCATGAAGTAAGCAAAACAGAGAAATTTCCCTTGTATAATGCCCATATAGATACGGTATTTAACCAACTCGACACCATTACACCTGCCATTCATGGCAATATATTGGCAGCACCATCATGCGGCGATAACAGTGCCAGCGTAGCCGGGCTGCTTTTTCTCATCAAAATGATTCGCGAACTGCACATCAGCCTGCCCACAGGTATCCTCTTTGCCTTTAATGTCGGTGAAGAAGGATTGGGTAATCTCAACGGCATGCGTCACATCATGGCGAAATGGAAAGACCGTACAGCTGAAGTAGTCGCCGTAGACTGCACGTTTGATACAGCTGTCAATTTGGCTGTCGGTTCCCGCCGCTATGCCGTAACCATTGATGCTGAAGGCGGTCACAGCTGGATGCATTTTGGCAACGACAATGCCATCGCCATTGCATCTTCAATAATTGCCAAATTATATACAATGACCGTTCCTAACAAACCGCGGACAACGTATAATGTCGGAACAATCTCCGGCGGCACAACAGTCAATTCCATTGCTGCCAAAGCCACATTTACTTTGGATTTACGCAGTGAATCGATGGATGAATTAGAAAAATTGGATGCCGCTGTCGAAAAAATTCTGCAAGATTCCCAAACAGATAAAATTCATATTACCCAACAGCTTTTAGGCGAACGTCCTTGCAGCAACGGTATATTAAAAGCTGAATTATATGACCGTTACGAAGCTGTCCGCAATGCGCAAGGATTACCAATAGTATGGCAATCCGGCAGTACGGACGCCAATATTCCGCTTCACTTGGGAATTCCGGCTATTTCCTTTGGCATCTGCCGCAGTCATGGTGAACATACCATTCATGAAACATTAGAACTTGATACGATTGCTCCCGGTTTACAGCAAATGGCTGATTTTATGTTTTTCCACATTATCTAACTGTATCGTTATATGTATAATACCGACAGATGTCTTTGATACGAACATCTGTCGGTATTATACGTTCCAGTTGGAAATAAACCATCATATTATTTTTCCTGCTGCATCATCGCACAAAGTGCCGTCAGTACAGCACCTCCCAAACAGCGAGCTTTATCAGAAATGGTAAAACAATTTTTAAGCTCATCTTTTCGGGGATCAATATCGGCTATTTTAAATCCCGATACAACAGGATAGGTACTGCGAATCATGCCGCGCAGCAACCCCGTAAGCGTTGCCGGTACAGGAATGCCCATTGCCACTGCAGGCTTTACACCGTCTGGAAGTGCTTCTTGTGTAATGACACCAATAGGCCGTCCTTTTTCTACCATATCGCCAATCACCGTTAATCCATAGAAATAGCCTGACGATGGACTATGAATAACCCGCTCTTTGCCAAAACCGGCAATCATGCCGGGAATTCCCGTATTGGGTGCGGCTTCTCCCTTATAGATGAGACGGCCCAAGTTATGGCCCCGTTTTGTTTCTATGACGACATCCACATCTACGCCTGCCGTAAATCCCGGTCCTAAGGCAATTGTATGAGGGGCCATATTTCTTGTTGTTCCTACGTTCTTTTTAGCTAAAATTGCATCGACAACGGCCCATGGTTTTAGTTCAGCAATCGACTTGCCCTGCGGGTCAATTAGAATTGGGACCTCACCGCTGCGCCAAGCCTTTTCTATCGCCTGTCCGCTGCGGCAAAGACGAGCAGTGATATCCTCTACTACGGCACTGCCATCGTAGACTGCTTCCGACAAGGCAACCTGCCGCCGAATAGCTGACGGATCAGGAACCTCTAGTGCCAACAGCTGAAATCCCGCACGCTGCAGTGCCTGTATAACGCCTGTCGCCAAATCACCACCGCCGCGGACAATAACCAAATGCTTCTTCATATACACACAGCCTTTCTTTCTCTATTTCTTTTTAGTATACACAATCTGCCTGTATTTGTCTGTATCATACAAAAAATAAACGCCTGACCGCATATGTCAGACGTTTATTTTTTGTCTATTGAGCCAATAGGTCATTAGACGGGGATAGGATATAGAGGGAAGGGATGAAATTGCACTATTTCATCCCTGCTTCGTTACGGTTCAGCATGGATGGTGTCATAATCCACTTTTTCCCCTCGTTTTTCGGGAACAACTACCTTCGTTTGATATTCAAAACATTCGTTAGCAATATCTTTATTCAGCCACAAAAGACAAATGAGATTTGGGATTGCCATTAACCCATTCATCGTATCCGAGAAATTCCATACCATATCTAATGTTTGCGTAGCCCCTACATACGTAATTAAACTAAAGACAATACGGTATGCCATAATCACGTTACGATTTTTAATCAAATATTCCAGTGCTTTTTCTCCATAATATTCCCAACCCAAAATAGTTGAAAATGCGAAAAGCGTCAGACCGATAGAAACAATAAATTTTCCATATTCTCCAAATACAGTGCTAAATGCCGCTATCGTCAGCTGCGCACCCGTAACGAGCTTGCCCGTTGCCGGATCTATCGTGCCTAACACGCCCGATGAAGCAATAACCAAGCCCGTAAGCATACAAATAATCATTGTATCAAAAAATGTGCCTGTCATGTTAACATAACCTTGACGCGACGGATGGTCTGTCTGCGCTGCCGCTGCTGCAATCGGTGCTGAGCCAAGACCGGCTTCATTGGAAAAAACGCCGCGAGCGACGCCCCAGCGCATGGCGGTCAACATAGATGCGACAATAGAACCGCCGATGCCGCCGGCAACCGATTCAAACGAAAAGGCCATGCGGAACATTTCAGCAATCCCTGCCGGTAATGCCGCTGCATTGACGATAATGACAATAATGGCTGCCATAAAATAAAATCCTGCCATAAAAGGAACAACGATACTGGAAACTTTACCAATTCCTTTAATACCACGAACAAAAATAGCTAACGAAGCAAGTACAATGATAATACCAACGATCCATGTCGGAATTTCATAACTCGTAAATAATGCGGAAGAAATTGAGTTAGCCTGTGTCATATTGCCAATGCCAAAGGAAGCACAGACAGCAAAGAACGCAAACAACCACGCTAACGTCCGGCTAGCCAGCTTATTTTTAATGCCATTTTTCATCGCATACATAGGACCGCCAGCCATTTCCCCAACGCTGTTAACTTCTCTATATTTGACGGCCAATACGGATTCACCATATTTTGTTGACAAACCAAAGCAGGCACTAATCCACATCCAAACCAGTGCTCCCGGTCCCCCCAATACCAATGCCGTCGCTACACCTACAATATTACCGGTTCCTACAGTTGCCGCCAATGCTGTCATCAACGACTGAAACGGAGAAATATCTCCAGTATGCTTTCCCTTACGAAAAATCATGCTGATAGCATACCATAAATTGCGCCATGGTAAAAACTTCAACCGAACCGTAAGAAAAACGCCTGTTCCTACGAGAAACGCCAGCATAATAGGTCCCCAGACAAAATTATTTAACTCTTTTAATATGCCCCCTACATCCATAACCGATCCCTCCATCCCAGCTTATTTGAACTACTCCTATCAAACTTCAAATATTATATCAATAAAGCACATTTGTCTTCTTCAAATATACTTTTTAATATGGTAAGAAGTATAGCACGGTATTTTAATTTTGTAAATAGTAAATCGTTTAATATATTGATAAATTTATTATTATACCTTTTTTATTTTTGTTATTTTCTATTTATTTTTAAAATAGTTGTGCTATTATCTTATGTTTTTTATTTTTTCTTGTTAATCTGTACTATAAAAAATTTTGCAAATCTGTATATTTAAATCATGACAGTATTGTTGTATACTAATGTCACGCTGTTGCGTATTATTTCAGGGAGGGAGGTTTTATCATGAATCATGATAAAATCAGAAAGCTTACATTAGCCGGCTTATTTGCTGCTATGGCTTTCATTTGTTTCTTTTACTTACGCATTGAAATTCCGATGGGACTTGGATTGACAGGTAAATTATACATCGGCTATGCCTTCGTTATTTTAGCCTCCGTATTACTAGGAGGAACGTACGGAGCCTTATCCGGTGCTGTCGGACTAACGCTTGCTGACTTACTGACAGGATATGTAACATCTGCCCCGCCAACATTTGTTGCTAAATTTATTTTAGGCGGTTCAATTACGTGCATTGCCTTTTCGATTCTTCATTTAGAGCAAGTTCATTCACTCAAAAAAGAAGTACTCTATGTCATCATCGCGGCTATCGGCGGCTGTATTATCAACGTAATAACTGAACCCATTATTCGCTATGCGTTTAAATACTATTTTCTCGGCTATGCCCAAGAAGTTGCCTATGTCAGTGCTATCAACTGCGGCATTTCTATGGCCGTTAATTCCGTTCCTTCCATTGTCATTGCGGCTATTTTATACCGCGTGATGAAACCATTGGTCCAAAAATAGAACCATGGATTTATAATCTAAAAATTACACGCTATAACATGAAAAGAGCCGTCATCCAATGCGCTTTTGCCATTGGATGACGGCTCTTTTTACTATGAAGTTTTACATGTTGCGTTTAGTATATGTTATGCTACTTTATGTACACGTCAAACTAAAATCCAAGCAATACGCCGAGCGTATGAACAATAAATGCCACAACCCAGGCAATCACGCATTGCGTAACAACGACTATTAACGCAGCTTTACCGCTGTCCATTTCACGTCGAACCGTTGCGATGGCAGCTACACATGGCGTATACAGTAAGGTAAATACTAAAAATACAAACGCCGTAAAGGGCGTAAATATCGTCGGCAATACTGAAATATCACTTTGCAGCAAGACCGTAATTGTAGATACAACGCTTTCCTTGGCCATAAAACCAGTTACAATAGCTGTCGCTACTCGCCAATCGCCAAACCCTAAGGGTGCAAAAATAGGTGCAATGAAATTTCCCAACAATGCAATCAAGCTGGTATCCGGCGTAGTTACCACATTAAAGGACGTATCAAAGGTTTCCAAAAACCAAACAATAATCGTTGCCGCAAAAATAACAGTAAAGGCCTTTTGAATAAAGCCCTTAGCTTTATCCCAAATCAGCCGACAGACGCTTAATGCACCCGGCATGCGGTAATTAGGCAGTTCCATAACAAACGGAACCGGCTGCCCTTTGTAGTAAAACTTTTTCAAATAGACAGCATAGGCTATGCCGCAAAGAATGCCAATCAGATATAATGAGATAACAACAATCCCTCGTACATGTGCCGGAAATAAAGCAGTCGTCAAAAAACCATAAATAGGAAGTTTGGCACTGCAACTCATAAACGGCGTAAGCAAAATAGTCATCTTGCGATCTCGTTCACTCGATAAAGTCCGTGTCGCCATAATCGCCGGTACACTGCAGCCGAATCCTACCAGCATTGGGACAACACTACGTCCGGAAAGGCCAATTTTTCGCAACAGTTTATCCATGACAAAGGCAACACGTGCCATGTAACCGGTGTCTTCCAAAATAGATAAGAAGAAAAACAACAGTACAATGGTCGGTAAAAAACTAAAGACACTGCCAATGCCCTTACAAACGGCATCGGTAATCAAAGAATGGAGTACTGGATTTACCTGTAAAACAGTTAATCCTTCATCAATACCAGCAATCGCCGCATCTACCAAAACAGCCATGCCATCTGATAAATACGCACCTACATAATTGAAAGTCATGACAAAAATAAACGCCATAATCGCTAAAAATGCCGGAATGGCCGTATACGTACCGGTCAGTATTTTATCAATCGACACACTGCGCTTATGTTCCAAACTTTCATGGGGCTTCACAACAGTTCGTCTGCATAATTGCTCAATATAAGAAAACCGCATATTGGCTAAAGCTGCTTCTCTATCCATGCCACTTTCTTTTTCCATATTTTCAATAATATGATTGAGTGCTGCCTGTTCACCTTCCGGCAATGCCAGTTGTTTCATCAGCAGCGTATCTTTTTCAATCACTTTCGTCGCTGCAAATCGAACCGGAATGGATATTTTTTTTGCAAACGGTTCAATTAAATGCGCTACAGCATGAATACAGCGATGCACAGCCCCAACAGGGTCGCCTAAAACAGGCGTATCTTTACAAAAATCGATTTGTGCCGGTGCTTCTCGCTGCAGAGCAACATGCATGGCATGGTCAATTAATTCACCTATGCCTTGATTTTTAACAGCAGAAATCGGCACAACAGGAATTCCCAAACAATGTTCTAATTCGTTGAGTCGAACAGAGCCGCCATTTTTTTGCACTTCGTCCATCATATTTAATGCCAGCACCATGGGAATCCCTAATTCCATCAACTGCATGGTCAAATATAGATTTCGTTCCAAGTTGGACGCATCGACAATATTGATAATGGCCGTTGGCTGTTCTTTCAGCAAATAATCACGCGTAACAATTTCTTCATTAGAATACGGCGACAGCGAATAGATTCCCGGTAAGTCAATGACCGTCGCTTCCGGATGCTTTCGCATTGTTCCTTCTTTTTTATCGACAGTAACGCCGGGAAAATTGCCTACATGCTGTCTAGCCCCCGTTAATTGGTTAAACAATGTCGTTTTACCGCAGTTCTGATTTCCCGCCAAGGCAAACGTAATCGGTTGTCCCTTGGGAATATCTTCGCCGATTTTTTGAATACAGTAATCTCCGGCTTCCCCCAATTCACCAATACGCGGATGATCTACTAACTTGTGTTCCCTATCTAGCGATACCGATTGCTGTTGGCTGACTCGTTCTATTTCTACAGCCTGCGCATCAGATAATCGCAACGTCAGTTCATACCCCCGAAGCTGAATCTGGATAGGATCTCCCATCGGTGCGACTTTGCGCAGTGTAACAACCGTCTGCGGTGTCAGTCCCATATCCAGTAAATGATGCCGCAAGGCACCAGTTCCTTGAATGGCTAATACACTAGCACTTTCTCCTTTTTTTAATTCACTTAAAAGCATAATTACCTCTCTCTATCTAATACTAAAAATTACCGTTTCTATCATAGCACAGCTTGATGAAAATTTAAAATAATACTACCATAAAATACGATAAACATAGTATATAAGAAACCCTGTCTTGATGCATACGCTAAGACAGGGCTATAAGCCATCCTTTTTATAAAATTTTTAAAATATCTTCTACAGAATCTACGATATAATCGGCTTGTTCTTTTTCAAACATAGTTCGTGCCGTTTGTCCATCTAATCCGGTCAGCGTACCTATCATGACAGCTCCCATGGCTTTCGCACACCAAACATCAGCCAGCGAATCACCAACGATATAGTATGTTCCCTTCTTAAATTCATCCGGATGTTCCACATACGCTTCATACTGTTTCGGAAACTTTCCAAAAGCACCTAAATAATAGGCAAAGGGATTAGGTTTATCCAACGACATGCCTAATTGTTTCGATGCCGCTTCTACATCCGTATATGTGGCTGTATATATCGGATCAAATTCTTCCAGCCAGTGATACGTTTCAAAGGGAATCTGCATTTCCATCTGAGACCGTCCAGTCGCAATGGCAATTTCATATCCCCGCCGTTTGAGTTCTTGAAACATATGACGAATGCCTTCAACGGTCCCCAACGGTTCTTCTCGACGCAAAAAGCCTTCTTTTCCCTTCGCATAGGGCTGTTTTTTATACGTTTTCGCATATAAATCATCACCAAAGTACCAATCTTGGAAAGCTTCGAAATGCATCTGCCACAACGGCGAATTTAACGGCGTCCATTGCTGAGACTGTCTTCCCAGTGAAGAAGATACGGCGTTAGCTAAATACGTAAATACTTCATCTTTATCGGCTCTGTCAGGAACGACATTCATCAAGCGACGTATCACCTGATCAGCAGACGGCACCTCGTATCCATGTAGCAACGATCCCAAATACTGCACATCTTCCGGTATCCGCAATACGATATCAACCGGGCCGTGTTCTTTCATATAGGCTTCCAGCATCAGCCATAGCGTCACTACAATGTGCGCATGTACCATATCCCAGTTGCTGTTGACACCATGCTGTTTAAGCCACGTTAAAATGGCATCATTCTTCCAAAACCGGGCGCGTATGGTATCGATTTGTTCATCTGTCAGCACTGCTGTCACCATTTCATTGCCCAAATGCATATATGCCGGGCTATAATACCATTCCCATACGACGAGAGCGGACACATCAAAATAGCGTTTTTCACTTAAAAGTACACCGTCTACATCAAAAATAACTTTTTTCATAGACACTCCTTAGAACGTTTTATCCAAATGACCTACTGTCTTTTTATTTCCTTTGACATGAGACCGTTCTTCTAATACTTTCATTACATCATTGACTGTCACGCCTGTATCTTCCCATAACACAGACAAATGATACAATAAATCAGCAGATTCCTTGCAAACTTCTAAACGGAGATTTTCCGCTTCTGCCGACGTATCTTTGGTAACGGGATCTGCATTTTTGGCAGCAATGATTACTTCTGATGATTCTTCGCCGATTTTCTTACAAATTTTATCAATACCCGTTTGCAGCAAATATGCTGTATATGATTTTTCCGTTGGGTGCAATCGTTTTTCTTTGATTTCATCTTTTAAATCCGACAACATCGACAAATTGCCTGTGTACGTGCCATCCCAGCTGGCTAACCGACGGAAAAAGCATGATTTATGACCTGTATGGCAGGCTGCTCCAGTCTGATCGACAAGAACAAGCAGCGTATCTGCATCACAGTCCACCAAAATATCACGTACTTTTTGGAAATGCCCCGATGTTTCTCCTTTATGCCAAAGCTGTTGGCGGCTACGGCTGAAATACCATGTTTCGCCGCTTTCTACGGTCTTTTGCAAGGATTCTTTATTCATATACGCTACCATAAGAATTTTACCACTTCTTGCTTCCTGTACGACAGCTGGAATCAAACCATGCGCATTAAACTGTATATCTTGTATTGCTACTGTATCCATTATTCTTCTGCCCCTCTCATAGGAATTCCTTCATGTTGTAAATACGTCTTCAAATCAGGAATACCAATTTGTCCAAAATGAAATACCGATGCAGCTAACGCCGCATCGACGCCAACATCAAAGACATGTTTAAAATCTTCCATCGTGCCGGCACCACCAGATGCAATAATCGGTACAGGAAGTTCTGTTGCTAAGCGGCGATTCAGCTCCAAATCAAATCCAGCTTTTTCACCGTCTGAATCCATGGAATTCATGCAAATTTCACCGGCACCAAGAGCTACGCCTTGTTTAGCCCAGGCAATGGCATCGATTCCCGTGTTTTTACGGCCGCCTTCGACATAGACCTGCCAACCGCCTTTTCCATCCCGTTTGGCATCAATTGAAAGTACGACGCACTGACTGCCAAACCGCTGCGCTGCTTCCCGAATTAATTCCGGTCGTCTAACGGCTGCTGAATTGACAGACACTTTATCCGCACCAGCCCGCAATACCTGATAAAAATCATCAATACTGCTAATGCCGCCGCCAATCGTAAAGGGAATCGTAATTGTTTCTGCAACAGCACGTACGACATTAATAAAAATATGCCGTTTTTCATGAGTCGCCGTAATATCATAAAACACCAATTCATCAGCCATTTGGTCAGAATAATATTTTCCTAATTTAACGGGATCGTCCACATCTTGTATGTTTTTAAATTGTTTCCCCTTTACGACACGACCGTCACGTACGTCCAGACATGGTACAATTCGTTTTGCCAACATGCTACATTCCCCCTAACTGCCGAATTTCTTCCATCGTAATTTTCCCCTCGTATAAAGCTTTACCAGTAATCGCACCATATACATGCATGGCCTGCAGTTTTTTCAAGTCTTCAATACTGCTCATACCCCCAGAAGCAATCAAGCGTATATACGGTAACTGCTGCAGTTGTTCCAGCATTTCCATATTCGGTCCTGTCAGCATGCCGTCACGACTAATATCCGTATAGACGATTGTCTTGATACCAATAGACAACAAAAACTGTGCAAAGGGCAGTACTTTTTTATCGCTGCCGTCTACCCAGCCGCGCGTCGCTACAACATCGCCTTTTGCATCAATAGAGACAGCCAGAGATGAGCCATATTTTTTAGCCATTTCCGTAATAAACGCTTCATCTTCTACGGCTTTTGACCCAATGATAACCCGATTCACGCCGACATCCAAATAACTTTGAATTGCTTCTTCACTGCGAATACCGCCGCCTACTTCAACCGGAATATCGACGGCATCACAAATTTTGCCAATAATTTCTGCGTTGCAGCGACTGCCGGAAAAAGCACCGTCCAAATCGACAACATGCAAAAACAATGCGCCTTCTTCACACCATTTAACGGCAGCTTCTACAGGATCGTCAAAATACGTCGTACTATCTTCTTTGACTCCTTGCCGTAAACGAACAGCATGTCCATTTTGTATATCTATAGCCGGAAATACAATCATCTTCTTATCCTTTCTTCGTTACATAGTCGATAACATTCTGCAAAAGCTGTTCGCCTACACGGCCGCTTTTTTCCGGATGGCATTGGAATCCCAACACATTGTCTTTACCGCAGATAGCCGGTACAGGCTGACCATACGAAGCCGTTGCAATCACATCCGGTGTATCGGCCGGCGATTTCAAATACGAGTGAACAAAATAGGCATACGGATGCGCCGGAAGACCTTTTTGCAGCCAATGCGCTTCTCGAAACTCTAATTCATTCCAACCCATATGCGGAACTTTTAAGCGCGTGTGAAACGGCACAATTTCACCCGGTAAAAAACCAAGCCCTTGATACGTACCGCCTTCGTAATCTGTTTCAAATAAGGCCTGCATCCCCAAGCATACACCCATAAAAAACTTACCGCTATTAACTTGTTCTTCTAACAAGGGAATTAAATCAAATTTCTGCAAATTGGCCATGGCATCACGAATAGCCCCTACCCCTGGCAGTTCGATCATATCCGCATCGCGAATCACGCCCGGTTCACGCGTAATGACGGCATCTACACCCAGCCGCTTCCATGCATTATATACATTCGCCAAATTTCCTACTTCATAATCAATAATTGCAATTTTCATACATTACAACACCCCTTTAGTAGAAAGTACGCTGTTTTCATCTCCATCGACACGAACGGCTTCCCGCAGTGCATGTCCTAATCCTTTAAAAATAGATTCAACAATATGGTGGGCATTTTCACCATACAAATTAGCTACATGCAAATTCATTTTGCCATGAACAGAAAGAGCATAAAGAAATTCTTTCAACATTTCCGTTTCAAATGTTCCAATCCGTTCAACCCCCAGCGATACATCATATACCAAATACGGACGACCGCTCAAATCAATCACGATACGCGTCAAGGCTTCATCCATAGGGCAGTAAAACATACCGTAACGATGAATGCCCTTTTTATCCCCCAGGGCCTTTGTCAATGCATCGCCAAAGACAATCGCCAAATCTTCCAAGGTATGATGCGTATCGACATCTAAATCACCATGTACATGGAGTGTAATATCCATACCGCTGTGACAAGCTAGAAGATTCATCATATGATCAAAAAAGCCAATGCCTGTCGTACCGGCAAACGTGCCTGTTCCATCTATATTGAGTGAAACGGCAATCTGCGTTTCTGCCGTTTCCCGTTCTACTTGTGCACTACGCATGGACAGCCTCCTTTTGAAATACGGCTACGACACGCTGTACAACATCCATCGTCGTCGCTGTAATACGCAGGCAGTTTTTCAAATCTACCGCTTTATAAAAACGAACACAAATATCGGCCTGGCTCAATGCCTTGACCATTGCCGGTCCATCCGGTACATGGACTAATACAAAATTCGTCACACTGGGATATGCTGTCACGCCATCGATTTTATTCAGTTCTGTATATAAATAGTCCCGTGCAGCAATGGTTGGCGGTACATTATGCTGCAACACTTCGTCCCGATGAGCTAACGCAGCTAATCCGGCAGCCTGGGTCAAGATATTCATATTGTATACCAGCTTAGTTAGTGATAAGGCATCAATCATATCTTTTTGCGCGACTGCATAGCCAAGGCGCATGCCAGCTAAACCAAAGGCTTTAGACATGGTGCGAATAACAATCAGATTATCATATTGTCCCAACTTAGATATAATACTTTCTTGTCCGGAAAATTCCAAATACGCTTCATCGATGACAACGGGATTTTGGGAAGCCTGCAAAACTTCTTCTAAATAAGCTAATGGCACTATGTCTCCTGTCGGATTATTGGGATTACAAAGCATCGTTACTTTGGGCTGCAGTTCTTTCACTTTTGCCAAAAATGTCTGGGTATCGCGCTTAAATCCCGGCAAATCCGGTACGGAAACGACCTTACCGCCGACAACTTCCGCATCAATACCATAAATATCAAAAGTCGGTGTATGAATAAGAAGCGTATCGCCTTCGTTGATAAATGTATTGATAATCAAGCTGATAATTTCATCACCGCCGTTACCCACAAGAACTTCTTCAGGCTGGCAGGATACATAATCAGCCAATGCAGCTCGCAGTTCTTTTGCAAAGGGATCGGGATAATGATAGGATGGCATCGTATCCAAGCGTGCCAAAAAATCCGCTTTCACAGCGGGAAAATCAAAGATATTATAGGGACTTTCATTGGCATTAATGACTATATTTTCTTTGATTTCCGGTACTTTATAGGGTTCAAACGAACGAATCGTATTGCGAAGCCAAGATTTATTCATCTATTCTTCTCCTTACAGCAAGGCCATGGGCCTGCAATCCTTCTACATTAGCAAACTGAATGACCTTATGGGCAACGGCTTCAAAGGCTTCTTTGTTGTACTGCAGCAAGCTGCTCCGTTTGACAAAATCATAAACCCCTAGCGGCGAAGAAAATGCAGCAGTTCCCATCGTCGGCAGCGTATGATTCGGTCCAGCAAAGTAATCGCCTAAGGGTTCTGTCGTATACGAACCGATGAAAATAGCCCCGGCATTAACGATTTTATCGACATACGCTTCGGCATCAGAAAATTCGATTTCCAAGTGTTCCGGTGCAATCAGATTCATAATATCTACGGCTTGGTCTTTATCTTTAGTAATAAATACTTTGGCATGGTTTTCTACAGATGCCGATGCAATTTCTTTTCGCGGTAATTCTTCCAGCTGTCGCTGTACTTCTTTTTCAACAGCACTGGCTAACGCCGCACTCGGCGTAACCAGAAATACGGCAGCCCGGCGGTCATGTTCTGCCTGTGCTAGCAAATCAGCCGCAATCCATACGGGGTTGGCATCATGGTCAGCTAAAATACCTACTTCACTCGGGCCGGCAATCATATCAATGCCAACCGTACCAAAAACCAAGCGTTTAGCCATGGCAACATATGCATTACCAGGACCGACGATTTTAAATACAGGCGGAATGCTTTCTGTTCCAAATGCTGCAGCTGCAATCCCTTGGGCGCCGCCAACTTTATAGATTTCTGTCGCACCGGCAACATGCGCAGCGGCTAAAATATACGGATTGACAGAGCCATCTTTAGCCGGCGGCGTAAAGACCGCAATCGAAGGAACACCGGCAACATGAGCCGGAATGGTATCCATCAAAACCGTAGACGGATAGGCTGCCGTACCTCCCGGTACATAGACGCCGACACGCTGAATAGGCGTAAATTTAGCACCTAGCCGCACACCGGGCCGAAATGTATCCATCCATGTTTTTTCCACCTGACGCTGATGATACGTACGGATATTATCTGCTGCTTCTTCCAAGACAGCCATAAATTCCGGGCCGACTTTTTTTGTTGCTTCTTCAATTTCTTCTTTTGTTACCAAAAAGCTATCCAAGCGAACACCGTCAAATTTTTCCGTCAATTCCCGTACAGCTGCATCCCCTTTATCCTGTACAGCTTGTAAAATCGCTTCGACACTTGCGCGAATATCGGCACTTTCTGATTGATCTCGCTTTGTAATACGGCGAATTTCCCGCAATGTCAGTCCATCCGTTGGAACATCTATCCATTCCATCCTCTATTCCCCCTCGATTATGCTTCCATTTCCTTGTTTCGAATAACCTGCATTAAATCATGTATTTCTTTATATTTCATCTTGAAAGACACGGGATTGCAAATCATGCGAGCACTAAAATCCATAAAATACTGCAATACTTCCAATCCGTTTGCTTTCAGTGTATTTCCCGTTTCTACAATATCTACAATAACATCGGACAAGCCTACAATTGGTGCCAATTCCACCGAGCCATTCAATTTGATAATATCGACACTATGATGATTCTGTTCAAAATATTGACGAGCAATGCGCGGATATTTAGTACCAATCGTAATCCGTTTGGTCATATCTACCGTCTTGCCGGCAATACCGGCAACAGCCATGCGGCAGCGTCCTATACCCAAATCCATGACTTCGTATACATCGGCTCCCGGTGCTTCTTCAATGAGTACATCTTCACCTACAATGCCTACATCCGCTGCGCCACGTTCTACATAAACAGCCACATCCGGAGATTTTACCAACGTAACTTTCAACAGTTGACAACTATCTTCAAAAATGAGCTTACGGCTGTCTTCGGAATATGTCGGAAAATCATATCCGCTTTCCTGCAAATATTTCATTACTACTTTATGAATACGGCCTTTTGCCAAGGCGATATGAATTGCCATCCTTACAGCCTCCTCATCAGTTCTTCTAATTCTTCAGCCGTCAGTATCTGTCCATCCTTGTAATACGCACCATTGCGGTACATCGCATGAATACTATAATCACGACTGTCAATAAAAGACCCATCCGGGTACGCTGCCACACGGAATCCCTGGGTACGCCAATGCATCAAGTCCCGAACAATCGTCTGATCTGAAGCAGTATAGGAAACGGCCAACTGGAAGGAAGGCTCGGCATCTTCCAATAAACCGGCGTCACTCATAAATTCATACAGTAAGTTGATATTCATGCCAAAGCCGCAAGCCGGACGATCTACACCAAACTGTGCGGACAAGCTGTCGTACCGGCCGCCGTCAATGACATCATACAATGCGCCATCTACATATACTTTGAAAACCATATCCGTATAATATCCCAGTTTGCTGGCAAATCCAAAATCTAACTGTACTTTATCGGCAAATCCGGCATACAGAATATAATCATAAATCTGTTCCAGCCGTGAAAGGGCATTGAGCATTCCGCTGTTGATGCAAAGTTCCTTGGCTTTACCCAATGTCTGCGCATAGGGACCAAATAAAACCGGCAGTGCTTCTAATGCTCGGCGAGCATCACTAGACAACGGCAGTGAAGCGATATATGTACGACATGCAACTAGATTGCGGTCTCCCAGATACGAACGAAGCGTATCTTTTTGTTCTTCATTCAGCGGAAGTCCATCAAACAACGCCTTCGTATACGCAGCTGTACCAATGTCAATACGTATATGTTCGACACCGACAGCTTTCAAAATTTCTGCAGCCATGATAATGACTTCACCATCACATTCCGGACTGGAATCACCGAGGATTTCAATCCCACCCTGCAAAAAATCTTTACCATACGTACTGCGGCCAAAATATTCCCGAAATACGGTGCTGACATATCCAAATTTCAATAACTGATTGGATCTTGGAAATTCTCGCGCTGCTGTTTCTACAATCGGCAGCGTAACATCCGGTCGCAACACCAGCACTCTGCCGTCGGTATCAATCGTTTTTACCATTTGCTGACGCATATGCGGAAAAAAATGCTGATATACATCATAATCTTCAAAGTTAGGTGTTTCAATAATTTTGCACCCGTGATTCAAAATCACAGAAATAATTTTTCCTTGGATTCGGTCATAATTTCTCATTTCATCATGATGAAGCATTTTTACTCCATCCAATGTACGATGATTCATTCTATGACCCCCTTTGCACATATTTTCTTTATTGCTTTATCTTGGTAAAGTAATAAAATAACTGTTGATGTAAATTGTATCACAAAGCTGCAAAAATAAAAATACCTTTTTCCAAAAAATTTACAAATTCACTCATATTTTTACTCATTTTCTTCTGCTGCAGACTGTAATACCTTTTTGACTGCTTTTTCAAACTTAGGACGAGGAATCATAACCCGATGACCGCATCCACAGCAACGAATTACAAAATCAACACCTATACGCAGTACTTCCCATTTATTGGAACCGCAGGGATGGGGCTTTTTCATCTGCACAACATCTCCAATATGATAGCGAACAAAATTTGCCATGTGTAACTCCTCCTATATACCTAACTATTAATTATTAACATTATATAGCGGAAATAAAAGAAAAGAAAGATTGGTCTTATTATTCCCTTTTCCTACAGCCTGTGTTACTATATTGGATAATAGAGAAGTATTGGCTTTCTCTAGGTATTATTTTTATGGAGGCATATTACTTGATACCAACATTGCAAAAACTTAGACATCTATATATCCTATGCTATACCATTGGCAGTATTGGCACATGTTTAACATTGGCATTATTAATCTGGGTAGCTATCTGCATTGCCTTTGAAATGGAGCCACTCGCTTCTATTTCATTTTTACCCGCTATGCCGACTTTTGTCGTCTTTATTTTAATTTTTGCGGTTTTAGCCGTCAGCATTGCCTCCTGGCAAGCCGGTGCCAACTATCATCAGCAATATGAAACGCTGCTGAAAAAGAATCGTTAGAAAGGTGAGTACATGAGAAAAACTGAATTCATGGACCTCTTAAAGTATTACTTCCGTCACAGTGATAAAACCGATTTAAAAGGCATCCTGGAAGATTGTGAAGAACAATTTCGCCTCGGTGCCAAACAAGGACTTTCAGAAGAAGAAGTATGCTGTAAACTGGGCCATCCCAAAAATATTTATCGCTATTATATCGGCAAACCGATTGTCCCCGAAGATAATCCCCGTATGCCTGAAGAACCCTATGGATATCCTGACTACCCATCCCGTCAAACTGCTCCTCAAGACAGTGATTCGCCATATGACTGGGACGATACTCCCGATCGAATGAGACGGCGCACAGCCAGCGAATCCTATTATCGCCAGTCATCACAGCGCCGTCCGTATGAAAACGAACCGCAGACCGGCAAAGATTTCCAATGGGATGCCGAAGAAACCAAAGTGCCTAACGCAGCCAAAGCAGTCGCCAGCCCGTTTTTAGATATTATCGGCACACTGTTTAGCGTCGTCAGCGGCATTTTATTTTTTGCCTTTGCCCTGGCTATCCTCGCCTGCATTGGCATCCGCAGTTTGCCTGCTTACTTTTTAACAGATCTCCTGCCACTGCCGACCATTTCATTGTCGACCATGGGATTTGGAGTGCTGGCAATCCTGTTTGCCGCTTTGACCGCATCGTATGCCAGCCAAGCCTGTCAGCAAGCGGCCCGTTCTACCCGAAATAGTGCAATGAGGAGGAATAACTAATGGCTAAAGTAATCATCTGTCTTATTATGACTATCGTTTTTTCCTTCCTCAGTGTCCATTCTTTCATGAGCAATGACTATGGCCCATTGAAACAATGGATTGCCTATTATCAAGAATACAAAGCCCTGCAGGGCGCCTTAGATAAAGGCAATGCCGGCAAGGCAGAACTGCTGGCTAAACTGAAATCTATGTATCCGGAACGAGCGCAAGAATTAGAAAATCGTTTCAAGGCTAAATATGGTGATTTAAAAGACGAAGCTGAAGAAAAGAAATCCTCTCTGTCCAGCACCTTACAAGACGTCACGTCCTCGGCCCGTGATGAAGCCGCAACAACGCGAAAATCTACATCCCGCCAAGAAACAACACGTTCTTCGTCCTCCTCTTCCACGACCAACACTGCACGAAATAACTATCGCACCAGCGATACCCACCGAGATACACACTCATCATCCACCCGATAAAAAAACATCATAATACATTTAAACTAAAAATCTCAATATAACCTACAAAAAGACTGTAACAAAATGAGAACGTTGAATCCATTTTATTGCAGTCTTTTTGTCATACCATTTTACGTGCATCGTTTGTAGCATGACCGTTTATTTTCTTCAAACTTCAAATAAAAAACTTTTAAAGAAATACTATCATAGATAAAATCTTAGTTTGCCCTCTTTTATTCTATCGTTTCAAATAATATATATTGCCATAAAATTTACTTTATATAACACAAAAAGCCAACTGCACCGTCATGATATCATGCGCTGCAAATTGGCTTTTTTGTGTTGTTGTACTATGCGCTGCATTAAAAACGAAGCATCGATTTTAGGAAGTTTTGTGTTCGTTCATTTTCCGGATGTTCAAAAATCTGCTGCGGTGTGCCTTCTTCTTGAATAATACCATCAGCCATGAAGATGACCCGATCGGATACTTCTTTGGCAAAGGCCATTTCGTGAGTAACGATAATCATGGTCATATCGGCATCGGCAAGTTGTTTGATCGTACGCAGTACTTCACCGGTCAATTCCGGGTCAAGAGCCGACGTCGGTTCATCGAACAGCATAATATCCGGTTTCATCGCCAAGGCTCTAGCAATGGCCACACGCTGCTGCTGACCACCGGAAAGGCGGGATGGATATTCGTCCCGTTTATCCCATAGTCCAACTTTTTCCAGCAGTTCTTTCGCCGTCGGCATGATTTCATCAGTTTTCATGCCTTTGACGATACGCGGGGCTTCTAGAATATTGTCCAAAACGGTCATATGGGGAAACAAATTAAAATGCTGAAAACACATGCCCATACGACGGCAGATAGCCCGTACTTTTGACGGTTCGGCGTAGACAGCTTTACCGCTGCCTGCTGGCTGACTAACCATCGTATCACCACCGACAATAATCGAACCACCGTCAATCGTTTCTAGTTGGCAAAGGCAACGTAAAAACGTACTTTTACCACTGCCGGACGGACCGATAATGGAAATAACTTCCCCTTCTTCTACATGCAGGGTAACGTCTTTGAGTACTTCTAAGCTGCCAAATTTTTTTCTAATTTGATTCATTTCAATAAAGCTCATGGTCTATCTTCCTCCCTTATTCATCATATACGGCATAGCGTTTTTCCAAATAGCTGAATACCTTCGTCAAAATAAAGGTAAAGAAAAGATAGAACACAGCGGCTACAATAAAGGCTGTCGTATCAAAATCACGCTGTACGATAGAGCGGGTAATACGAAGAATATCGTTCATTGCCAAGATATACACCAATGACGTATCTTTGAGCAAGTTAATGGTTTCATTGGCTACTGGCGGCAACACGCGTTTGACAACCTGCGGCAAAATAATGCGGCGCATTGTTTGTACATACGTCATACCGAGCACTTTAGCCCCTTCATACTGACCGCGGTCAATAGACTGAATCCCGCCGCGGAAAATTTCTGCAAAGTAAGCTGCGTAGTTTAGGACGAAAGCAATGATAGCAGCCGGAAAATCCGGCAATTTCAGCCCTTCAATAATAAATGGCAGACCATAGTAAATAAAGAGAATCTGCAGCATGAGCGGCGTACCGCGCATGACATAGATATAGGCTCCCATAAATTTACGCAGCGGCATAATCTTGGAAATACGCCCGACAGACATGAGAATCCCCAACGGTAAACTCAGTACAATCGTAATTAAAAAGATTTTCAATGTGATTTGCAGGCCTACTGCCACAGCAGGCACAATGTTTAATAAATACTCCATGATAACTCCTAACCTATTTTCTCTTATGAAAAAGACAGACAAAGGTGATAGGTCTTGACGGCCTACCACCTCGCTATATTACTGTACTTTAATCGTAATATCTTCGTTAAACCATTTTTGCGACAATTTTGTCATCGTTCCATCGGCACTCATATCTTTTAACACACCATTGAGTTTTTCCTGTAACAGCGTATCTTCTTGCCGCATGCCAATGCCATATTGTTCATCGCCCATTTTATCATCAATGACTTTAAATTTCCCCGGCTTCTTGTTCATATAGTAGCGGCCTACGACACTATCGACCAGTAAGCCATCCGTCCGTCCAACTTCCAAATCCATAAAAGCGGCAACGAAATCGCCGTATTTTTTGACATCCTGCAGGGAATTTTTAAAATCTGCTTGTTTGTCCAAGGCTTCTACAGAACTGCTGCCTTCCTGGGTTCCAATGATTTTTCCTGCCAGGCCCGCTCTATCTGTAATCGGTGAATCGGCACGAACAACTAAGATTTGTGCGTTGTTCAAATAGGGTTTGGAAAAGGCAATCTGTTTACCCCGATCTTCGGTAATCGTCAAGCCATTCCACAGCATATCAACTTGCTTGCTCTTGAGCGCAGCTTCTTTGCTGTCCCAATCAATGGGCTTGAATTCAACGGGAATGCCCAAGCGCTTTCCTGCTTCTTTAGCTAAATCAATATCAAATCCCACGAGTTCCCCGTTGTCATCACGAAATCCCATGGGCGGGAAATTATCGTCTAGGCCAATGACAATTTTATCCGGTAGTTTTTGTTCTGCCTGTTTTTCCTGTCCACCACAGCCGGCCAGCATCGCAGCTGCTGCTACTGTCATAGAACCTAGGGTTATCCATTTTTTTATATTCATCGTAACCTGTCCTCCTTGTTTCTATCCGTTTACATGGAAATATCAATGCCAAACCATTTTTCAGAAATCTTGGTAGACGTACCATCATCATGCATTTCCTGTAATACTTTGTCAAGTTTAGCTTTTAATTCGGCATCATCTTTACGCATACCGACACCACTGGGAATATCCGGATATCCCACGTCAATGATACGGAAATCAGCTTTATTCTTATTCATGAAATAGGCAGCCGTTGTTTTTGCTACGACAACAGCATCAACGCGGCCTACTTCCAAATCCATGAAGGATGTGACATTGTCTGAGTATTGTTTTAATTCTTTAAATGAATCGCGCAGTTCCGGTTCGGCGTTAATGGCTTCCAATCCGGTACTTCCCTGTTGGGTACCAACCACTTTACCAGCTAAATCCGCTTTTCCTTGAATAGGCGAATCACTGCGAACTAATAAGATCTGCGGTCCATTTTCATAGGGACGAGAGAAGAGTATTTGTTTTTCCCGTTCCGGCGTAATAGACAGGCCGTTCCAAATGGCATCTATTTTTTTACTTTTTAATTCGGTTTCTTTGCTGTCCCAGTCAATCGGCTTGAATTCAACTTCCATCCCCAATCGTTTGGAAGCTTCTTTTGCCATATCAATATCAAATCCTACGAGTTCACCGCTTTCATCATGAAATCCAAATGGCGGGAAATTATCGTCCAGGCCAATCACAATTTTATTTTTTTGTGCCGTCCCCTGATCGTCACTTTTCTTTTCGCTGCCACAGCCTGCGGCGAAGCAAATTGTCATTGCAGCAGCTACCCCTGCAACTGCATATCGTTTCCATTCCATATATATCGCCCCTTATGATTTACGTGATGTGAATACATTCCTCATTTTACTTTATTTCGTTAAAATATTGAAGTGTTTTTGTTATACAAAATTGCTATATTATACATCATATTTTCTCATATTCTTTGTAATGCGACGATATACGCTGTATTACTCGCTTTTTATAAAAATCATACGGTTTCTTCTGTTTCTTTTTCTTGGTCTTCCTTGATTCTGTCTATAATCCGCTGTTTATTCTTTTTGGAAAGAAACTGCAGCCGCACCGGAAGCACGGCAATGCCGCCTTCTGTCGCTTTTCCCAGTTCAATCTCCTGCCACGTATCAGCAATTAAAAATATCGTTTTATACGGTAAATACACCAGATTGCGTTCCTCATGAACCTGTTCATTATAGTAATCCCGCAGCGACATGCATTGTCGCCGCACAATGATACCGTTGGTCGCCGTATAACACATGGTGTCGCGCTGCCGATGAATCCGCCAAAGGCAAAAAAAGAGTATGACCATATTATCCAATCGTTCTACCAACGTCGTTTCATTGAGCATCGACCAAAAAAAATACATTCCTACCAGCATAAAAATCACTTGCATGCATACAGAGTAGCACTTGGAATTTTCATATTCTTTTTCTATCGTTCCGCATGCAGGAAATCGTTTCGTTACGTCGTCTTTGGTCATCGCATTTCCTTTCCGGCTATCTTACGGCCTATATGAAATACTAAAAAACGAGGAACGCCTTAGCATTCCCCGTTATGCTGTCTTAGCGAGATTTTTTACTGGTTTTAGGTGCCGTTTTGATGACAATATTGCGTCCATCTTTAACGACTTGCAGCGATATATCTCCTATGCCGTCTTTAAAATATGCCATCTTAATATCCAGCAAGATCGAACCAACTTTTTCCTGCAGGTCATCCGTAAAAAATTGTTTCCGAAAATCTGCTGCACTTTGTTTTTTAGTTGGTTTTGCAGCCGTGCGTCGCGGCGTCTGCGGTTCATCATCCCAATCTGCGTTTTCAAAAGTAACTTCTTCTGTTACACCTTGAAACATATCTTCTAAGGAACGATTTTTAGGAATTTTATGTTTTGCCATTGATGTCACCTTATTTCTTTTGATTATCCATTTTATCGGATGCTTCACGCATACTATTCAGCGTTATTTTCGAAAAGTCCTCAGGCGTACTATACGTTGCTATTTTGTTAAACCCTTTTTTGAGGCGTCCCCGGTATGCTGCAATAACTTTGTCATCACGGTTCATTTCGGCAATGAAAATTTCCTGCCCATCAATACCTACTAAGCGGAATTTACCGCTTGGCGAAATTTCACGCCAGCTGCTCGTCGCACCGTCAAACATATACACAACACCGGTGCGCAGATTATCATAGAAGAACGTATCGGAGTCATAGAATACAGCAATACGGCCAATATTTTCAGCCTGCACCCGAATCCGCCGCGTGTCATAGTTGGCGTCAGTACGATAAATTCGGTATTTATCCTTGTCTACTTCCAGCTTCATGTACACAACATTCGTCGCCGTAGAATAAGCTACGTCAACAATTTTGCTGTCCCGCGGTGCATCTTCGATAGGCGTATCCAATTCTCTATCTGGATACACCGGATTATACTGTGCAATATACACTCCATAGCGACCCGTTTTTTCATCGCGGCCATGTGTCGCAAAAATAGCTAAGTTGCGGTCCGGAAGCCATTCAAAGAAAGATACTTTGCGGCCATGGAGACTGATACGCTGAGGTTCTCCTTTTTTTCCGGCTTCGTAGATAGAGACTTTATCATCAACAATCGTTGCCATAAAGCGTTTATCATACGAGTAGTATGTCTGTCCATTGGGTTCTGCACCAAATCCCATCGATTCTTGCTGGTTTGTTCCCCCAATCTGAAAATCCGAAGCAGGCGCAAACAATACCTGATCCAAATACAGGTAAATGCCTGCCTGAAAAACGATACCCAGGGCAAAGGCAAAAATAAATTTTTTAGCTTTCATGCGTACCTCCTATTTGACAATAAATGCCGTCGGAATCATGCGTTCGCCCAATAAATCCGCCGGTTTGTTGACGACTTTGCCGTTGAGGTACAGCGTAGAACTAGAGCCGCCGTCCAAATTAGCTGCAATATCAGCACCTTCTTCATACAGAATATTCTGCAGATCGCGAAGAGTAGCTCCCACAGAATATCCCGGTTGGCGGCCATCAATAACCAAGAACAACACCGTGCCGTCTTTACGCTGGCCAATTGCTGTCCGCGGGCCTACGCCCCAGCCACCATCGCCAGATGTAATCATTTTTTTGCCATTGACAATCAGTGCCGGGCCAAAGGAAATACCTTCTCGAATGCCCATGCTGACTAATTCTCCCTTACTGTAATTGCCGGCTACCAGATTTCCTTCTTTGTTAAATCCGACAAACTCGTTCACTTCATCGTCTGTCGCATCTTGTCCCAACAAGAATTTACCATCATGCAAAATAAATCCATAGGGCTGACGGCCGGTACCCGTACCATTGGCATCATAGAAACCGCCGGCATTAATAGCCGCTACGGCACCATGTCTAGCAGCAATACCACTAGTCGTATCGCCTTTTTCATCCATGTTTTCTGCCGTTGCAATTTGTACGCGTTTGGGATCTGGAATTTCCAGCAAAAATCCCTTAAATCGACTGGAATTGATTTCTTTTAAGTTAAGCGACGTATCCGTTCTTGCTTTAAATTTAAACAATTCCTGTTTCGGAGCCGTACTTACTCCTCCCAAGATTCGATCAATTTCATCTTGAGAAAAAAGCCACGTAATATACTGCGGATGCCGGCTCTTTAAAATAGCGCCTACTACGGTTCGTTTAATATTATCAAATGGACCGAAAAGAACGACAAACGGAGATGTTACTCCAAAAAACACGAGAAGTATAATAAAAAATTTTCCAATTTCCTTGAAGTGTTTCTTCATAGTTACCTCAAAACGAAAAGATTCAGCACGTTACCGTTGTTCATACTGCGGTGTTGTAACGCGCTGTTTGAAATTGCCTATATCAACGGCATTACCAATCCAAATGCGATTCACGGCATACGGATTATCTCCTTGTTTAGCCCAACCTGGGTTCATCGTAAACGCCAGTTTGACATGATATTTTTTTACAACTGCTTCAACAGCCTTGTTTTCACTGCCATAGGGATAACAAAAATAATCCGATGTAATTCCCAGCTGTTTTTGCAGTGCTTCCTGGCTTAATTTGACTTCATCCTCTAAGGTTTGGCCCTGCATAGCCGTCATGCGTTCATGCTTATAACTATGCGACTGGATATCTATACCAGCTTCTTTCATTTCTTTAATCTGCTGCCATGTAAGCCGTGTCCCTTGATCGGCATCATTGGTGGGAATAAATACAGTGCAGGCGAATCCATATTCTTTCATGATTGGCATGACAATGGAATAGGTATCCGGATATCCATCATCAAAGGTAAGGACGACAGGTTTGACAGGAACTGCCTTTCCCTGCGTCATGTATTCGTATAACTGCTGCATCGTAATCGGATGAAATCCATTATCTTTGAGGAATTTCATTTGTTCCCGAAAATGCGATTCCAACAAAACGGCATCATTATTCGGTACATCTCCGATCATGTGATACATCAAAACCGGAACCCCTTGCTTAGGTACTGCCATTTCTACTTGTTCTTGCTGTTTTTCTGCTGTCTGGGCCGTTTGATCGCTTGTCGGCGAACTGCCGCAGCCACTCAATAGAACGCAGCATAATACAGCCATTGCGGCCAATTTCCAAATGCGCAAGACGTAAAGCCCCTTTCTTTAGGCGTATAGTATGGTGTTATATATCGCGAGTTTTGACAACAGGCAAGTCTTCATACTGCCCATCAATGAACAGCCGAATATAGTGTTCTGCATCGTCACGAACTGCTTTATCTGCTTCAACAGAATGAAAGCTGACATTCGGCGTCAATAAAAACTCCGGTCGGGCAATCATTTTCAACAGCATCGGACTCGGATGTTCCATTGACAAAACATCCAGGGCTGCACTGCGTATATGACCGTCATCAACAGCATGATACAATGCCGCTTCATCTGCCAGCCCGCCACGACAGCAGTTGACAAACATAGCGCCTTGTTTCATTTGTTCGAATTGTTCATCCTGAAAAATATACTGTGTCGTTTCGTTTAATGGCATATGCAGGGAAACAACATCACTTGTTTGTAGTAATTTATCAAAATCAACAGGACGCACCCGATGTTCCATCATGACCTTTTCACTAACGAACGGGTCGTATGCCTGCACTTTACATCCAAATGCCTGCATGCGTGCCGCCACAGCACGGCCGACATGACCAAACCCTACCAAACCGATAAGGTTGTTTCTGACACGATGGATTGGCCATTGGACAGTGCCATATTCCCAGCGGCTATTACTGCGAATATCACTCTGGTATTCCGGTAGCTGCCGAATCAGTGCTAAAATCATGGCACTTGTATGATCGGCAATATCATCTACGCAATACGATGTATTATTGACAACCATGACACCATGTTGATGTGCTGCTTCCAAATCTACATTGTCAGAACGAGTCGATAAAATCACAATCAGCTTCAAGTCATCCAACCGTTCTATCAATGAACCTGTAATCCGTTCCGATTTACAAATAATAATATCAGCATCTTCCAATCGATCGGCCATCGTTTCTTCATCTGTTGACGAGCAGTATTCAACGCGTGCTATATCACGTAGCCGCTCTCCAAAATCATCCTCATCTTGACGGCCTGTCAAAACACTTATGTGATACATATCACAGCCCCTTTTCTTTGCAAATAAAAACTCTCTTAAATATATATCATCTTTTATATATACAGATACACTTAATTATATAACACCTTTTCATCAATACGCAAGTAAATCGGTTTGGCATTTGAGGAAATGCATCAAAAAACTCTCTCTGTCATTTAGTCTATATGACAGAGAGAGTTTCCTTTTTATACAACATGATGGCGGCTCTTTTCAGAGATAATTTCTATACCCGCTGCAAGAATAATCATCCCCCACAGCAATGCGCCAGCTTCCGGCCATTTATATTGATTCATGGCCAAAATGAGTGGCGTACCAATGCCGCCAGCGCCAACCAGTCCCAATACGGCCGCATCCCGCAGATTGATATCCAGCCGATACAATATAGCCGCCGCATACGGTCCCCGCAGCTGCGGCAGTACGGCATACCGAATTGACGCAGCGATAGATATGCCCATTGCTCGATACGCAAAAAAAGGACGCATATCCATCACATCAATGGCAATCAAAAACCGTTTGGAAAGCAGCCCTATACTGCATACTAGCAATGTCATCACGCCGGCAAACGGCCCAGGCCCGGTAACGCGAATCCACATCAAGGCATACACAAAAACCGGAATCGTACGAATAGCTAATAACATCATACGAAACAAGATGGCTATAGGCCGCGGCATCATTCGAAAACTGGCAGCAAATGAAAATAATGCCGCAATCACAACGCCGCCCAATGTTCCCAAAAAAGCAATGCATGCCGTTTCATACATTAAATACGGCACATCATCATGGGCTAAAGAAAACAGCATATCCACATCCGGCCAAATAAGGCCGCTCAGAATCATCTGGGCTGCATGCCATCCGGTCTGCTGTATCGTCCATGGCAGCGTAGCCAGCGAAGAAATAAATAATCCGATAAAGCCTATACCTATACTTGTTTTTACAAGCGGCGAAATCGCTGCCTGATGAGATACAGCATGCCGTAGCCATTCGCTGATGCTTTCTGCTGTCACCACAACTAAAAACAGCAAAAAAATAATCATACCGACCTGACTATATTGCCGCCATGCCAGCTGTTCATTGAGAAGCAGACCAATACCGCCAGCCCCAACATATCCCAAAATAGCGGCATGACGCACATTTGCTTCTAACATATACAAGACATTCGTCACATATCCCGGCAGTACTGCCGGCAAAACCGTCCGCATAAAGGCTTTCCAAGGACCGCAGCCAGTTGCTTCTAGTGCCCGGGCAGATTGGGCATTCATCGTTTCCATATCTTCAAATCCCATACGGGCAAGAACCGCCGTGGTATATATTGTTAATGCTAAGGTACCTGCCAATGCACCTAAGCCAACCAAAAACGTACAAAACAAAGCCAAAATCAAGGCAGGAATCGTCCGAATCAAATGAATAATTCCTTTAAGCAGTACGCGCAGCCAGCCAATTCGATTGATATATGAATTTGCCAATACAGCTCCTAGTAAGCCAAAACAAGCGCCCAGCACCGTTCCGGCAAAAGACATTTGTATCGTTGCCCATAACGGCTGCAACACGACACTGCCATATGCCCAAGCAGGCGGTATCATTTGACCGGCAATATCGAAAAAGCGGCTGCCCCGTTTCAACAGTACCAAGGCCGAACTATGGGTCGTTATAACAGATAGAACACACATGCCTACAAAGGCAACCCATCTCAAGGCTGCTTTTATCTTATGGTTCATAGCCATGGCCTCCATACACATCGGCAAAATCTTTTTTATTCCATGCTTCAACAAACTCATCACGCATGATTTTTCCCTGCCTGATGCCCACAATGCGCTGTGAAAATTGACATGCCTGCTGTACGCTATGGCTGGTCATCACAACAGTCAATTCTTTTTTTTGCTGTAAGTTCTGCAATAATGACAAAATCTGGTGCGCTGTCCAAGGATCTAAGGCTCCCGCCGGTTCATCTGCCAGTAAAACAGCCGCATCCTGCATTAATGCCCTAGCAATCGCAACCCGCTGTTTTTGGCCCCCGCTAAGATGGGCTGCCATCTCTTGTGCTTTGTCTTCCAATCCAACTTGCTGCAAACACTGCATCGCTTTCTCTTGATATGATTTGGGAAAACGGCCTGTTACAACACGCCAAAACGGCATATCTGCCAAGGCCCCATTTAGTACATTTTGGAGAGCCGTTGCTTCTTTAACTAAACAAAAATCCTGAAAAATCATGCCTATCTTTTGCTGTACTCTCCGTTTTTTGGTTCCGTGCAATGTATCAAATCGCTTGCCGTCCACCCACACTTCACCTTTTGACGGCTTTACCATACCATTAAAAAGCCGCAGCAGTGTCGTTTTTCCGGCACCGCTAGGACCAATAATAGACAGAAATTGACCTTTAGGCACAGTCAATGAAACATCGGTAAGAATGGCCTGGCCTTTTTTATATTGTTGCCATACATGTTTTGCTTCTAACATATACATTATTTTAATTCTTTCTGTACCGTTCGTTCACCATCATACTCTTCACTCTTTGCCCAATCATACCCTTTATGGCCTAATGTTTTTAATACCTTTAAGCCATCTTCTGTTTTGCCGATTTCAATTAATGATTCACCAAGGGCTTTGCGGAATCCTTCGTCCTGCATCACTTGAGATGTTTTGCTGACGCTGACTGTATCATTATATATTTTGCCAGTGACGCCAATCACGCCGGTTTGTGACCAAATATCACCGGTACCGCCAAATACAGACTGCCATTTATCTGCCATATGCGCACGAATATGTGAATATGCTACCAATACATCGACTTGTCCAGATGCTAATCGTGCTGTAGACGTAGTATACGAATCAGATTGTACTACATGAGCTAAATCAGAAATCTTTTTGCCGTAATGTTCTTTCAAATACAAAGCCGGATATAAATATCCCGATGCCGAAGCCGGACTCATGACAGCCCACGTAAGATCATTTAATTCTTCCCATGTCGGCTGCTGGCCATTTTTTATTTTTTGCAGCACCGCTTGTCCCTTAGGACTCGGGCCAACCACAATAGCCGAACGATAATAGGTCACAAGATTGTTGGCAAAGGCTTCTTTAGATCCATTATTCCAAACAGTCAAATCATCGGTATCTTTATCAATGCCTTGGCGTAATGCTGTCAGCAAAACATCGACATCCTGATCATATGCAACATAGGTCGCACCTGAAATAAATCCCATATCGGCACTGCCGGAACTTAACGCTTCCCCAACGGCACCATACGATGTGCCGACATTCATAGTTACCTTATCAATGGTATAGCCCTTTTCTTTCATTTTGTCTTGAATCATTTTACCCAGCGGTTCTGTTGCCGTTTTCATCGTATCTGCATCCTGATAAGGGGATATGGCAATTTTCAATTCTTTGACATGCTTACTGTCTGCTGTTTCATTACTTCCACATCCACTCAACAGCAAACACGCCATAATACCCACTATTGTCAAGGTTTTCCATAATTTCATTGCAAACCACTCCATTCTTACGTATATGCTATGATAAATACAAAAAAAGAAGAGCTTTCCAGCCCTTCTTCATCTATCAGCACACCGTCGCAAAGGGCATAGAAATACCACTCCACGGTCGATGCTTTGGCATCCTCTCAATCCGGTACACGGACTCCCTCGCAGGTTGGTCATTAATAGGCGTATACATACTGCCATATAGCAAGACCAAGGCGCTCCCCTAAGTCTCACAATTAAACCACTTTTAGTATATACACCTGAAAATACGCTGTCAATAAAATCAGCGAGAAATGTAAAAATTAGGTAAAGAACCATACGAAAAAGCCTTGTAAGTTGTAACCTTACAAGGCTTTTGATCTATCAACGCGATTGCATTTTATACGTACAATACACGTATACCCTCATCATAGTCAATGAAATATTATTGATTGCCCCGCATGGTGGCTTCTTTCATGGATTTAACATACGCTTCGATATGAGGAGCTGCTTTAGTGCCGTATTTCGCAATGATTTTAACAATCGCACTGCCTACAATAACACCATCGGCATCGTGAGCAATTTTTTCAGCTTGTTCCGGCGTATTGATGCCAAAGCCTACGGCGCAAGGTACATCCGTCACTTCTTTTACTGTATCAATAATTTCCTTCAAATTAGTCGTAATCGTACTCCGTGTACCCGTTACGCCCAAGGAAGAAACAATATATAAGAAGCCTTCACCAACTTGTGCAATTTCTTTAATACGATCTTTGGATGTCGGTGCAATCATCGAAATAATATCAATGCCATGAGCTTTGGCTTCCTGTGCGCATTCCTGTCGTTCTTCAAAAGGCATATCCGGTATAATGACACCATCTAAACCGATTTCTTGGCATTTCGCAAAAAAAGCATCTTTACCATAATTATAAATAGGATTGACATATGTTAGAAAAACAAGGGGTACATCCGATTCTTTACGTACCATTTCAACAAGGCGGAATACATCTTCCAGCCGCGTATTTACAGACAATGCCCGGATATTCGCTTCTTGAATCACAACGCCTTCTGCAATAGGATCGGAAAAGGGAATCCCTATTTCTACTAAATCAGCACCAGCTTTAATCATCGTCATAATATATTCATAGCTTTTTTCAATAGACGGGTCGCCGCCTGTCAAAAATCCAATAAATGCTTTGCCGTTTTTAAAGGCATTTCCAATCTTACTCATGTAAATCCCTCCCTTTGTATCTTGCAATCGCTGCTACGTCTTTATCGCCTCGTCCGGACAAGCAAACAATCATACTTTCATCTTTGCCCATTTTCGGAGCTAACTGCATGGCTTCATAGACAGCATGAGCACTTTCAATAGCACAAATAATCCCTTCTGTCTTAGCCAGATATTCAAAAGCAGCAACGGCTTCATCATCTTTTACCGGTACATATTGTGCGCGCCCGCTTTGATACAAGTATGCATGTTCCGGCCCAATACCTGGATAATCCAAGCCTGCTGAAATCGAATATACTTCATCAATCTGTCCTTGGTCATTCTGGCAGAAAATCGACTTCATACCATGGAAAATACCAACTGTTCCTTTAGAAATCGTTGCGGCATGCAGCTTCGTATCAATGCCTTTACCAGCTGCTTCACAACCGATTAATTTAACATCTTTATCATTGATAAAATTATAAAACATGCCCATGGCATTACTGCCGCCGCCAACACAAGCAATAACCGCATTCGGAAGTTTTCCTTCTTTTTCTAAAATCTGCTGCCGTGCTTCGCGGCTAATAACCGATTGGAAATCGCGAACCATCATCGGGAATGGATGAGGCCCCATGGTCGAGCCAATGACATAATGGGTATCGTTCACACGGCTAACCCATTCACGCATTGCTTCGTTTACAGCATCTTTAAGAACCCGTGTACCTGATTTGACCGGATGTACTTTAGCACCTAATAATTCCATACGATATACATTCAGGGCTTGACGAATCGTATCTTCTTCGCCCATAAATACTTCACATTCCAATCCCATAAACGCAGCGGCTGTCGCCGTAGCAACGCCATGCTGGCCTGCTCCTGTTTCAGCAATAACTCGGGTCTTACCCATTTTCTTTGCCAATAAGCATTGACCAAGGGCATTATTAATCTTATGCGCACCGGTGTGATTCAAGTCTTCTCGTTTGAGGTAAATTTTGGCACCGCCTAAGTCTTTTGTCATTTTTTCCGCATAATACAGCAACGACGGCCGATTGGCATAATTATCTAATAAATCTTGTAATTCCATTTGAAAAGCCGGATCATGTTTATAATGATTATATGCTTTTTCCAATCGATGAATTTCGTTCATTAATGTTTCTGGTATATACTGACCACCAAAGGGGCCAAATCTTCCTGTTGTCATTTTATTCCCTCCTGTGACGCTGCACGACGTACATGCGCCATAAATGTTTTTATTTTTTCTTTATCTTTGACGCCGTTCGTTTCTATGCCACTGCTGACATCTACTGCATACGGATGATACGAAAAAGCCTGTCCTACATTTGATGTTGTCAGGCCGCCAGCGAGAAAATACGGTCTTGTCATAGACTGCAGCACGGACCAATCAAAAGGCTGCCCAGTTCCGCCTGCACCTTGGTCCAGTAAGATATAATCAGCTGGACTTTGCTGGGCTTTTTCTGCATCTTCTATGGTGCATATTGAAAAAGCTTGTATTACCGGTACTTGTACATATTGCCGCAATTGCTGTATATAGGAATCATCCTCCTGTCCATGGAGTTGTACAAGCTGAATCGTTCCGTTTTGCACCAATGCCGTAATATGCGCTATCGGTTCATTGACAAATACGCCTACAGCAGGAATCGTTTCAGATAATTGATTTCGCAACTGCTGTGCCGTTTCATCGGTAATGCGTCGTTTGGTGCCGGCAAAGACAAAACCTGCATAGTCTGGCTGAAATTCATTAGCCCATGCTATATCGCATTCTCGTTTCAGGCCGCAAAGTTTAATTTTCGTCATGTCCATTTCCTGCCAATTTCTGCAGCATGCCTTTTTTATCATTACTCCGCATCAACGTTTCGCCAATCAATACCGCATCCACACCAAATTGTCGTAGCTGCGCTGTATCTGCAGTGGTTTTGATGCCGCTTTCAGCAATAAATAGGACTGAATCAGGAACCAATTTTCGCAACCGGCGGCTATTATCTAAGGATACGGTAAAATCTTTTAAATTACGATTATTGACGCCAATAACACGGACTCCCGCAGCAATTGCCCGATGAACTTCTTCTTCATCATGAGCTTCTACCAACGCAGACAAGCCTAAGGAATCAGCTAATTGAAAGAATCGAGATAAGGTCTGATCATCAAGAATCGCGCATATCAATAAAATAGCGGAGGCACCAATCGCTCTGGCTTCATAAATTTGATATTCATCAATGATGAAATCTTTACGCAGTACCGGTATGTGAACCGCTGCAGCAATTTTCTGTAAATATGCTGCACTTCCTTGAAAATAATCTCGTTCTGTCAAAACAGAAATGGCCGATGCTCCTGATTTTTCATATTCTTTAGCAATGGCTAGATAGGGAAAATCCGGAGCAATCAGTCCTTTTGACGGCGAAGCTCGTTTGACTTCACAAATAAACGACAATCCCGTTTCCGATAGTTTTTGTTCAAACGGATAATTTTCTTTTTTAGGAACTGCCAACGCACGCTGTTTCATTTCTTCCAACGAAACATTCTTTTTATCTTCCCGCAGTCGTTTTACCACAGCTGCCGTAATGTCATCGAGTATCATAGGACCTCCTAATTTTCCTGCTGGCTTAACGTAATAAACGTTTGCAGTGTTTCATAGGCCTTACCGCAGTCAATTAACTGTTCTGCCAGTCGAACGCCTTGTTCCAATGTAGATGCTTTACCGGCTACATACAAGCCGGCTCCGGCATTCAAAACAACTGCCGTGCGCCGTGTACTTTGTTCGCCTTGCAAAACGCTTCGTGTAATTGCTGCATTTTCCTGCGGTGTGCCGCCGACAATGTCGGATTTTTTACCGCGTACTAAGCCAAACTGTTCCGGTTCAATCGTATAGGTTTTAAATGTATCGCCCGTAAATTCACATACTTTTGTCGGAGCAGATGCGGATATTTCATCCATTCTATCCGTGCCAAATACAGCCATTCCTTTTTTTACTCCTAAGTCATGCAGCACATGGGCAAGCGGTTCTACTAATGCTTCATCATATACACCTAATACTTGATGATCCGCATGAGCCGGATTGGTAAGCGGCCCCAATACATTGAATACGGTCGGAATGCTTAGTTCTTTGCGAACAGGTCCTACATATTTCATCGCTTTATGATAGCGTTGGGCAAAGAAAAAGCAAAATCCCACACGATTCAGTAAATCAACACAACCTTCCGGTTCCAAGCTGATCTGCGTACCTAAGGCTTCTAACACATCTGCTGCTCCGCTTTTTGATGTAGCTGCCCGATTGCCATGTTTGGCAACCTTGCATCCGCCGGCTGCGCAGACAAAACTGGATGTTGTCGAAATATTAAAGGAATTGGATTTATCACCACCGGTCCCTACAATTTCCAATAAGCCTACCGGTGCCTGAACTGCTGTCGCATGCGACCGCATAGCCCGAGCGCATGCCGTAATTTCCTCAATGGTTGCCCCCTTAGCCTGCAGTGCTGTTAAAAAAGCAGCTGTCTGAATGGGCGTCGTTTGTCCATTCATAACTTCATCAATGACCTGCTGTGTTTCGCTTCCTGTTAAATCGTTATGTTTTACCAGTTTTGCAGTCATTTCTTGTATCATCAGTACCCCTCCTATATCGCCCTGTTACTTGGTAATTTGCAGAAAATTCTGAATAATAATTGGCCCTTGCGGCGTCAAAATAGACTCAGGATGAAATTGTAAGCCATACAGCGGATATGTTTTATGACCCACTGCCATGATTTCTTTATCAGCCGTTTCAGCCAATACGTTTAATTCATCCGGTAATGTCGCTGCATCAGCAGCCAGCGAATGGTATCGTCCTACATCAAATTTCTTGGGCAAGCCTTTAAAAAGAGGGCTGTCTGTAACGATAGTAGCAACAGATTGTTTGCCATGCATTAATTGTTTTGCATAGGTAATGGTACCACCAAAGGCTTCGCAAATGGCTTGATGCCCCAGGCAAACGCCCAGCAGCGGAATTTTACCGGCAAAATAAAGAATAGCTTGTTCACAAATACCGGCTTCAGACGGACGTCCCGGTCCGGGCGATACAACAATATGGTCCGGATGCATCGCTTCTATCGCTTCAATTGTTTTTTCATCATTTCTTACTACGGCAATATCCATATCAAACTGTCCCAGCAACTGATAGAGGTTGTAGGAAAAGCTATCATAATTATCAATCAGTACAATCATTAGTCCAACCCTCCATCTGCCTGTTTTACTGCCAAAATAACGGCTTTGGCTTTATTTAAGCATTCTTGATATTCCTGCTGCGGTACACTGTCAGCAACAATTCCTGCCCCCGAACGAACAAACAACCTATGACCTTTTTTATATGCCAGCCGAATACCAATGCAAGTATCCATATTGCCGCGAAAATCAATATAGCCTATGGCTCCGCCATAAACGCCTCGTTTTTCCCGTTCCAGCTCATCAATAATCTGGCAAGCTCTGATTTTAGGAGCCCCGGACAAGGTACCTGCCGGCAACACGGAACCAATCGCATCAACGGCTGTTTTATCCTTGCAAATGGTGCTGCTGACAGTAGAACCAATATGCATGACATGAGAAAATCGAAGGACATTCAAATATTGTTCTACATGGACACTGCCAAATTCACTAACACGGCCTAAATCATTACGGCCCAAATCAACGAGCATGTTGTGTTCAGCTAATTCTTTTTCATTTTTTAATAATTCTTGTTCCAGCGTCTTATCATCTTCGGCAGTTTTACCTCTCGGTCGTGTTCCAGCCAAGGGAAATGTAAATAACTTGCCATCCTGTAATCGTGTCAATGTTTCTGGAGAAGAACCGGCCAGTTCTATATCATCTCCTGCAAAATAGAACATATACGGCGATGGATTTAACGTTCGCAATACGCGATACGTATCAAACAAGCTGCCCGTTGCTTTCGCTTCCAGCCGATTAGATAAAACGACTTGAAAAATATCTCCTTCTCGAATATACTGTTTGCCTTTTTCCACCATCTGGCAATAGGCATCTTCCTGAAACAATGGCTTAAATTCGCTTTGCAGCTGCAGCGGTTCCGGCTGTGCTTTTTCTCCATGGCGTATCAACTGTTCCATCTGTTCCAATTCCAACACGGCTTTATGATAATTTACTTCTAAATCGTCTAACCGCACATTAGCAATCAAAATAATCTTTTGTTTGAGATTATCGAAAACGATAACTTTTTCAAAAAGAAGTAAATCATAATCAGGAATCTGTTCATCGTCATCAGCTTGCAGCTGCAAAGACGGTTCAACATACTTGATATAATCATATGAAAAATAACCAACCAATCCGCCGGTAAAATTAGGAAGTCCTTCAATACGCGGTGACGTATTATCTGCTAAAATTTGACGGATAAACGTATCAGGATGGGTTGTCTTCACCGTCACATCCGTTCCTGCTTTTAAATGTACCACATTGTCTTTACAAATAATTTCCATTTGCGGATCATAGCCAAGAAATGTATATCGTCCCCACCGCTGTGAATCTTCCATACTTTCCAGCAAATAACACCGCGAACTAATATGTTTTAAAATTCGCAGTACTTCTACAGGCGTCCGCATATCCGCATATATAGTCCGGCTAATTGGTACAACTTTATACGCCGGTGTATATTTTTTGAGTTCCTCTATCGTCATCATGCAGTTTCCTCCATACTAAACTAAAAAATCCGTCCATGACAAAGTCTAGGTTACTTGTCAAGGACGGATATATGCTCCGCGGTGCCACCTTGTTTTAGGATTTGACTCCTACTCTCGACGGAATACCATCATATTCCCGGCAACTGACGTATGCCTTCACGTCGCAGAATACTCAGCCGTAGCTTTTGACTGCGCCCTCAGCGGTCCATTTAACGAGCTGCGTCGGCCGGTTCTCAGCACTCCGGTTCTCTGTGCGTGCACGTCATCGTTTTTACTTCCGCCTCAATGGTTTGCATGGACGATATGTATTTGTTGAGCTGTATATTACACTGTATTTTTTGTATTGTCAAGAGTAGATGTATGTCCATTTGCAAGATAATCGTTTTACTTTTCAAAAATATATTAATTGTTTAGCATTTTTTTAATTAATACTTTAACATTATCGTTTCGCATAAAAAATACTCTGCCACTAGGTTATTTTACACTATACTCAACGTATTATTCATCATATTCCCCAATAACAGATAAAGCGAACGCTATGCAGCGTTCGCTTTATCTGTTACATGGAGATGTATGTATTAAAAGGGATTAGAAAAATGCTAAAAATGGCGATACAATAAGCAAGATACCTGCGATAACAATTAATACAAGGGCTATGCCTTTATATTTGTGCAGGGCCTGTACTTTATACACTAAATACGCCGGAATAATGCAAGCAATCAAGCCAAAAATAGGTCCGAGAAGGGTTAACAATTTTAATACCGGTGCATTGAGTACGATAGCACCCCAGGCTACAGCTACAGCAAATACTAAAATGCCGATCTGAACTACTTTTTCATTAATTTTGCTTTCCGGAATAAACCGCCGCAAGATATTCATAGCAATGCCATGACATGCTTCGCGGAATCCTAAGAATACACTGAAAAAAGCAGTCATAACCGAGAAGATATTTAAAATCAGACTAAAAATTTTAACAGCACTGCCATCAAATCCACGCGCAACGATTGCCAACGCTGAAATATTCTGTGTATATGCCATCACAGCCTGCTCATGTCCCATTGCCAAATTAAAAGACATGGCGTACGAAAAAATAGTAATAAACAACACGCCAAACGCGATTTTCATCGCCCGCATCGCTTTATATCGAGCCACGTGAATGGAGCGATTATGTGCCCGATAAGAAATAACCATGGGGCTAATGCTGGGAATAAACAATATGGACGTCAATGTAACAGGAAGCATGGCAATGGTATTTTTAATTAAATATCCTAAATCGGGGAAAACACCAATATTGGCTAAATTCCAATGCTGTACCATAATACCGCCTAAACAAATAACGACTAACAATTTAGTCAATACCATCAGCGTAGATACACGGAACAGCAATTGTTCTCCTCGTGAAGCAATCACTACCATCAAGCAAATAATGATTAACCCATAAAAGGGGTTGTTGGATAACAACGCATCTGTGACGCCGAAGGAATACAAAAACGCAGCACTATCATTGGTAATAGCCGTAGAATACATAAACACGCAGATTAAAATACTGAGAAAATATAAGATTCCTAAGAAAAATCCCCAGTTTTTTCCCAAATATCCACTAATAACACCTGGATAATCTTCACAACGCGGTGAATCTGCCAATGTGTTGATAAACAGCCGCTGCAGTAAATAAATCGCCGGGTAGGCAATAATGGCTGAAAACAAATATACCCATAGTCCAACCAGCCCAACCTGAACTGGCAAAAAAACAATACCTGCACCGATAGCCATCCCGATGCTCATAATAATCCATCCCCAGTCTGTACTATCAAACCGTACAGCTGCTTTCCATTCGACATCTGTCATTCCCGCCTGACGGGCAAGTACTGCTGATGAACTCATATTCATTACCTCCTAAACTTGTTATACACGACCAACGATACGATTACCCAATGTCTTTTCTTACAAAACAACCTTGCACATGTGGCTGCTGTTCGGAGTTCCGCTCGTGATATAGCCTTGAAATAAAATTTTTAAGTTTATCGTCGGCGTATCTCCTTTTACTAAAACGTTTATTCTTTAAATTTAGTATATCACGCTGTATATTAAATGTAAAATACGCATTAATCAATTTTGTTTTTATCATCATTAAGGCGCTCTATCTCATTTTTAAGATACTATATATTTTTTTACATGCTGTATGTATTTTAAAATGTCTTTTTAGAAAAGACTATCTGACGAGATTTTATTTATATTTTATTTTTTATTTATATCTATAGTTACAATATGTATTTATAGACATATCAATTCTTTCTATATATTAGTTACTCTCTTTAGTTTTACAATGAATCCTATGGCAACCATATGCATGAATCATATCATCTTATATGAAATATATTTTCCATTATTTTGTATGTTTATTCTATAGGATTTTTATGTATTTTTTCTTCTACGTTTTTATAATTGCTAAATACGAATAATATATATGATATACGGTAAATACTATTTAATAGCTATTGGGCAAACAAAAAACAGACAAGTTCTTCTCTACCACAATGGGTATAGAAGAACCTGTCTGTTTTATCTACCATGCAAAAAGGATAACGTAGTTATGTCTCTATTTAGTTACGCATTCGATACCGCGATGAAGGGCATCCATATTTAATGGAACGAGTTTCGCTTTTTTACCGGTAAACATTTCATGAATCATGTTTTCAATGGTTTCTACTTTTAATACATTCGTCGAGCCTACATATGCACCCAGCATAACCATATTGCTAACTTTTGAATTGCCTAATTCTCTGGCAATATCATCACAAGGAACATAATATACTGACACATCGTCACGATCTACTTTATCCGGCACAATGCTGCTGTTAATAAAAATCGTACCGCCTGGCTGTACTTGGGGTCCAAACTTAGCCAAGGCCGCCCGATTCATGACTACAATTTCCGAAGGATGTTCTACAAGCGGGGAACCAATACGGTCATCACTGAGAATAACAGTACAGTTTGCTGTGCCGCCACGCATTTCTGGGCCATAAGACGGTACCCATGAAACCTGCAAATCTTCTGCTACACCTGCTTCAACTAAGTTTTTACCAATGGACATAACGCCCTGGCCGCCAAAACCGGAGAGGATTACTTCATGTTTCATTTTATTTCACCTCCGTATCTTTAATTACGCCGAGAGGATAATATGCTGCCATGTTGTCCATAAGCCATTTATTGGCTTCATGAATATCCATGCCCCAGTTCGTCGGACATGCCGACAATACTTCAATGAACGTAAAACCGTCACCATTCATCTGACGTTCAAATGCTTTTTTTATCGCTTTCTTTGCTTTCATTAAATGGGGAATATCCACAACACAAACACGTTCTGCATATACTAATCCATCCAGCGTAGAAAGCATTTCAGCAACCCGCATCGGCATACCTGCCTGCTGTACAGTCCGTCCCAGCGGTGCCGTTGTCGCCGTTTGGCCGATTAAGGTTGTCGGTGCCATTTGGCCGCCTGTCATGCCGTAGATAGCATTATTAATAAAGATTGTCGTAAATTTTTCACCGCGCATGGCTGCATGCACGATTTCAGCTGCGCCAATAGAAGCTAAATCCCCATCACCTTGATAGGTAAATACCGGTACATCCGGATGCGTCCGTTTGACAGCCGTTGCAACTGCCGGTGCACGTCCATGAGAAGCTTCAATCATATCACAAGCAAAATAATTGCCGGCAAAAACTGAACAGCCAACGGGGCAGACACCGATAGTCGTATCAATAGCACCCATTTCTTCAATCGTTTCTGCCACTAGTTTGTGTACAATACCATGGCTGCAGCCGGGGCAATAATGTAATTCTGTATCTTGTAAGCCTTTTGACTTGGTATATATCGTCTTCATATTACTTTACCTCCCCTAGTGCTTTTTCTGCCGCTGCTTCAAGTTCAGATACTGTTGGTATAACACCGCCGTATCGTCCATAGAAGCGAACCGGTTTCCTTTCTGCCACAGCCAGATTGACATCATCTAGCATCTGGCCTGTGCTCATTTCTACATCCAAAATTACTTTTACTGATTCTTGTTCAGCAATTTCCCGTAACCGTTTGCTTGGGAACGGCCACAATGTAATCGGACGAAATACACCGGCTTTAATGCCTTTAGCACGCAGATTTTCTGCTACAGTAATGGCAATGCGCGCTGGTGTTCCGTATGCCGTAATCAATACTTCTGCATCTTCTGTCATTACTTCTTCAAAACGCACTTCATTCTTTTCAATTTCATGATACGTATTCAAAAGTTCAATATTATGATTTTCACAGTCATGTGCATCTATGAGAAGTGAATTGATGAAATTATTATGTTCCCGTCCTTTACGACCGCTGGATGCCCATGTTTTCGGCGGCAGCTGCCGTTTTTTCACATCATGCCAAACAATAGGTTCCATCATTTGTCCAATCAAACCGTCTGCTAAGACAACGACAGGCGTTCTGTATTGGTCGGCAATATCAAATGCTTCCTGCACAAGGTCCACGGCTTCCTGCAAATTAGCCGGTGCTAATACGGGGGTACGATAATCCCCATTGCCGCCGCCGCGCGTAGCTTGGAAATAGTCAGCCTGCGATGGCTGGATAGATCCTAATCCCGGACCACCGCGCATTACATTAACAATAACTGCCGGCAGTTTAGCACCTGCCATATAACTGATGCCTTCTTGTTTAAGGCTTACGCCTGGGGATGACGAAGATGTCATAGCCCGTACGCCTGTAGCTGCTGCGCCGTATACCATATTAATCGCGGCAACTTCTGATTCTGCCTGAACAAATACGCCTCCTGCCTGCGGCATTTTTAAAGACATGTATTCAGGAATTTCATTCTGCGGGGTAATGGGATACCCAAAAAATCCACGACAGCCGGCACGAATAGCGGCTTCTGCAATAGCTTCACTGCCTTTCCAAATTTCTCGTTTCATAGAAAAGTCCACTCCTTTTCTCAGTCGTCTTTTTCAATCGTAATAATCGAATCTGGACAAATTCTTGCACAGCTTGCGCATCCAATGCACAACGATTCATCTGTACATGATGCAGGACGGTATCCTTTAATGTTCGTTCCTTCTTCCAACGCCAGAATTTGTTTGGGACAAACCGTGATACATAAGCCGCATCCTTTACACCGTTCTTTTCTAAAGGTCAAATGCATTGCCATATCCAAACGCTCCTTTCTGCTACATTGCTTACTCCCAAGGCTTTTTCATATACAACTTCATAGGAAACACGGGATGTATAAAATCCGAAACCTGTTTTGTCAGCCATTCTGGTATGGTATGACAAACAACGGGAATTCCGGTACGTACCGATACGTTCTCAACTAAGGCTACACCTAAACGAATATCCTCCGGTTCTGTCAATTGACAACAATGCGTATTATTAACCAATCCATCAATAGACATACCTGCTGCTTTTTCAATTCGTTTAATATAAGCTGCTGCTTTTTCCGGTGTATCCGATAAGGGTCTGTTGCCGTTTACTACACACAACACCCTAGCGTTACATGCCGCCAACTGCTGCCGATATCTTGCCAACACTCTGGCTCCTGATGGATCGCCGCCAATATCCAATATGCCATACATCTCCGGATTGTCAAACAATACACTTACATCCGGGGGCATAGACGGCAAATCTGCATCCATATGCGCCTGTGAACTAGCAATCAGCCTGCCGCCAGCTTGTTCCAAGGCATGTTTGCAGTCTCGCGAACGAAAATAAGGATCTACGACATCTAAATCTGCTAATGAAAATGTATAGCCCCTTCTTCCCAACTCCATTGCCATATTCACAGCTACTTCTGTTTTTCCGCTGCCAAAGTGTCCTACCAGTACAGTGAGTCGAGCTGCATCTATCCAATCCTTGCCCATATACATGCACCTCTTTTACCATAAACCTTTTATTCTAATGAATTTCACATTAAAACTTATGATCGTAAAATCTGTATTCCATATTTCTTGCCGATGTCCTGTGTTAGACTTAAAATTCATATTTGTCATGACTATTTGTTATTTATATTATAACTAACTTTTTTTCTATCCGCAAGAGAGTTTCAAGTAAAACGTTCATCTTATTCTTAATTTGTCTATCATCTTATGCACCTATGCAAAAATAGCATTTTTAATCATTACATATATTAATAAAAAGATTCCCAACAGTCGCACATCATATCGACTATTAGGAATCTAAGCAACATCTTAAATTATTGCTGCATATCGTTATGAAATTCGTATGGTAAAAATAATCGTATCTTTTTTATAATCCACTTGAATTTTTCCTTTTAAAAGTTGTGCCAATTCTTCTGCCATCGACAAGCCAATGCCATATCCGGATTTTTTACTATTATGGGATTCATCACCTCGATAAAATCGTTCAAAAAAATGAGAAAAATCCATATGCGCACCTTCAGCATATGTATTGGCAATCGCTACCACTGCCCCCTTATGTTTTTTAGCCGTTGTTACGGTAATATCAATCAATCCGTTATCATCACAGTATTTAACAGCATTATCCATAAAAATATTAATTAGTGTATATAATCTCTTTTCATCAGAACGAACAGAAATATTCGGCTCAATATGACATACGAGCTGTTTTTTCTGATCGGCTATCATCGTTCGAAACGATTCGGCAATATTGCTTGCTATGCTGGATACATTGACCTCTTCCCAGCAAATTTCTTGTTTCTCCTCACTCATTTTGGATAATATAATCAAGTCGTTAATCAGTTTAGATAGCCGCTGTACTTGCTTTAGTATATTTTCTGTCCATTCACTTTTACCGCTAATCATTTCCAATGCTTCTGTATTTGCTGAAATAATCGCAATCGGTGTTTTTAATTCATGACCGGCATTGGTAATAAACCGTTTTTGATTTTCCATATTATGTACAAATGGCTGAATGGCCAAATTGCATAATGCCACCAGTATCATCACGTACAATATAATACAAACTAAGCCAAACCAAAGGGAATTACGCAAAAAAGAATGTATCGCTGCCATATCTCGCGTACAGTCCAAAACTGCAATTAGATACGAACCATCTTCATGCGGCACTATCATATAGGCATACGTTGCCCGTTCTTTCTTGAAAAATCCCTGCATCGTATTATCTTTTATAGCCGCCTGAATCGTCGTACGAGCATATTCAATCGCTTCCGTTTCAGTAAACGACGCAATATTTTTAATATTAATATTTTTTGCATAGCCATTACTATCTACTAATACACTGAAAAAACGCACTTGATACGAAAATTCCGGCGTATCATCTGTCCAAGACGGCTCATCAAACCAGCTGTGATTCGCAGTGCTTTCTTTTTTAGGCAAGTGACCGTCATTATGGCAGATATACGTCAACACAGACATGACCTGTGATTCCATCCGTGTGTACGTAATGACATTAATCAATCCCAAGGCACCGACAACAATAATGACGACGCCTATGGTTGCTATCAAAATAAATTTACGGCGAAGTTTTTTAACCATATTCATAGGCTATACATCCTTTTCTTTGGCCTGCAGCAAAAAGCTGCCATTTTTCTCACCGATAATTTCTACGTCTGCTTGAATAGCTGTTAATTTTTCTCGTAAATACGACACATAAATCCAAACAATATCTTCCGTTACTTCTTCTTCGCCGTTCCATACATGCGAAAAAATCGTTGCCGTTTCTAATGGTTTTCCCACATTCAGCATAAAAAATTTCATTAATTTCGTTTCTTTATTAGCCAACCGAATGGCATTTTTACACGATAATTCTTGTTCTTCGACATTTAATTCCACATGGCCTGCCGCTAATTTAGAAGGTGTAAACGTTGTAGAACGCCGCGTCATGGAACGAATTCGCGCCAGCAGCTCTGCCATCGCAAAGGGCTTTGTCAAATAATCATCCGCACCAGCATCCAGCCCAGTAATACGATCGTCAACTTCTGCTTTTGCCGTCAACATAATAACCGGCGTCGTATCCCCGCTGCTACGCAGCTTTTTCAACGCACCAATGCCATCCAGTTTCGGCATCATAATATCGAAAATCATACAATCATAGGTGTTGCTGAGGCCCTTTTCTACCGCAGCCATGCCATCATACACCGCATCCACTTCATATCCTGAATGTTCTAAAACAGCAACTAATGCCATAGACATCGCTTTTTCATCTTCAGCTAATAATAATTTCATATACTGCTCCTTTTTATCCGTTATCTGCATGTATCAAATTGCGAATCGTCTGCATGGATACATCACAGGCTGCCAATTCATCAGCACACCGCTTCAATTCCCGCACAATCATTTCCGGATTTTTAATCGTATGTTTATATTTCATTTGGTGTTCCAAACTGGCCCAAGAATCCATGGCAATCGTCCGCAGCTGTATTTCAGCAAAAAAATGACCCGGATTAGCTCCTGTCACATCTTCATACGGCACTTCCACTTCGACAATCATATGATAGCTGCGATATCCATTGGGTTTGACATGTTGAATGTAATCTTTTTCTTCAACGACACGCACGCCAGGCAAAGCAGCAATCGCTTTAATATTACGATAAATATCATCCAAAAAACAGCAAACAATACGCAATCCAATCGCATCCCGAATCTCATGCAGCGCAGCATATGCCGTCTGCGGCAGCCCTTTGCGCGTACATTTTTCCAGCATACTGTCTTCACTTTTGATGCGATAAATTAAATGTTCATACGCCGCTTCTCCTTCTTGCTCTTTAATACGACGACTATATTCTTGAATCTCTTTAACAAGATATTCCATCACAGCCTGTACTGCCGGCTTGTACTTTCCATATATAGACTCACTCATATTGTTCACCTCATTACATGATGACTACGTATTGCTTTATTATACCATAGGTTTCGTTACAACAGGCTTACAATAGCACTCATTTTTCAGGAAACATAAAAAGTATGTTGTTAGGCCATATTTGATACATGAAAAAGCAGCCGCCTTTTCAATAGGCAGCTGCTTTTTCATGTATCAAATATTCTTATTTACGGCGCAGATGAATAGAAAAGCCGCCGACAATTTCTTTTAAGAACGCTACTTTCAAAACGCCTTTGTCGTCATAGAAGCAGTGTTCGGTGTCGATTTCAATACCTTGGCGTTATAATATGCCAACGCACGTTCCATATCTCTGGTATCAATGCAGATATGGCCTTTTTCTCCCAGCATTCCATATCTACCTTTCATATTTATGGAAAACAGGCACGTCAGTTTCCTGCGTGCCTATTTTTATACATTAAACTATACCTTACGGCTGTTTGCCGATATACGCTAAGATACCACCATCAACATACAAGATTTGTCCATTGACAAAATCCGATGCATCGGATGCCAAGAATACAGCAGGACCTTCCAAATCTTTTGTTTCTCCCCAGCGGCCTGCCGGTGTTTTAGAAACAATAAATTTGTCGAAGGGATGACGAGAACCATCCGGCTGTATTTCTCTGAGCGGTGCTGTCTGTGGCGTTGCAATATACCCAGGTCCAATGCCGTTGCATTGAATATTGGCACTGCCAAATTCAGAGCAAATATTGCGAGTAAGCATTTTCAGCCCGCCTTTAGCTGCTGCATACGCAGATACGGTTTCACGGCCTAATTCACTCATCATGGAGCAAATGTTAATAATTTTGCCGTGTCCTTTTTTAATCATGCCAGGAATAACAGCTTTTGAAACAATAAACGGAGCGACTAAGTCAATATCCACGACTTGGCGGAATTCTTCGACCTTCATATCACACATAGGAATACGTTTGATAATGCCGGCATTATTGACGAGAATATCAATCGTACCCAATGTTTTTTCTATTTCAGCGACTAATTCCTGTACTTTATCTTCTTCAGTAACATCACAAATATATCCGTGCGCTTCAATGCCAGCTGCTTCATAATCTTTCATTGCCTGTGCCAAGTGTTCTTCACTACGGCAGTTAAACGCAATTTTCGCACCAGCTTTAGCTAATGCACTGGCCATGGCAAAACCAATCCCATAGGAACCGCCTGTAACAAGGGCAACTTTTCCAACTAATGAAAACTGATCTAAATAACTCATTACACTACCTCCTGCATGAACATATCTTACATAACCATAAGCCTCTTTCATGGCGATGTATCACCAAAAATCGTATGAACCCATATAATTATCTGTTATTAATCTTAAGTATAGTTTATATAAAATATAGGGACTTGTGAATAATAATATCCATAAGTCCCTACAAAGTAATCTCCTTATTTTTTTACTATATTCGAATGCATCGAATCGCTTCTTCTGCCATCAAGGCATATCCGGCTTCATTCGGATGTACGCCATCTGCATACAAACTCGTATGAAATTGTATTTCAGCATCTTGTATTCGTTTATAAAAATCAATCGGTACTGCGTGATACGTTATGCACTGCGTCAGCAACCACTGTCGATACGTCTCCAGTTTTCGGTTATTGCCTTCTACCTCTTCTTGTCGCTGCCAGCCAAAAAGAACGCTTTCTGGTTTCATGGCTAAGGGTATTCCTACATACAATGTATTGCTGGCCTGGGCTGCATATTGCATCATCTGCTGCATATGATGTTCCATTTGTTCAAGAGATACATGCTGCAATATATCATTGGACCCACCCATAAGGCATACCGCATCATAAGCCATCATATCTATTCGCTGCATACGCTGCAGCATTCCTTCGGTCGTATCTCCGCATATACCTTTATTACAGACGCGAATACCTGTTTTTTGTTCTAACAAAACAGTCCAGCGAGCCGAAACCGGCACATCATACCCATACGTCAAGCTGTCTCCGATACATACGATATTCATAGCGACAATCCCCTATTTGCTTTGCAATGCCGTAACAGCCGCATCTGCCGTAAGCCATGGTTCTGTAAAATGATATCCTGCCTTTTCTAAATCCATTTGGCAGGCAAACACTGGAGGAATGGCTGTTTTATACACATCATGTTCATACATATAGCGAAGCGTCGTTTCGACATTGCTGTCACAAAGAATGTGCCCCTGATCCAACAAAACGAGACGGTTGGCATACGGCAGCACCGCTTCCAGGGAGTGTTCAATAACCACAATCGTATGCCCGTATTTGACATTGAGTTCGTGAATTAACACGTAGAAATCATGCGTTCCTTCCGGATCTAACGCCGATGTCGGTTCATCAAATACGAGAATATCCGGATTCGTTGCCAAGACACTGGCAATGACCAACCGCTGCCGCTGGCCACCGGAAAGATTACTCAATGCCCGCTTGCGATACGGCATCATGCCTACTTTTTCTAACGATTCTGTAATGGCTTCTTCAATTTTTTCCGATGACACGCCTTGGTTTTCCAAACTAAAGGCAATTTCTTCCTCTACGGTCATAGAAACAAGCTGGCTATCATAATCGTCCAGCATCGCTCCAACGCGACCAGCTAAATCAGATATCGTTGTCTGCGTGGTTGCCTGTCCATCCACATATACCATGCCTTTCATAATACCGCCAAAGTAATGCGGAATCGCTCCGGTCATAGCCATACATAAAGAACTTTTTCCGCTGCCGCTTTCGCCTGTAACAACTAAGAAATCCCCTTTATGCAGTGCCAAATTAATATCTTCTAAGACAGGCTTTTTCTGCTTGTTATAAATATAGGTTAAATGTTCAATCGAAATCAACCCATCTTGTGTCGGTTTTAAGTCATACATGCTGTGATCGGAAGTGACTTCCTGTTCTTCCAATGAATCTAAAATACCGCGCGATACAAAAAGGCGCAAGGCCGGAAAATACATAATCGGCGTAACGATAGCATTCAGCAGACCAATAATGACGACTAACGGCAGCATGGCCGTAATATATACTACGGTCGGAAGATTCATGACAAATTTTAAAATCGTAACAAACGCACCGCCGCTTATGCAAGTAGCTGCAAATCCCGTCAAAACGGGCAAGCACGAATGCCCTTTAATCCGAATGCCGGCCAAATTTTTTACAATACAAGTACAGGTTAAGGCACCTAAGGGTTCACTAATCAAATTACCATAGGGAAATCCGGATTTAGAAGTCAGAATATTTACCAATGCGGCTACCAGTCCAATCCCCAGGGCCTGTTTATACGTAGGCTTGGTCAAACAAATCGCCACGCAGTATGTAGCTATCGTCCAGTTCGGCGTCACACCGCCTACACTTGGCGATACAAGATGCAATATCGTTCCAATAGCCAGCATTAACGTCGTAATCGTAATCCAGCGAAATTGCCCTCCCTGGCGATGATGAAATTCAAGTTTTGCAATATCTGCTACAGTTTTCATAACCTACCTCCTAGACCAATCCCTGTATCCGCATATATACCATAAAACAACTGATTGCTGCCATCAAAAGAATCACTACATAGTCTTTACTTTTCGGTTGCACGTTGCTCATAAAACTATGGGACTGATTGCCAAATCCGCGTAATTCCAAGCTGAGTGCCATAGTTTCAGAGCGTCCTAAGGATTTGAGCATAAGTGGCTGTACTACGCTCATATAATGAATCATCTTTTTTATTACATTGCCTTTCGTGGAAAGTCCTCGACAAGCCTGCGCTTCTTGTACCGTTTTACTTTCGGCAATAAAATCAGGGACAAACCGCAGCGCTGCTGTAAACATAAACGCGTATTCATAGGGTATCTTTACTTGTTGAACTAACGAAGCCGTTAAATCTTGAAGCCGTGTTGTCGTCAATAAAATAATAAATACAATCGTCATCGCCAGCATACGAAGGCCGGTTACATATGCCGATTCCAAGGAACCGCCGCCCAAAAGCTGTACGACTGCTAAGAATACGGCAAATACAACAAGACTGCAAACGGCCTTACTATTTCGGCCCAAACTGCCGCATGCTGCCAGCAAAATGAGTTCAATGACTACAAGGCCAATCAAGGGCATTGTGGTATGAAGAACTAAGGCCCAAAAAGAAAAGGCAAAGGTTCCAATTAATTTGGTAATCGGCACAAATTGTTTCATCATCATCGATTCCCTCCCAATCGTTTTAACATTGCCGCTGTAAATTCTTCCATGGACTTACAATAGCCAATGCCCGGAACGGCCATGGACAATGTGACCGCATCAGGCCGACTTAACCCCAATTCATACAAATCATCCCGCTTGGTAAATAATTCCTGCGGCGTCCCATCAAAAGCTTTGGTGTGATTACCAATAACCAATACGCGCTGACAGTATCGAGCTAATATATCCATATCATGGGTAATAATTAAGATTGTCATTCCCTTTTTATTGAGTTCCGCCAACAACTCCATCAAATGTTCTTTATCCGCACTATCTTGACCGCTCGTTGGTTCATCCAAAATAATACAGCTTGTGTGCATTGCAATCGCCGAAGCAATGGCAACGCGCTGTTTCTCGCCTCGATTCAGATTCGGGGGATAGGCTTCTGCCAAATCCGTTAGTGCTGTAGCTTCCAAGGCATGAGCTACGGCGTCTTCTATATCTTGCTTGCTCATACCCAATTGCTGGGGCCCATAGGCAATTTCTTCTCGTACCGTCGGCCGAAACATCTGCCGTTCTGGCCGCTGAAACACATATCCCAAAAATCGGCTTCGCTGAGCAGCATCTTGTGCCGTAATATCAACGCCATCATGAAAAATCGTACCGCTAATCGGTTTTTCCAATCCCATCAATAGCCGCGTTACCGTCGTTTTGCCACAGCCATTACGGCCGCCTAACCCGATAAACTCGCCATTATTTATTTTTACATTAATATGTTCCAATACAGGAACCTGCTGTGTGTAGTAAAATGTCACATCCCGTAATTCCAGCATATGTACCTCCATGTATTTGAGTAAACAAAAAAGCCCTTCATCCCTCGATATTTCAAGGGACGAAAGGCTATATCGTATCAATGAATATAGTTCCGCGGTGCCACCCAACTTGACTGTAGTAGTCCTGCTCTGCATGTACGGCCGAAGCGATACACGTTTCTTTGATAGCGGTGGAAATACACCGTCGCGCCCTACTTGCTGCCGTTCAGGCCGCTTCTCCCGAATCCATTCCATTCATCGGCCGGTGCCAAACTCTCACTCTCATTGGCTCGCTGCGACTGCCTTTACAAATGTACTCGTTTCGTTCATCGAATAATACTATGAAATTAACTATAAGTATACCTAACAATCTGCCTATTTGTCAATAGATGCGCACCAAACTGCAACGCATTTTTTATATCTCATATTGAAAATGTAGGCTTTAGATACGTTGTTGTGGTATAATGAACAGTACAAATGCTATACCAATTGATATGTTGGGAAAGGAGATTATTTTGTGAAAGCAGTATTTGTTGACTTTGAAATGAATCCTATTACGCAGGTCCACAAAGAAGCGCGCCGTATCTGTAAGGGCGAAATTATTGAAATCGGTGCTGTTAAAATTGATGAACAGGGCAACGAAATTTCTGCCTATAAAGAATATGTATTGCCTGAATACGAAACAGAAATGAATCCTACTTGCCAAGAATTAACAGGCATTACGATGGAAACCCTGGCAGGATCTCCCCATTTTCATGATGCATTTTTTCATTTTTTATCATGGTGCAATGAATCCAATAAAAATGATTACGAAATGTATGCATGGAGTGAAAATGACTGGCGGCAACTTACTTGTGAAATGCGTTTAAAAAAATTAAACATGAACGATCCATCCATTCGCTGGATGCTGGACCATTGGCAAAATTTCCAGCAAATTTATTGCAATTTATTAGGACTGGACAAAGTCATTTCTCTCGACAAAGCCGTAAGTACCTTAGGGGAAACATTTGACGGACAAATGCACGATGCCCTTTGGGATGCCCGTAATACATCCAAACTCTATGTATTATCACAAAAACGTGAAGAATTCCGCGATATTATGCAGCCCATCATCAACGCAACAAAACCAGCCGAACCACTGACATTTTCATTAGCTGATGCCTTTCGAGCTGCCCGCAAATAATACCGATATGCAAAGGAGACTTTCGCTATGGATGTAGCCAGTATGCGGATTTTTTATATTTTTATTGATATTATTCTGCCGTTGGCTGTCGGCTATTTTTTCAACCAACGGCATCTTATTTCTTCGCAACAGTGCAATCGCTTGATTCGTTTCAATATTATCGTGATTGTAACCATTTTGACTCTGCTTAGTTTTTGGGTTATGCCACTGCGAACAGATTTGATTTCCCTGCCTTTTTTTGCTTTTTTTAATGCCTTTTTTCCACTGGGCATTATTTTACTGCTAGGTCTGCAAAAAGGATTTGCCAAAAAATTAGACCGCGGCAGCTATCTGATTGCAGCCATTCCTTCCAATACAACCGCTTTAGGCGGGTTGTGCGGTTACTTATTATATGGGGAAATCGCCTTTGCGTATTCGCAGATTATCGGTATTTTTCAAAATTTAGTCATGTTTTTTATTCTTTTTCCCATGGGATACTACTATCATCATAGTAGTCAAAGCAGTAATCCATTGGCCTTTTTTCGTTCCAATTGGAAAGGTATTTTTTTGAATTGGAATCAACTCTCTGTCATCGCGATTGTCATTGGCATGGGATTATATGCTGCCCATGTACCTCGGCCGGCTGTGTTAGGACAATTATTTCAATATCTCATCCATATTAGTGCCTGGTCTGCGCTGCTGCCAATCGGCTATTTGATTGATTTTTCCCATTTGCGACAATATTGCCGTGCCACACTCAATCTGATACCTATAAAAATGTTTCTCACACCCGTTGTTTCCTATGTACTGGCCTTAGCCTTTACATCGAATCCCGTACTTTTAGGTACGCTGGTTATTATCATGGCTAGTCCCTGCGCAATCAATGCACTCATTACAGAACGACTGTACAATCTAAATGTCAATCTGGCTATGGCTCCATTTATTACCACGACATTGCTATATATTTTTATTTTGTATCCGATTTTTTATATACTCGTTACGTTAGGCTATTTACCATTTAAGTAGCTTTGACGTTACAAAAAGCACTGGAATATTTCCAGTGCTTTTTCTGTATACAAAGAGGAAGTTTGCAGTTTAAAATTTTTAGCGAAATACAAAAAGACACATTGAAAATCTCCAATGCGTCTTTTTCGTTGAATCAGCGGCTTCCTATCCTCCCAGGGGGCCTCCCCCCAAGTACTTTCGGCGTTTGCAGGC
>CAKPYN010000015.1 GCA_934202965.1 uncultured Megasphaera sp.
TTCATCTAAAATGCGGGCAGGATACTCCGACCTCTTAGGTCGGGGAGGAATGCCCGCCTCACCTCACTTTCTAAAAATACTATGATATCAGCAACATATATTATATAATATTTTTGATGAAAGTAATATAACCTTAGAAAGGCAGGTGATAAAAATGTCCGACCTAACCAAAACTATAAAACTTCGCATCAATATTTCTCCAGAACAGGAACTCCTTCTTCGACAGATGACTGAACAATATCGTCAGGCTTGTAACTTTGTGTCAAAGCACATTTTTGACAATCAATTTAATTTGGCTTACCAAAGCCTTAATAGAGACTTATACAGTAACCTTCGTAGTCAGTTTGGTTTAAAGTCACAGCTAGCACAGTCTGCAATCAAGACAACGATTGCCCGCTATAAGACAGTCAAGCAACAGCTTTTCCAAAATCCATACAAATACAAGGATGAAAATGGCAACTGGAAATACATTACCAAGACACTTGAGTGGCTTTGGAAGCCTGTATTGTTCAGCCGTCCGCAAGCTGATTTAGTTCGGTTAGGTGGTGAGTAGTTGACATACGTTCCTCCTATATAGCATACTGCATATATTATATGTAAAAAAATATGTTTGTGGATAATTTTATTTTAATCTTTGAAAATACACTAATTTATGAGTTTATTTCTTATATATACTTGTATATATCGATATTTTAATAAATTGTGGATAACTTGCCGTTTGCAGTTGTCCACTTTTTTAATTGACTTATGCACATTGTGTGTATACTTTTATATCAGCCTATAATTCGCTTAATTAAGCCATTTACAGGTATTATAAACAGGGTATTTATTTCTAAGGATAACAGGTTATCCACATTTTTACAAAATTTCTCCTAAAATTATACACCGTATTTTATGGCGTATTTACGCCATTTATAAAAAGCATCCACATTCTAGCCACTATATCATGAAAAGAATGTGGATAACCTGTGGATATGTTATACTGTCTCTTCATTCTACACATCAACAGGACGGCTCCAGTCAATATGTACACCCAATAACCGCCAAATATAGCATAATGCCAACTTTAACGTTTCCAAGCTGCTGGTCGGCACAGCACTTACGGTTTCATAATAGGATAAATCCGTAAATCGATGCATCCCCCGTTCTGTTGTTAAATACTCATACACGCTGGCATTGACTGCATCATTATGCAGGCATACCTGTAATTCTTTCGATTCTGTATTATATGCAATATATCCATTCGTATTTGCACCCGTATGTGCTGCTACTTTAAAAACTGCCATGTTGTCCATCTCCTATTCCCTAGTAAATCTCATCTATCCTTTTCATGGGACATTTCCCATAAAAAACCTTTCATAATTGCCTGACGGCCAAATCGCTGCTGCAATTTATCAATCGCTTCAGCTACTTTTTCCTGCATTTCTGCGTCTTCGGAAAATAAATCGCCTTGTACCTGCCAAGGCTGCAGCTGACTAACGGTTAATCCCAGCAGGCGAATTGGATTATCCTGTCCCCGTTTATTATATAATCGTTTGGCTGCAAAATATAATTGCTCTTCTGAACATGTCCCTACATCCAAGGTCAACGACCGCGTAATCGTTTGAAACGAGGCAAAACGAATTTTTAGCGTAATCGTTCGTCCCATAATATGATTTTGTCGCAGACGCCAAGCTACTTCATTGGCTAACAACCGAAACTGTTCATCTACTTCCGCCTCTGTCAGCAAGTCATGCAAATATGTATGTTCATTACCTACGGACTGCGGTCGTCGGCTTACTTCCAAGGGCCGTTTGTCCTTTCCCAAAGATAGTTCATAAATCCGCATCGCCTGATTGCCAACAATGGGACGCAGTATCTCCGGACCAGCCTTTGCAATATCGCCAATCGTGTGGAATCCAGCTTGTTTCAATGCTTCTTCCGTCACTTTGCCAACACCCCAAAGACGGCTCACTGGCAAGGGAGCCAATATTTCTTGCTCTTTTCCGTATGGAATCCATACCAATCCATCCGGTTTTTGCAAATCCGAAGCTAATTTAGCCAAAAACTTATTCGGTCCAATACCTGCAGACGCTACAAGCCCTGTCGTTCGACGAATATCTTCCTTGACCGCTTTGGCAATATCTGTAATGTTCGGGTATTTCAGCTCCATTCCCGATATATCTAAAAAAGCCTCATCCAGTGCCAACGGTTCTATCAACGGGGAATACTGGGAAAGGATGATCCGTATTTGATGAGAAATGCGACGGTAATGCGACATTCGCACAGGCAGGAACACACCATTGGGACAAAGTCTGCGAGCTTGTTTCATACTCATTGCCGAATGGATGCCGAATTGTCTGGCTTCATACGATGCCGTTGCCACAACACCGCGGTTCATCAAACCGCCTACAATAACCGGCATATCCCGTAAAGCCGGATTATCCCGCTGTTCAATCGACGCATAAAATGCATCCATATCGACATGCATAATCCAACGTACAGCCATTGTCTTCTGCTCCTCTCTTCCTTTATGGTTTATATTATACAACGTTTTGCCCTCGTAAATATAGATGATACATGCAAAAAAATAATGCAATCTATCCAAAGGATATTCTATTCTGTATAGAAATATGGTACTATTAATGATATTAATGTGAGGTGATTAAACGTTATGGATTTATTCCAATTAACATATTTTATCGAAGTAGCCCATAAAAAAAGCTTTACGAAAGCATCCAAAGCGCTGCATATCAGCCAGCCTTCTATCAGTAAAGGCATTAAAGCTTTGGAAGAACACTGGAATGTAAGGCTTTTCGACCGTAAAGGAAAGAACATTGAACTTACGGAAATGGGTGCTTATTTGCTGCCTAAAATTGAAGACCTGATGAAAAGTTTTACGCATATCAATGAAGAAATCGAGTCACCCCAGTTGTTAAATGCAGGAAAATTAACAATCGGCGTTCCTCCAATGATTGCATCGTCCTTTATTTCACCGTTCATCAGTCATTTTATTCAATCCTATCCAAACATTCAGCTTGAGCTGGCGGAAGTAGGTTCGCAAGATATTGTTTCCGCCATTGATGAAGGTCTGATTCAAGCCGGTTTCGTTGCGCTTCCTATTACTACGGAAATGCCGTATGATTTCTTTATTTTTAAGCAAGAACCGCTGGAAGTCGTCTTGTGGCCTGAGCATCCATTAGCGCAACGGACGGCGCTGACCCTTGAAGAAATCAAAAATGAACCGCTGATATATTATGCCAAATCCTTTACGCTGCATACGTATATTCGTTCATTTTATCAAGAAATTATGGCTCATCCCAAAGTAGTTTGTGAAAGCAGTAACTGGGACCTCATGGTCGCTATGGTGCATTCCCATTTAGGTATTGCCTTGCTGCCAAAAAGCATCTGCAACCGCATTCCAGAAGGAAAAGCACTTCATATTCCTTTAATAGAGCCTACGATTCATTGGACACTAGCCATGCTTTGGAAAAGTAAAGGATTTTTATCCCATCCAGCCCGCACATGGGTACAATCGTTTAAAGAATACTTTAAACACACACAAACATCATCCCGTTTATAAGTATATATCATATAGAGGAGCATGATTCGTCATGACACACCAATTATCCCAAGAGGATAAAACAGAATTATTTTCCCATCAAAAAGATAACGGCCCATTTAGCGCACTGGCTGTAGAAACAGCCGGACTCAACTATTTGGACAGGCTGAACCGCCAGCGTTTAGATCCATTGGCTCCTGCTGCGGTACGCACAAACGCACTGCACCGGCTGGTCGACTTAGAAAAAAAATTGTTTCAATACATCAAAGAAGAAACTCCGTTAAGTTATTTTGACGCTGATTTCAAAAAGGAAACTGAACAGTATATCATGATGCGTACGATATTTCTTAACGCAACCGATTTTACGTTTAAACAGCATCGTCTGGAATTTCTTCTCGATTTGCTACGATTATATACGGAAGACCCTTGCTGTATTTTGCCTGAACGGGATATCCAAAAAAATAAATTGGAACATACACTCCTCTACGATTATCTGCTTCTTGATATGGGGCAAAAAAATACGGAAGATATCGGCCGCGAAGCCGTATCCAATGGATACCACGAATGTGACTACACACTGGAAATTGAAGAAGTGTGGAAACAGCCTATGAAAGCTGTCCCCCGGACAAATTTCCGCTATGTCATACAAAGTCTGCCATACAGCCAAGCCGCTAATGCCACCGCTTTCTATATGGGACAACATGTACAAGATTTAGCATTTAATCGCTGGGTCGTAGCACCTGATGACATTGAATCTCTTATGCAGACCTCGCTGGACGTTACTGTCGATATAATTACAGACATAAAAAGAACATATACTATTGGCCGCTAGTTTTTTAGGCATAACAGAAAAAATTTAAAAGACTTTCAACATCGCAAGATATCTTGCGATGTTGAAAGTCTTTTTTTATCATCCTATTGCAGTGAAATACAATAACTCAAAATGCATCCCATTCCGCAAACCGTTCATTCATTCGTTTCTTTTTAATGGCGGTCTTTTTTGTTTCTGACGCAGCAGCAAAGGGCATGCGCCCTGCGGCAACAGTACGTTTAAAAAACATCTCTATCGCTTCTTCTTCACTAAGTCCCAGACGCTTAAATATCTGATTTGCCTGTTCACGAATTTTCTCATTCATCGTATTATCTCCTTTGCGTATGCCGCTGCTCCGCTTCTGCATTAATACCATCCAATGTAGCCATATGCCATACAGCATACATCATAGATTTCATAATCGTTACGGCTAGTACAGCTCCGGTTCCTTCTCCCAAGGACATATCTGCCTGTATGGGAACATCATATACATCGATGCCGCACAGCTGCAAAGCAGCACTCATACCTGGTTCACGCGAAAGATGCGATGGCAGCGCATAGTCACGTACATTCGGTTGCAGCTGAATAGCGCAGGCTAAAGCTACGGCAGTAATAAATCCATCTATATAAAAGGGCATATCATATGTGGCACAAGCCATCATGGCCCCACACAATGCCACCAAGTCAAACCCGCCTACATACTGCAATATCTCATGGGGTGTATGCAGTTTATCTTTATAGACTGCTAAGGCATGTTGAATCACCGCTTCTTTATGCAATCGTAATTTATAATTTCCTTTTGCCGAACCATAGCCAACGAGCAGCGATGCATATGGCGATGCCATCGCCGTCAAGACGGCTGCCGATGTTGTTGTATTGCCAATTCCCATTTCGCCGAACGAAAGAAAGTTATATCCCTCTGCTTTGGCCTGGGCGACTCGTTCTCGACCTATCGCCACGGCTCTTTGATATTGTGCCTGCGTCATAGCCGGCTGCTTTGAGAAATCAGCCGTTCCCTTGGCGATTTTTCTATCGATTCCCACAGCATCATCACTATCAATGCCAACATCAACCACTTCATACGGGATGTGATTACAGCGGCAAAAACACGTGACTGCCGATGTACCCGCTACCATATGTTTACTTTGCATATACGTAATATCTGCCAGCTGTGCGACAACGCCTGCTTGGACGATACCATTATCGGCGGCAAAAATAATATGCCGCGGCCGAAATTCGTTTTGCATCGTATGCCATGCCAAAAATACACGCCGTACTTGCTTCTCCCATATTCCCAGACTTCCCGGTGGTTTTGCCAAATTGCGCAATTTTTCATCTACTTGTCTCGCAAAGTCCACAGATCCCACTCCTTTTCACATCATTAGTTATTGTATCATAGACTGTAAACCTGTGATAGATAAAACAACATCTTTCGTATACCTTGAAAATTAAATCTAATTATGTCAAAATAGAATAATAATGAAGGGGGTATTCGCATGTCTACAATCAAAGATATTGCGCGCGAGGCTGGTGTTTCTATTGCTACTGTTTCCATTGTCTTAAACGGCAAAGGACCGGAACGAAAAATATCGGTCGAAACGCAAAAAAAAATATATCATATTGCACAGCAATTAAACTATGTACCGAATCAATCTGCAAAAAAACTGCGTTCTGCGCAAAAAGACAGTTACGCTATTGCATTTTATTGGGCAACTGACTTTCGTATTAACTATTTAGCTCGTATTACACTGGGGATTCAAAAAGAAATTATGCACCAAAATAAAGTGGTTCATTTGACAGTTGTCCCCTATGAAGTCGATAACTTAAAAAAACAATTGGAAACGACGCAAAATGAATTTTTTAACGGCATTATTATCGCTAATATGTCCGATTCCGATATGGAGTATTTAAACTCCTGCAATCTTTCTTATCCTGTTGTTTTATTTAACCGTGAATCTCCCAAATACAGCAGCGTAACGATGGATAACTATACGATTGGCTGTAATGTAGCACAGCATTTTCTTGATAAAGGCATTTATGATGCCGGTGTGTTAACGCATGACAAAACCTTTCCTATCATGCGTATGTGGATGAATGGCTTTTTAGATACTTTTGAAAAAGCCGGGCATCCCATTCCACAAGAAAATATTCTATTATGTACGACTTCTTCATCCAGTGCCATTGATGTAACCAAAAAGCTGTATGACTCCGGTCATATGCCGCGGGCTATGTTTTGTGAATCTGACGTACTGGCTCACGGCATGCTCTATGCCTGCCATGACTTAGGCATTGCTATTCCGGATGATGTCGAAGTATTTACTATCGGCATTAATATGGCTGAATTTAATGATTACGCTATTCCGTCCCTTTCACGTATTGATATTCCCATGGGCAAAATTGGGGAAGAATGTTTGCACCTGCTTGTCGACCTGATTGAAAAGAAACAAGAAAATCCGTCTGTCGTTTATATAGAAGGAAGTAAAATCATCGGGCAATCATCGCCGCTGCCAACTAAATAAAGTATATTAAAACTTGATTGTTATGTTATGTAATGATATACTAGCAAGTATGGGGGAGTAAGGGTTCTGGTGTACCCTCTGGTCTTCAAAACCATGATGAGGAGTGAATAACTTCTTAGGTAGGTTCGATTCCTACACTTTCCCGCCATGCAGACATAAAGCTGTCGCACGATGCGGCAGCTTCTTTTGGGTTGCATGATACTATCTTAGTAAAGGAGCGCGAATACTAATGCCTCGTCCCCCACTTACACTGGAAGAAAAACATACAATCGCCATTTCGCTCATCCACGCAGCGCAGCATATTATCGTTACAGAGGGCCTCGCAAATGTCACATTGCGTAAAGTATCTAAGCTGGCAAATGTCAATACAGCTATTTTATATCGGCATTTCAGTGATTTAGATGAACTGCTTCTCTTTGCCAGTATTGATTTACTTAAAGAAATGATACATCAATATGTAGAACGAAAAACCAATACGTCTCCATCCAATTCACTCGAAACATACATGCAAGAATGGCAATTTTTTTGCCAACATTCATTTCAACATCCTGAATGCATCAGTCATGTCTTTTTTGGACGGCACAGTCATCGATTAGATACGCTTTTACAAGATTACTACGAACTATTTACTAACGAATTAATGCATTTAGGCGTTACGCTAGCTGATTTACAATATTGCGGCAATTTATATCATACGAATTATCAATGTATTGCCAAACTCATGGGTGATTCTGTCGATAAAACATCGTTGACTTTACTGAATGATGTGATTATTGCATATTTTCATCAATTATTGCTGCAAAAATTGGCAGCCGGTGATAGCTTAGACAATACTATTTTGACAGAAAAAATGCTCCATACGTGTCGTACATTACTACGTTGGGCTAAAACAGGTGCAAACTAAAACACGATTATACGTACTAGGACTGCAACAAAATGAGAACGTTTCATTCATTTTATTGCAGTCCTTTTTTCATACCGTTGTACGTGTATAGGTTGCAGCATAATCATTCCTTTTCTTCAAACTTCGTTAGTGTGTCTATTTTTATGGGTACAGTTTACATTCTATACGATTTTATTTCCCATCTATACAGTCATTTAAAATCTGTGAAATACACGCTATTTCTTCATCTGTCATTGTACGGACGGAAAAAGCTATTTTATCTTGATGAATGCGGCTGATAACAGCCGGATTATGCTGTCGCAGCCGCCGCTGGCATTCATTGACGGACATAGCAGACACGGATATGGCTACCATATATCCCGGCAGTGTATATCCCGGATACGCACCCCCGCCGACGACATCTTCGCATGGCACTACTTCTATTTCTAACTCCGTATTATCTTGCCGCAACGCCGCTGCCAACATCTGTGCTTTTTGAAAACATGTCTCTTGGGATGTTGCCAGCATAGCCAACACAGGTATTTCTTGCAGTGGATTGCTTTCCATATAGAGCTGCAAGGTACCTTCTAAGGCGGCTAATGTTAGTTTATCTATCCGCAATGCCCGCAAAAGCTGATTTTTTTTCATTTTTTCAATATAGCGTGCTGAACCGGCAATAATTCCGGCCTGTGCGCCGCCCAGCAATTTATCGCCGCTGAACAAGACAACATCACAGCCTTGATGCAGTATTTCCTTTACTGTCGGCTCATAGGGCAATCCCGCCGCCTGTAAATCTACCAGCAAGCCGCTTCCCAAATCATATAACAGCGGCAGATCATATTGATGCGCTAATGCCGCCAAGTCCGCTGTATCTGGACAAGATGTAAAACCTATAATTCGATAGTTGCTTGTATGCACTTTCAATATAGCCCCTGTATTCTCTTGAATGGCTTCTTCATAATCGGCAAGATGGGTTTTGTTTGTCGTGCCGACTTCATGAATCAAGCCGCCGCTTTGTCGAATAACCTCGGGAATTCGGAATTTCCCGCCTATTTCTACGAGTTCTCCTCGCGATAAAATGACTTCTCGTCCCGAGACAATCGTGGAAAGGACCAGTAATACGGCAGCAGCATTATTGTTAACAACCAAGCAATCCTCTGCCCCAGTCAAGTTTTGAATCAGTTTCTGCACATGTTGATACCGAGAACTGCGCTTTCCCGTCTTCAAATCATATTCTACATTCGAATAGGAAGCAGCAATTTGGGCAATATGGGTACTTATGCTGGTATTCATCTTAGCTCGTCCCAGATTAGTATGCAACACCGTTCCCGTTGCATTGATGAGCGGATGCAACTGATAGGCTTGCTGCTGTAACTGGGCAATGACATCGTGTATCACTTGTTCTATCGAAGGGGCTGGCATATGCTTTTGTACAATACACTGCCGCCATTGCTGCAGTACGGCACGAACGGCTTCTTTGCAAGCCGTATGCGAAACCGTTTGGTTCCATCCATTCATACTCAGCTGTCGCAGCAGTAAATCAACTTGCGGCAGTGCTTGTAATTGATGCTGTACCCATTCATTCATGGTTATTTTCTCCTAAAATCTGCAATCCGCGATAATCCAAAACACGATAGGTTTCATGCCTTTTTGTAATATGCTGTCTATCCATGTACTCCAAAATTCGTAACGCCGCATTCCGATTCGTCTTCAGCAAATCGCGACAATCTGCCAGTTTGATTCTCTGATAGGCCCTTATGTACCAGCAAACCGCCTGTACTGCCGCATCATATACTGTACGGCTTATCACATATTCATCTGTCAAAAACAACAGTTCTTGCCCACTCAACGAATCTACCACAACCGGAGCCTCTGCCCCTAGTTGAAACAATACGTCTTTTTTTACGGCACTGTACCCCTGCTGTTGTAATATGCGTTTCACGGCCTGGCAAATTCTCTTTTCATTTTTAGAAAATACGACTTGAAATTGCTGAGATGCGATAACCCTTCCATCCCATTGGCACACGCGATGCTGTACCAACAGCTCCAGCATCGCTGTTTGTTCTTTTTCTGCCAATGTTGGGCCCATTTTAGCTTTACATTCACCAACCGGCATGCCCCGACGCAAGGGATACTTATGATGATATGCTGACAACATCTTCAATACACGGGCTTGCCACGTTTTATATACGTTCTGATGAATATATCCGACCGGCGTATGCCATACCTGTTGTTGTTTCATTAACACAGCTGCCGCTTTTAGGCAAACATCTTCTGTCAGCTGCAGCTGCATTGCTATCTCATGAATATTTGCAAAGGGCGTATTTTTTTGACAAAGAAAATCTGCTACGGCCGCTTCTGTTTGGCCTGTTTCTAATGCCTGCAGCCGTTCTATCACATCCGCATGAAATCGACGATGTTTTTTGGGATGTACATCCAGCACGACGCCGCCAGCTATGGTATGCATCGGTGAAAAGGTACGCAGAATAAATCGGTCCTGTGCGCTGACAAAAATTTTTTTTTGTTCCAAGCGAAGTTGTAAAAAACCTTTTTGTCCCGGCTCTATCTGTTCTGTGCCAATAGGAACAGCCCGTCCTATGACTTCTTCTGTACCAATAAGCAAACGCACCCGGCTCCACTGACTGATAGGCACGGGCGAATCAGCCAAACATTGTACACTCACATCCAGCATTTGCGTGCCTTGCAGCCTATCTATTACACATATTACATCGCCGCGCTGAATATCTTCCTTAGACAGTCCAGGCAGGTTGAGCGCCGTCCGCTGCCCCGGCATCGCTTTTTCCATCGTTTTGCCATGAACTTGAATCATACGAATTCGCACGGTACGACCACTCGGATACACATGGACTTCTTCATTGACATGCACCGGCCCATCCAATAAGGTGCCCGTAACTACCGTTCCAACCCCCTTGACAGAAAACACTCGATCGATATGCAGCCTGCCGCTTCCTGTTGCCGGTATGGGTTTGATATGGTCTGCAATATCTTGAATCTTCTGCCGTAATGCGGCTATCCCATACCCTGTTACGGCATCTGTTACACATATTTCTGCACCAGCTGCCTCTGTATGAGATAAATCATTCTGAATTTCTGCTACAGCCTGCTGTCGCTGTACTGCATTCATCGTTTCTGCTTTAGTCACAACAACTAACATATGCCGTATTCCCAGCAAGGAAGCTATATGAAGATGCTCTATTGTCTGCGGCATCATCCCTTCATGAATATCAATTACCAGCAATAGCAGCTGTATCCCCGGCATGCCGGCAACCATGGTTTTGATAAACCGTTCATGTCCCGGTACATCGACAATGCCTATCCGTACATGATGCGGCAAATCTAGAAATGCATATCCCAACTGAATCGTTAACCCTCGTTTTTGTTCTTCTGCCGTCGTATCTGTATCAATACCGGTCAGTGCTTTTACCATTGTTGTTTTGCCATGGTCCACATGACCGGCTGTACTGATTGTCATATACACTGCCATGAACTACTCCTTTCTGCGCGGGGTATATGCTGTCTGCAGGCCTTCTTGTTCTACTTCATACATACCGTCACACGTAATACATAGCTGCTCCAACAGCAGCAATACACGCTGTTCATCGACTAATTCATATCGTAACGAAAAGCCGCAATTTGCTCGAATGCGCCCTGGCGTCGGAATAATACGCACCTGCATATGCTGCGCTTTCGCCTGCGTTTCCGCTCTCATTGCATCCCGCGTAGATGGAAGAAGAGCTATGCCATACCTTTTTTTCATCGTCTTACGGTCGAACAATACGATCGGCTTTCCGCATCATTTCAACAATTCGATACATATTGGTAATTTCACCAACAGCTACTTTATCCGTTAGTCCATAATAATTCAAGCAGGCACCGCATGCATAAATCTGTACGCCTCGGGAAACTAAGGTCTTTAAATCTTCCAGCATATCTGAATCTTCTGTCACAAAGGAAACGCCGCCATTATAGAAAATAATCGTTTCGGGCAATACGTCTTGTTCTGTCAGCGTATATACAAAGGTCTTCAATAATTGTTTACCCAAGGCTTCCTCGCCTACACCCATTGTCGGGGAATTAATGACGACGATATACGAATTCTGCGGTTTGCCATCTTCTGGCGTCGGGCTCACTGTCTTGTCTTTCGCCGCGCCATCTTTAGCAATCATCACGGTATAATGGGTAGATGATTCTTCTGTCATCGCATAGGTATATCCCATATCTTCTGCTAATTTTTTCAAATTTTCCGTTGCAATTTGATTATCTACAACCGTTTCTACGGCATCATGTTCCTTTAAGGCTTTATGGGTTTCAATAACCGGCAATGGGCAAGCTTTGCCAATCGCATCAATTTTAAACATACAAACATCTCCTTTTATATCAAATTGCCTATAGTATACCATAGACCGTTTCTTGTACCAATGAGTTCATATCGTGGCTAACTGCCGGCTAATTCACGTAATGCCTGTACTGCAGCTGCTACTTCCTCTTTCGTTGTAAAACAGGAAAATGAAAAGCGTACGGCTCCCTGTGTTTCTGTATGAAGCGCCGTATGCATTAATGGCGCACAATGAAATCCCGCACGTACGGCCATGCCGTAGGTTGTCCACAAAGCATCACTTACGACAGACGCATCGGCTGTTCCTATATTCAGTGCATATACACCAACATGCGGTTTTGTAAAATCGCCATATAATGTAATCTTCGGAATACGTCGTACACCGGAAATAAATATATCCCCTATTTCTTGCTGATGCTTCATTCGCTGTGCCAAGCCTTCCTGTAAAATAAGCCGTACACTCGCTCCTAATCCCATAATACCGGCCACATTCATCGTTCCTGCTTCAAATACATCCGGAATCCGACAAGGCTGCTCCTTTTCAAAGGAGTGAACGCCATCTCCTCCAGTGATAACGGGTACGACTGGCGTATCTTTGTTGATGCAAATGCCACCGGTTCCGCCAGGGCCATATAATGATTTATGGCCCGTAAAACAAAGGGCCGTCACAATCCCATCTGATACATCGATGGGATATGCCCCTGCCGTTTGTGACACATCGACAATCAAGCCAATATGATGGCATTTGCAAAATTGTTTCATATATGATAAATCCAACACATTGCCCGTAACATTTGAAGCGTGATTACAAATCAGATAGGTTGTATTCGGTCTGATTTTTTTCTCCAGTTCGTCATAATGAAGCTGACCGGTCAAGCTGTTACTCGATATATACTCAACCGTTATGCCTTGTTTTTCCAACTGGTACAGCGGCCGCAAAACAGCATTATGTTCCCATGTGGTCGTCAGTACATGATCACCGGCATGCAGTACTCCTTTCAGCACCATATTCAACGCTACCGTTGAATTATGGGTAAACGCTACTTCATAGTCATTCGATGCATGAAAAAGCGTTTTTATATCCTCTTTAACCGTTTCTACGCGACGATATGCCTCCATCGCATACATATGGGTTCCTCGTGACGGATTTCCCAGCATGCCGCTTTGCAGCGCATCATATACCGCCTGCGCTACTGCCGGCGGTTTTTGTACGGTTGTTGCGGCGTTATCAAAGTAATACAACTCGCTTCACCTCCGCATCATTTTATACATGCAATCACAACTCTCTTTTCTAATAATATATAAACAAAAACTTCCATAAGACCATGCCGTACATGTCTTATGGAAGTTTTTATATCATCATTCTGTAATGCGATTAAAGGCCAAAGCGGGCAAATATCGTATCTACATGACCAAGCATTTTTTTGACATCAAAGCAAGCTTCTACTTCTTCATTTGTCATATATTTAGCAATATCTTCATCTTTTTTCAGGTTTGTCAGGAAATCTTCCCCTTCCAGCCAGCGTTTCATGGCATTGCGCTGTACCCAACGGTATGCCTGTTCACGAACTGCACCTTTTTCAACCAACGTATTCAACAAAATCGGGCTGTAAATCAAACCGCCTGTCAAATTCAGGTCTTTCATCATCTTATCCGGATATACGAGCAACCGGTCAATAACACGCGTAAATGTCTGAAGCATATAGTCCAATGCAATCGTGCTGTCCGGCAAAATAACGCGTTCTACAGAAGAATGGGAAATATCGCGTTCATGCCAAAGGGCAACATCTTCCAAGGCAGCCTGCGCATTGCCGCGAATGACGCGGGCAAGGCCGCACATGCGTTCACACGTAATCGGATTCCGTTTATGAGGCATAATGGAAGAACCTTTTTGTTTCGGGCTGAAATATTCTTCTGCTTCACGGACTTCCGTACGCTGAAGATGACGGATTTCCGTAGCAAATTTATCAATTGAGCTGGCAATAACAGCCAGTGTCGTAATATATTCAGCATGACGGTCACGCTGCAAGGTCTGAGAAGAAATCGGCGATGGTGCAATACCGAGGTGTTCGCAGACATATTTTTCTACAAACGGATCTACGTCTGCATACGTACCAACAGCACCGGAAATTTTTCCGACAGAAATCGTTTCTTTAGCCCGTTTCATACGTTCAATATCGCGTTCTACTTCGGCAAGCCAGTTGCACAATTTCAAACCGAATGTCGTAGCTTCTGCATGAATGCCATGGGTACGGCCAATGCATGGTGTATATTTAAATTCAACAGCACGACGGCGCAATACGTCGCAGAATGCTTCCAAGTCTTTTAAAAGGATTTCCGAAGCTTGTTTGAGCATATATCCCAATGCGGTATCCTTTACGTCTGTAGAAGTCAATCCTAAATGTACATATTTACCTGATTCTCCGATATTTTCAGACAAAGTAGATACAAATGCAGCAATATCATGATGTGTTTCCGCTTCGATTTCATGGATGCGTTCGACAGAAAATTTCGCTTTTTCGCGAATTTCTTTCGCAGCTTCTTTAGGCACATTACCAAGTTCAGCCTGCGCTTCACTTGCCAGGATTTCGACTTGTTTCATCGTATCCCATTCATTGTATTCTGACCAAATATGCCCCATTTCCGGTTTCGTATAGCGTTCGATCACGTTGAATCTCTCCTTTTTATTCATGAGTACGGTTTATAAAAAACTCACCTGTTTTATTATACACTATATCGTGTAGAGAAGGTAGAGGTAAGTTAGTAAATACCGCACTTTCATCTGCTCTTATATCAACGTTTATTCGTATAACGCCAAATATTCATTTTTTCTGCATCATGAATTAATTCTTCCCGGAAATCCGGATGGGCAATACTAATCAATTTTTCTGCTCGTTCCCACGTAGACGCTCCCATCAAATTGACCATGCCGTATTCCGTCGCTACCCAATGTACCTGCGAACGCGGATCTGTAACAATGGTACCATTCAGCAAAGTCGGTTTAATACGCGATTCATCTTTTCCGGTCTTTTTGTTATGGAATGTCGAACGTAAAGCAATAATACTCTTGCCGCCAGGTGACCGATAGGCTCCATCCGCAAAATCAAGCTGGCCGCCGCTGCCGCTGATATGATGAATACCAGAAGATTCCGAAGATACTTGTCCGAATAAATCAATGTCTACGCAGTTATTAATGGAGATGAAATTATCCAACTGTGCAATCACACAAGGATCATTGACGTAATCAACCGGATACCCTGCCAAATACGGATTATCATCGATCCAATCATACATATCCTGAGAGCCTACCGCAAAAGCCCACACCGCTTTATCTTTATCCAATGCTTTCATTTTATTGGTCAAGCGGCCTTTCTTATACATAAGATAGAATGCATCGACAAGCATTTCCGTATGCATCCCCAAATCTTTTAAATCCGATTCGGCAATCATCGCCCCCACGGTATTTGGCAGACCGCCAACCCCCAGCTGCAGCGTTGCCCCGTTCGGTATTGTCTTGACAATCATTTCGGCAATCGCCGTGTCAATCGCATCACCCGTTTTAAATGGAATCGTTGGCAAGGGCATGGAACCGGCTTCTACAATAGCCGCTACATCAGAAATATGAATATGTTCTCCTCGGCCGCCAAGGGCGCGCGGCATGGCTTCGTTGACTTCGACAATGACTTTTTTTGCTTTTTTCGTAATCTCTTCATTCGCAGAAATATTCAAACCAAAATTAAAAAATCCGTGTTTGTCCATTGGGGCTACTGTAATCATCGCAACATCGACGTCCAAAATATTCCGATACATGGACGGTTCATTACGATAACACATGGGGATAAAATTCATCAGCCCTTTAGCACACAATTTGCGGTCATAGCCGCTCATGTGCCAGTTCATCGCCGTAAACGTTTCCCGCTTAGGATCGCATTCAACGACTTGACGCGGCGCAAAGGAAAAGGACATGCGTACCTTAATGTCTTTTAATTCCTCTTTACGTCCAGCCAATGCTTTATCTAACAGAATTGGCTGGGATGTTGCCATGCTATAATCTACCCAATCACCGGATTTTACCAACTCGACTGCTTTTTCCGGTGTCATTACTTTCTGTCGATACATATCACTCCATTGAGACATCTTCCTCACCATACCTTTCTCTTATCCTACGTACGTATTTTAATAACTACTTGTATTATAAAACGTTTAACGAACTTCTACAAGAACGTAAATGCAAAATGTATATACGTATATAGCATAGACTTGCGGCGGCATATGTCAAGAGAATGTAAAAACGGTATACCAAAAAGACTGTAACAAAATGGATTCCATGTTCTCATTTTGTTACAGTCTTTTTATCTAGTATTACTCTAATACGATCGCTGTTTTTGTCTTTTTGCCAACATATCCAATACGCACTGCACAAGGAAGAAGAGCCTGCAAATTTCGTTCCAAGGCGGCTGCATCTTTTTCAGCAACTGCAATCAATAATCCTCCTGACGTTTGGGGATCATATAAGATATCCAGCAACGGCTCTGCTACGGCCTGATTCATAACAACGTCTTTTCCTGCAAAATCACGGTTGCGATATGCACCAGCAGGTACCAATCCCATGGCAGCCATGTGATAAGCCTCCTGATAGTATGGTATCGACGATACATCAAAATAAATCGTTTTTTGACTACCGCGAGCCATCTCGCAGGCATGGCCCAATAAACCAAATCCAGTCACATCGGTGCAGCTGTGTATATCATACTGCAGCATCGTGTCCCGTGCTGTCTTATTCAAAAATGCCATTTGCGCATATAACTTCTTGAGCAGGCCATCCTCTACAAAATCGCCCTGCGCAGCTGTCATTAAAATTCCTACGCCTAGTGGTTTCGTTAGAATCAGCACATCCCCTTCTTGGGCAGACGAATTGCGGAGCAATTTATCCGGATGAACAAATCCCGTGACAGCGAGGCCATATTTAGGCTCTTTATCTTCAATCGTATGCCCGCCTGTAATTAAGACGTTGGCTTCGTAGGCTTTACTGTATCCGCCTTCCAGCACCGCTTTTACTGCGTCTTGTCCCATTTGCGGTGCAATACACATCACATTCATAGCCAGTTTCGGTTCTGCTCCCATGGCATAGACATCACTCAATGCATTGGCGGCAGCTATCTGACCAAATAAGAATGGGTCATCCACAATAGGGGGAAAGAAATCGACAGTTTGTACGAGTGCCAATTCGTCACTGACGGCATATACAGACGCATCATCACTTTTATCATATCCTACAAGCAATCGTTTATCCATACGTGTTGGAATCCCGTCCAACAGTTGAGCCAGTGTCCCGGCTCCTACTTTAGCGCCTCAACCAGCGCAGGATGTCATTTTAGTCAAAGCAATTTTTTTATCCATCATGCCGTTCCTCCTTTCATACACGACGACACCTTATGTCACTTGGATTATAGCTTACTTTTTCGAAAAAGTAAAAGGATTAGGCATGGTTTTCCCGTGTCAAAATTTCCTGTCCTACTGTCACACCGGCTGCCGATGCCTGTACAAGACCTCTCGTAATGCCCGCACCATCGCCAATAGCAAAGAAATTCGGAATCTTTGTTTCCAGTTTATTACTCAATTCTAAGCGATTGGAATAGAATTTAACTTCTACGCCGTATAATAACGTATGGCGTGAATTAGCTCCCGGTGCAATTTTATCTAATGCTTCGAGCATTTCTTTGATGTCCTGCAAATGACGATACGGTAATACTAAGGACAAATCCCCCGGCGTAGCGTTGGGCATCGTCGGCCGTACTAAGCCGCGCTGAATTCGTTCCGGCGTAGACCGGCGGCCATCCAGTAAATCTCCCAACCGCTGCACAATGACACCGCCGCCAAGGATATTAGCCAAATTGGCGATGTATTTGCCATACTTAATCGGTTCATGGAAGGGCTGCGTAAATTTTTTGGAAACGAGGATGGCAAAATTCGTATTTTCGCTTCGTTTATGTGCATAACTATGACCGTTTACCGTTAGCAACCCATCATTATTTTCTTCTACAACAAACCCATATGGATTCATGCAGAACGTACGGATTCGATCATCAAAGGATTGACTAAAATAAATCAATTTCGATTCATATACGACATCCGTAATCGTTTCCAATACTTCTGCCGGCATTTCAACACGCACGCCAATATCTACGGCATTCGATGTCAGTTCCAATCCCAATTTGCTGACTTCATGAATAAACCATTCCGAGCCTTCGCGTCCCGGTGCGCTAACTAAATACCGGCATGCATAAAACTGATCGGCAATCAATACACCTCGTACTTGTCCGTCTTCGACGACGATATGGTCTACTGCTGTATCCGCCATAATGTCGACTTTTCCATCTAGAAAATCACGCATATGCGTTAATATTTGCGCATTCACATCGGTTCCCAAATGACGAATTCGTGCCGGAATCAAGCGAAGATCGGCAGCTGCTGCTTTTCGCTGTATATCTCGAATTTTATCTTTATTTTCATCGCCATATACTTTTCTGTCGGCACCGCCAAACCGGCAATACACTTGGTCTACATAATCAATTTTTTCCATCAGTTCTGCTTTGGACATGTAATCATCCAAATTGCCGCCGTATTCCGTCGTCAGTGTCAATTTACCGTCACTAAATGCACCAGCTCCGCCCCAGCCGCATACAACATTGCGAACTTTATCTTTAGGCAAGGCGTTTTTATTCAAACTCGTCGCAATACGCGCCCGAATATCCTGTCCCTTTTCTACCATCAAAATCTTTAGTCCTTTGTCAGCTAATTCTAATGCTGTGAAAATGCCGGCAGGTCCGGCACCAATAATAATGACATCATATATTTTTATTGCTTTCATGGACATTCACTCCTTTTGATACGGGCATAAAAATAACCCGTTTGGGGAATTCCCAACGGGCTGTCATATCATTCTCTTTTAGAGTATCCTCATTTAGATTACCACGATACACGCAGCCTTGTCAATCATTACGCATCTTTTCTTTCAAAATATGATATAATATCTATGATATTTCGGACAGAAAGGTGGGTTTTCTTATGGGTCGCATGCGAAATAAACATCTGCAGGAAGACAGTGAAAACAAAAACGATTTAAAACTGCAAAAAAATATTTTCTTAGGAACGTTTACATTAATGATTGTTTTTCTTGTTTCTTTATATCTGCAAATTGGTCTTATATTTTCCGGTATCGTCGCAGCCATTCTTCTTATTTCAACAGGTATTATGTATATTAAATATAACGATTTTTATACGCTGCGCGACCGCGGACAACGTACTTGGTGCGTAACAATTGCCATGTATGCCAGCCTCCTGCTGACATTAGGCTGCGTCTATTACTTTTCCCAAGATGCTCCGCTTACTGATGATTATGCCCTGGTGTTTTTATTTGGATTCATGTTTTTTACATATATGGTATACCGTACACTTAGCCCTACTATGGTTGTTGGCAATAAACGCCGTCGAATCAAGCAATAATATCATCAAAAAAGCTCTTTGCAATCTGTCATTGCAAAGAGCTTTTTATCGCTAAGATACCAATTATTTAACAGCTTTAGCAGCCATTTCTTTTTTATAAATATCAGCTGTAATAGCGTCGGAGCAGCAAACTGCAACAACGTCAGCAACATCTTCAGAGGAGCAGCCACGAGACAAATCAAGAATCGGTTCTGCCAAGCCTTGAACCAATGGGCCAAGAGCAGTTGCATTAGCAAAACGCTGAACCATTTTATAACCAATGTTAGCAGCATCGAGGTTCGGGAAAATGAGGACGTTAGCATGACCAGCAACTTTAGAGCCCGGAGCTTTATGTTCGCCAACTTCAGGAACCAAAGCAGCATCAGCCTGTAATTCGCCATCAAATTCGAAGTCTACATTGCGTTCTTTCAAGATTTCAACAGCTTTGCGAACATTATCTACCGATTCGCCGGCGCCGGAACCTTTTGTAGAATAGGAAAGGAATGCAACTTTCGGATTTAAAATCTGAACGGTACGACGAGCACGTTCTACGCAGATGCAGGCAATATCAGCAAGCTGTTCTGCTGTCGGGTTCGGAATAACGCCGCAGTCACCAAGTACGAGGATACCATTATCACCATACTGCGGTGTATTAGTCAAGAGAATGAAAGCAGATGATACCGTTTTGTTGCCAGGACGAGGACCAACAACCTGAAGACCTGCACGAATAACATCAGCAGAAGTCGTAGCTGCACCGGATACAACACCGTCAGCTTCGCCAAGAGCAACAAGGCCTGCAGCAAAGAATGTATAGTTTGTTGTCATGATTTCATGTGCTTTTTCAACTGTCATGCCTTTCTTTTCACGGCGTTTAGCGAAATATGCGCACAATTCATCCATACGGTAATAGGTTTCCGGATCAACAACTTCTACACCAGTAAGATCAATCTGGAATTTTGCAGCATCTTTTTTTATCTGTTCTAATTTACCTACGAGAACAATTTTAGCAAAACCGTCTGCCAAAACACGTTCAGCAGCTTTCAATACACGGCGGCTGTTCGTTTCCGGGAGAACGATTTTTTTCTGTGCTTTAGATACACGAGCTTTTAAATCATCTGTAAATCTCATTTCGGGACCACTCCTTAAATAAGTTTCTAAATTCAAATTCCAACATGTCTATTATAATACAAATCCCAAATGAATCAAATATATTTCTCCGTATTTATTCGTATTCCAAATCTTTTCGGCATACAAATTAATCATTAATTTATAAACTTACACGCATGCTTTTATAGATACTACAAAAAATACACAAAAAGCAATGAATGACACTGCTCTTTGTGTATTTATCTATCATTCTATGACTCAGTACCATACTCCAACATATCTCGGATGACAGCCCCTGAAAATCCACGAGTTTGCAAAAAGTGGGCAATCTTTCGAGGATCTTTTTCTTTACTAGCAAACCGTTTGGCAACCAATTGTTCCGCCAAAGCATATTCATCGATCGGTTCTCGTTCTTCCGGCACAGGAAGATACCGCTGCCGCAACTTATTGACAATATAACGATGTCCGTACTGCCCTTTTCGTACGTAATACCGATACACGTCAGCAGCCAGACGTTCATCATCAATAAAACGCTCTTCTTTTAACGTATCAATGGTTTTATCTATACTCTCATCCGTCGTATCATACCGGTGCAGCTTTTTCCGCAATTCCCCTTCGCTGAGGAAACGCACCATAAGCAGACGCAGGGCTTTGGCATATGTTTCTTTATCGTTCATACTTTATTATTCTTCTGTATCCGCTGCAGACGTATTCGGTGCCGCTGTAAGAGGCTCTTCTTCCATAACTTCTTCAAACTTTTCTGGTTCTGCCGCTAAGGTATCGCGGATAATCTTTTCTACTTCATCAGCAATTTCTGGATGTTCTTTCAAGAACACCTTGACATTTTCCTTGCCTTGTCCCAGGCGTTCTCCTTTATAGGAATACCACGTACCGCTTTTTTCAATAATATCCATGGATGCCCCTAAATCCAGAATCGTCCCTTCACGGGAAATACCGGTACCATACATAATATCGAATTCGCAGTTTTTAAACGGTGGTGCTACTTTATTTTTAACAACTTTGACGCGGGCTCTGTTGCCGATGACGTCACCGCCGGATTTAATCGCTTCGCCCTTACGAATTTCCATACGGATAGATGCATAGAACTTCAAGGCTCTGCCGCCCGTTGTCGTTTCCGGATTGCCAAACATGACACCGACTTTTTCACGAAGCTGGTTAATAAAGATAACAATCGCTTTTGATTTAGAAATAATCCCGGTCAATTTCCGCAGTGCCTGACTCATCAAACGTGCCTGCAGCCCTACATGAGAATCTCCCATTTCGCCTTCAATTTCTGCTTTCGGTACCAAGGCAGCCACAGAATCCACTACAATAATATCAACAGCGCCACTGCGAACAAGTTCTTCCGTAATTTCCAATGCCTGTTCCCCATTATCTGGCTGTGAAATAAGCAATTCCGCCGTATCTACACCCAAATGGCGGGCATATACCGGATCCAACGCATGTTCCGCATCAATAAAGGCCGCAATACCTCCTTGTTTTTGGGCCGATGCAATGGCATGCAGAGCCAACGTCGTTTTACCGGAAGATTCTGGTCCATAGATTTCAATCACACGGCCTCGGGGATAGCCACCGACGCCAACCGCCAAATCCACTGCCAGGGAGCCGGACGAAATGACTTCTAAATTCATCTTATCCGCTAAATCACCCAGGCGCATAATTGCTCCTTTGCCAAAATCTTTTTCAATTTTGCGCATTGCATTTTCAAGTGCCGTTTGTTTTGCTTCCATAGCAGCCTCCTAGTGTATATGTTCTAAAATATATTTGACAGCATAATAAATTGCGCCGGTTGATGCCCGGCGTTTGACTTCCATTCGATCTCCCAAATAGACATTCCGATGCGTCTGTGTACCCCAAGGTCCTGCAATACCCGTATATACCAAACCTACAGGCTGTGTATCACTGCCGCCGCCAGGTCCGGCAATACCCGTCGTACTAATGGCAATGTCTGTACCATATACGCCGCGGCTTCCTTCTGCCATTTCTGCCGCAGTCTGTGCGCTGACTGCCGTATACGTTTCCAATGTATCATGAGAAACACCGAGTATATGTTCTTTCATTTCATTACAATATGTTCCGGCAGAACCGCGAAAATATTCTGATGCTCCGGCAATATCTGTAATATATGAGCCTACCAATCCGCCTGTGCAAGATTCAGCCGCACTAACAGTCAAATGCTGTTCCATCGCAATTCGTCCCAGCAATGCCGCAATGGTTTCATCATTATAGGTAACAGCAGTCCGATGCAGCCGTGCCTGCAGTTCTTCTTTGAATGGCTCAAGCAACGCCGCAGCTTCAGCTTCATTTTCTCCCTTAGCAGTCAATCGTACTTCCACGAAACCAGGACGAGCATACATAGCAATCGTCGGATTCGTCTGATGCTGCACTAAATCCATGAGTTTTTCTTCGATAAAGGCTTCACCCATATCATAAATTTTCATATACAATGATTGTATATATCCTTGCGAGCCAAATGTCTGCAGCAACCACGGACGCAGCCGATGTGTATACATCCAACGCATTTCCATTGGCGGCCCAGGTAAATGAACCAGGACTTTTCCTTGATGCTGTATCGCTACACCAGGTGCTGTACCGGCTCCATTGGCAAAAATTGCTGCTCCTTTAGGTATCATGGCCTGCCGCTTTTGATTTTCCGTTATCCCACGGCCCGGATGATGTGCTTCTACCCATTTTGTAATAGATTCCACAATTTCCGGATGAAATTCCATGGGCAGTCCCAACACGCGAGCTCCTATCACTTTCGTCATATCTCCCTGCGTCGGGCCTAAGCCACCGGTTGTAATCACGATATCAGCCCGGCTAAGGGCTGTTCTTAAAACGGCTTCCATACGCTGCGGATTATCTCCCACTGTCGTATGATACACAACGGAGTATCCCAACGTATTCAGTTGTTGGGACAGATACTGCACGTTTTCATTAACAATTTCTCCCAACAGCAGTTCTGAACCAGTTGTCACCAATTCTACTAACACATGATCACCTCATTTAGACTTGTTCCGCAACTAAATCATATGCAAATCCCTGGGCAATACGAACGGAAATCATATCTCCTTCTTTTACGCCATCGGCATTTTCCAAATAGGTCAACCCATCTACGTCCGGAGCCTGAATTTCAATACGGCCCACAGCCTGACGCACACCATCTTCTTCGGTTACTTTTTCAACCAACATTGTATGAATTGTTCCTTCCAATTCCTGATTGCGATGTTCAGAAACTTTCGCTTGAATGGCCATCAATGTATGATACCGTTCTTCTTTTACTTCTTCCGGAATCTGATCCGGCATGTTTGCCGCCGGCGTACCTTCTTCTTGTGAATACGTAAAGACGCCGACATCATCAAATTCTGCTTCCTGAACAAAATCACAAAGAGCTTGGAATTCTTCTTCCGTTTCGCCAGGGAAACCGACAATAAAAGTAGAACGCAAGGTCAGCTTACGGCCATGACTGCATAATTTTTTCACAAGATTTCGTACATCTTGTTCGCTATCACGGCGATTCATGCGCTTTAGAACCGTCTGTGAAATATGCTGCAACGGCAAATCCACATACGGACAGATCTTATCTTCTTTAACGATAAGTTCCATCAATTCATCTGTAAAATAATGCGGATACAGATAAAACAGCCGAATCCAGCGAATCCCTTCAATCGCAACAATCTGACGCAATAATTCCGGAAGCAGCGAATGTCCTGCTAAATCCACGCCATAGCTGGTCGTATCCTGGGCAATAAGATTAATTTCCTTCACGCCTTCAGCCGCTAATTGCTGTACTTCTGCTACAACCGAGGCAACAGGACGGCTGCACAACGGTCCGCGAACATGCGGAATAATACAAAACGTACAACCGTTGTTGCATCCTTCACCAATTTTTACATACGTGCTGTATGCCGGTGTTGTCCGCAAGCGGCTTGTGTTTTGGTCATATAAATGACTTACATTATCCATGAAACATGCTTTTTTCCCATGTTCAACAGAATCAATGGCTTCCCAAATACGATCCCATGAGCCCGTTCCCAAAAGCGCATCAATTTCAGGCATTTCTTTCAGCAAATCTTCTTTATACTGCTGACTCAGGCAGCCCGCAACGATAAGTATACGGCAATGGCCTTCCTGTTTGTATTTAGCAGCCTGTAAAATCGTATTGATCGATTCTTCTTTTGCTTTTTCAATAAATGTGCATGTATTCACAATAATAATATCTGCATCTGATAAGTCTTCTGTAATTTCCATATGGCGTTCTTTGAGAATTCCCAACATCACTTCTGTATCAATGAGGTTTTTTGAGCAGCCTAAGCTGACAAATCCAATTTTTTCCAATCTATTCGTCCTTTCCAAAGCGAACTGATTTTATCCACCAATTTTGTAAATCCCGGCGGCCTGCATCAGTATATTGTTTTTTTATTGGGAACAAGACAAGTTCTTGTCCTTGTGAATCCAATATTTTTCGTGCTGTTTCACTGGTATAAGTAAAGTACAAATGGTTTTTCCGCAAAATAGCGTCTACATCCTTCGAATACAGCCAATCAATAAAAATGGCCGCTAATTCTTCATCTTGACATTGCGCCGTTATGGCAGCCCCAGTCAGCCAATACGATGTACCGTCACGGGGATACAAAATATAAATCGGCGCACCATCTTGCCGATATTGCCGTGCTGTTGTCGCATCAACGACTCCTAGATTGACTTCACCGCTAGCTACACGCCGTACACTAGATGCCATCGATTTCGAATAAGCCGCAACATGTGATTGCAGTGCCCGCAAATACAGCCCAGTTTCTTCACTTCCATGTATTTCAACAAGGGAACATAAGAAATCGCCAGCCATATCCATCGATGCCAAATCGGGAAAAGCAACGGTAAGTGTCGGATCACGAAGCAGGTCATCCCATGTATGTATATCTACACCACGTCTAGCGTAATATTCATGACTAACAACAAAGACCATCGGATTAATCCACAGTCCGTTCCAATACCCGCTTGGTTCCTTGAACATATACGAGACGGTATCTGTCTGCAGAGATGCATATGGTTTCAAATGCTGTTTTTCTTTTGCCTGCCGCAATACCGTTTCAGCTGCGATGCATACATCGGGCATGCTATTTTCTTCACCGGCACTTATCTGCCTATGCAGTTCATCATCTGTTTTACTAATGAGCTGCACATGCATTCCTGTTTGTCGATAAAAGGCCGCTGCCAAATCTGCATTGACATCTGTCGGCATATCTGAAAACACAACCAAATGCCGTTCCGTTTCATAAGAAACTTCTTCTTCCTGTTGTCGCTGTTGTTCATGCCATATATAATTGCTAAATCCCAGCAGTGCCACCACAAAAATAATAACACCAACTAATGGCATATATCGTTTCATTTTTTACCTCGCATCGGTCTTCGTTGATTCATTTTACCTGAACGGCAACGTCCGGAAGATGCATGATGGAACGACGACTGTTGTCTTCCCCGTTCTTTTCGTATATGACGCGGCGCAATCAAGCATTTGGGGCCAAAACCGATTAAATCCTTACGTCCTGCCAAACACAACGCTTTATACACAACATCATAGTTTGCAGGATTTTTATACTGCATCAAGGCACGCTGCATTTGTTTTTCTTCTGGTCGGCGTGCTACATAGACTGATTCTCCAGTCAACGGATTCATTCCCGTATAATACATGGCCGTTGAAAGACTTCCCGGCGTCGGAATAAAGTCCTGTACCTGTTCCGGCTGCATATGCATGTCCCGCAAAAATTCCGCCAGCGCAATGGCATCATCTAGCGTACATCCAGGATGACTAGACATAAAATACGGTACTAAATACTGTTTTTTCCCCAGTTTATGATTTGCTTCATCAAACCATTCTTTAAATTTTAAGAAGGCACGGATATCTGCTTTTCCCATCAAATCGGTTACATGCTTAACCACATGTTCTGGTGCCACTTTTAACTGTCCACTGACATGATACTGACACAATTCTTCTACAAATTTCTTATTGTGATCGGCCAATACATAATCATACCGCAGTCCCGAACGAACAAACACTTTTTTTATTCCCGGAATGCTGCGGATTTCCTTCAACAATTTTCGATAATCTTCATGCGACGTATCAAGGTTGGGACATGTTTCACTGCCAATACAGTGTTTATTTTTACAAACACCGGCCTTTAGTTGTTTTTGGCATGCCGGATGGCGAAAATTAGCCGTCGGACCACCGACATCATGAATATAGCCTTTAAAATTCGGCAAATGCGTCATTTTTTTTGCTTCTCGTATAAGAGATTCATGGCTGCGGTTTTGAATAATCGGTCCTTGATGGCTGGTAATCGCACAAAAATGGCAATGCCCAAAGCAGCCTCGCTGACTTGTCAAGCTGAATTGGACTTCCTGCAAAGCCGGTACGCCGCCAACAGCATCATAATCAGGATGCCAGCGTCGCTGAAATGGCAGTTCATAAATGGCGTCCATTTCTTTCGTTGTCAACGGCAACGCTGGCGGCGTCTGAACAAGAAAGCGGTTTTCTGACGGCTGAATAATGGTGCGGCCGTAAAATGGATCCTGTTCTTCATACTGTATCTTAAACGCCTTGGCAAATGCCTTCTTGCTGGCTTTCACTTCTTCATAAGACGGACACATTACGGTATGTGCAGATACTGGCGCATGGCTAGTGACATAACAAATACCGCGGATATTGTACATCTCTGCTACCGTCTTGCCTTCTGCCAAGGCGTCGGCAATTTCTACGACAGAATGTTCCCCCATGCCATAACTTAAAATATCGGCCTTGCTATCTAATAAAATAGAATGCCGCACTTTGTTGGACCAATAATCATAATGTGCAAACCGTCGCAGACTAGCTTCAATACCGCCAATCACAATGGGTACATCCTTATAGGCTTCGCGCATCCGGTTGGCGTATACAATCGTCGCACGTTCCGGTCGTCTGCCGGCTTCACCGCCGGGAGAGTAATTGTCCTTCCGGCGAAACTTTTTGGCAGCCGTTTTTTCATTAAGCATAGAATCCAAATTTCCGGCTGTAATCAGCGCCGCCAATCTCGGTTTTCCCAATGCCTTAAACGGTTCGACACTATGCCAATCAGGCTGTGAAATAATACCGACTCGGTATCCCCGGCTTTCTAATACCCGGCCAATCACAGCGGCAGCAAATCCAGGATGATCTACATAGGCATCTCCATTGATATATACAAAATCCAACTGCTCCCAACCGCGGCGTTTCATATCAGCACGGCTTGTTACTAAAAAATTATTTGTCATAATTTCCTCTATACTAAAATCCAAATAATCAACAGCAGACAAATAACAATGCCGGCAATAATCGTAATTTCCGGCCATTTACCCTGGTGATTTTTCTTTTTGGCATCATTTTTCCTTACCTTTTTAGGCTTGTTTTGTACAGCCGCAGGCCGCACATCCGGCTGCGGTACAGTAGCTGCAAAAGTACCTTTGTATTTTTGTACCAAAGCAGCCCCGTCTAAGCCTAAATAATTTCCATAATTACGAGTAAATCCCTTCACAAAAACAACGCCGGGAATATCATCATACGTATCTTTTTCCAATGCCTTTAAATACTCTTGTTTTATGTTCAACGCATCAGAAACTTCTTTCAGTGTCCGTCCTTGTTTTTCTCGTTCTTTTCGTAAAATCTTACCTAACGATGACACTGGCAGTCCCTCCTTTCTGCGTTTTGTATCTTTTTATTATATAACATTATATCCCCTTTCAGCAATGATATAGCTGCTCATTTTGGGACTATCTAACGCGTCTCATATCAGTCAACAGGCTATCCATTCCGCACACAGAAAAAAGGCATACACATTTGTGTATGCCTTGAAAAAAATTTTGGTGGGCGATAACAGGATCGAACTGCTGACATCCTGCTTGTAAGGCAGGCGCTCTCCCAGCTGAGCTAATCGCCCAAAAGTGGTGACCCCTACGGGATTTGAACCCATGTTCTCGCCGTGAAAGGGCGGTGTCTTAGACCACTTGACCAAGGGGCCATGCTAAAGGAAAAAATGGTGATCCACCCGAGATTCGAACTCGGGACACCCTGATTAAAAGTCAGGTGCTCTGCCAACTGAGCTAGTGGATCATATTGGCAGGGGTAGCTGGATTCGAACCAACGATGACGGAGTCAGAGTCCGTTGCCTTACCGCTTGGCGATACCCCTACTGGCTCCTCAAGTAGGACTCGAACCTACGACAAATCGGTTAACAGCCGATTGCTCTACCAACTGAGCTATTGAGGAACAATAGCGTTTTCTTCCCTAAAAAGGGAATGTGGAGCGGAAAACGAGGCTCGAACTCGCGACCCCCACCTTGGCAAGGTGGTGCTCTACCACTGAGCTACTTCCGCATGTCTTAGTGTTTCTCATCAGCGACGAGATTTATTTTAGCACATCGTTTGATGTCTGTCAACACTTAATTTTTGATTTTTTAAATCATTTTTTCGTTCACCTTACATTTGGCGAACGCCTGTTAAGTGTTTGCTGTTCCGTCGGAACGCTTAATTATAATACCAATTTCACCACACATTGTCAAGAGATTTTTTATATTTTTTCGATATTTTTTAGACAATAAAAAAGCTGTAACAAAATAAAATCATTCAATACCTTTTGTTACAGCCCCGTTATCATACTGTTTTACGTGTATCGTTTGCAGCAATACTGCTCATTTTCTTCAAACAAAAAGCGAAAAGCGTTTAAAGAAGTACGATAGTGCATGATAAACAAAACAGTATGTTACATTCTCTTTATGCTATCATTTTATGTTTTACAAGATATGTCGTTACCAGGCATTCGCCTGCCCAATAAAACCTCGAACAACATTAGGGATTTCTAAGTCCTTGGTTCCTGCGCCATAGGCTACACAATCATGAATAAAAGTATCCGGCCGTGGCCCTATATAGGAAGCCAACGTTTTTACCAGTGCCGCTCCTGTTGGCGTAACCAATTCCCCCCAAACATCGGTATCATAATAAGGAATTCCCGTCAACAACTCTGCCGTTGCTGGTGCTGGTACAGGCATCACCCCATGAGCACATTTCACAAATCCACTGCCTACATGCAGTGCCGAAGAAGCAACTTGTTCAATTCCTAAATAATCTAACGCCCAAATCGTGCCGACAATATCCAATATACAGTCAATCGCTCCTACTTCATGAAAATGGATTTTATCTACAGGCACACCATGTACGGTCGCTTCTGCTTGTGCCAAATTTTGAAAAACCTGTAAACTTTTCTTTTTTATTTCTTCTTTATATGGAGAAGCCTCGATAATTTTTGTGATTTCCGACAATCCCCTGTGTTCATGATGATGGTGATGCCCTGCTGTATCCACCGCGTGTTCATGGACATCATGCGTATGGTCTTCGTGATGATGATGTTTTTCACTATCCAACAATACATTATAATATACTGATTGAATACCCATCTTGGATACAGATTCGCAAGTCAACGAATATCCCTCTAGATTTAACGCTGTCATTGCCTGCTTAAATTCATCAAAAGGCACACCTGCTTGAATCAGCATGCCGATAAACATATTTCCGCTAATACCGCAAAAACAATCCAAATATAATGTTTTCATTTTACCGCCTCATTTCTGTTACTTCAGCTCTTTATTCATCATATCAACAGCTGCATCCAATAATGACAGGCCAATAACAGATCCCATTCCCTGATCTAATATATCCGATGTTTCAAAAAAAGCTTTGATGTTCATTTTTTTCATCTGCATTTGATGTACCGGTTCTTTATATCGAGCAGAAGGGACAACATAATCATCGACATATGCACACAATGCACGAGCAATCAGTACTGCCGCGCCTGTCACTGCATTATCAAATACAACCAGCATGTTTCGCTGGCAGGCCGCCAAAATAAATCCAGTCATTGCCGCAATATCCGGCGCGCCAGCTCGACGCAAAAGTTCTAAAGGCTGCTTATCATCTAATTGCAGTCGATTCATCAGCGCAGTCAAATGTGTTAATTTATCACCGGATTTCATATGGGCAGGTAAATCATGCAGGGCATCCTTAAAAAATGCTGCTGTAATAATAAATGCGGTTAATAGACCACGTTCTCCGATATTGCCAAGACCCACAGCCTGATATCCTTCATCTGCCAAATTTTCACCGATTTGCAGCCCGCTGAACATAGCATCTAACATTTCATCTTCCGTCATGGCCGCACCATTTGCCCAAAAATGACTGCCATGCATAACTTTTAAATTCTGTACGCCCTCTGATTCGGGAATATCCTGTTCCAGCCCCATATCCAACAGCATCACGCCTGCACCAATCTGATGGGCCACTTTATTAATATGAGCTCGTCCATGGGCAACTTCCAATGCTTCGGCCTTACTTTGTTTGCCTTCCGTTTTATTTTCCCCGCCATCTACAGCATGATCGGCCGCAAAAATAATAACAGCCTTTTTCAGTATATCCGGCTGCAGTGTCTGACATACACCAGCAATTCGTCCTGCCAGATAGGTAAGTTTTCCGTCTTGCTTAATAGGAAGTTCTGAAAGTTTTTGATAACACATCCCTGTTTTTTCTATGTTTGAAGGATGTATATTGGCAATAATTTGTTCCAATACGTGATCCATAAAATGCCTCCTTGCCTATAAATAGTATATACAAGATGTATTATACCATAGAAAGCCAATAGGCATACTCGCATAGTATACCGTGTCTGCATACATCTGAATTTTTCAGATTCTATCATGCAGCATCTTATCATTCATATAGTCACAGCAAAACAGGAGCTGCCGCATAACGTAAATCCGTCGTTCCATCATTAGTTCTAATCATAGAAGAAGTTTTTACTGCGATAAGCTCCTGTTGCGTCTGTAATTTTAAATATATAGTATAGGCGTATTCAAAATTATTTTCTTTCAAATACAAAATCCATTCATAGGTTAAATCAGCTTATATCCTATATATTCTATTATAATGTTTTTCCGTATGCATCTGCATCTATAATAGCCTGTTTAAATGCTTCTTTTGTAAGCGGCTGCGGTACACAATTCCATTCCGTGATAGACGGGGCTTTATCAATAATCGCATCTAACTCACCAGTCTGAATATCAAGATCGGCCAATGTTGTCGGATACCCCGTTTTCTTATAAAACGCTGCAATACGATCGCGTAATTCAAACTGTTTGTCATATGTTAAAAGTACCAATACGCCAAAGGATACGATTTCGCCGTGTAAATGACTTTCTACAACCTGAGGAAGTATGGTCGACGAATTATAGAATAAATGCGCAACAGAAGAATTGTAATAATAAATCGCCTGGTCACCCGTCGTGCAGTTGGATACTAAACCAGTGCTGATGATAATATCCAATACAACTTCCTGCAGTTCATGAGAAATTTCTTTTTTCTTGAAATCAGCTAATGCTTTTTCACCAAAATCAAGAAGCGGTGCTGTGCAGACTTGTCCCAATGCGCGTCCTACTAAAACAGTATGGAATAATTCTGCTTCACGGCTCGCCAATTCAGATTCGCATTCTTTACTCATGGCATCACCAATACCTGCCCAGAACAAATTAAACGGTGAGTCTACGATAATATTCATATTAATGAATGTGTGAATCGGCGGCTGCGGCAAATAGTAATACCCTGCCAGGGATTTATCTTCTTTATATATAACAGCAATCGCTGTAGACGGCGCACAGTTTGACGCTACTGTCGGAAACGCAAAATATGCTTTTCCTGCTTTATCTGCTACAACTTTACATGTATCAATCGCGCGACCGCCGCCGACACCAAAAATTAAATCCGCTTTTTGTACAGCTTCTTCTGCAAGCAAAGCGTCTATGCGTTCGTATGTTGCGTCATCGCCATACCATAATACACCTTGTACTTCCAAATCAGTTTTAGCAATTGCATCCAAAAGTGGTTGTTTTGCTTTAGAAAGCGCTGTTTTACCCCCTATAATAACTACTTTTTTGCCAAAATGTTTGGTAACGCGGCCAATTGCATCATATGCATTTGCACCAATTGTAAATGCCGGTAATACCAGTGTGTAATCAGAATACAACATAAAAATTCACTCCTATATCAAAATTATTACGACACATACGATTTGTCTCATTATCAAAATCACATGTATTGTTCACTAAAACATTATATCATTGATGCTTTTTTTTTACTACAAAGGTTAAACGTGTGCGTTTCTATTATACATGAATAATTCATATGCCTTTTATTTCTGTTATTCCTTTTTCTCACATCATGCTATATGCTGTATAGCTGTTGTATACTAGCACACCATTTTGGGTGATTTGTGTAATATTGATTATTTTTCATGAATGATTTCTCTTTTTCTCATGTTTTTGACAGCTATTTTGAGAAAGTTCATCTTGAATTTTATAAATTATGCCTTATAATGGAATCGAAATACGGGGTATGTTATTCTTGAATGGAATTATAATTCATTTTACGTGCTCATGCACTATATCAAGACATACGCCTGTATAAAATTCATATAGGAGGTTTTATAGTATGAACGGTTTGTATTTAGTTATTATTTCTGCTCTCGTGTTCGTACTGGCATATCGTTTTTACGGCGCATTCATTGCTGCTAAAGTATTAACGCTGAACCAGTACAAAGTTACGCCGGCATTCCGTTTTGAAGATGGACACGACTATGTTCCTACGAACAAATACGTCGTATTCGGTCATCATTTCGCAGCTATCGCCGGTGCAGGTCCTTTGGTTGGTCCTGTTATTGCCGCACAGTTTGGGTATTTGCCCGGTGCATTATGGATTTTAATCGGCGGTGTTCTCGCCGGTGCTGTCCATGATATGGTTATTCTCTTCTGCTCGATGCGGTACGATGGCAAATCCATTGCTGAAATCGCTAAAGCTCAGATCGGGGACAAAACAGGTTTGGCAACATCCTTTGCCGTATTGTTCCTGAACATCCTCTGTATGGCCGGCATGGCTGTTGTTATCGCCAATGCGCTGCATGACAGCCCTTGGGGTACATTTACCATTGGTTCTACGATTCCTATCGCTATTTTCATCGGGATTTACATGCAGTTCCTTCGCCCTGGTAAAATCAAAGAAGGTACTATTATCGGTGTTATCTTAACACTCCTTGCTGTTGTTGTCGGCCCTGTTGTCGCAGCATCTCCTACATTAGCACCTATCTTTACGATTAGCTCCCGCGGCATTTCCATTGCTCTTATTATTTATGGATTTATCGCAGCAGCACTTCCGGTTTGGCTGCTTCTGGCTCCGCGTGATTATCTTTCCACTTATATGAAGATTGGTACTATCGGTGCTTTGGCTATCGGCATTATCGTCGTTGGCCCAACCATTCAGATGCCGGCTACGACCCAGTTCTGTGCTGGCGGCGGCCCGGTTATTACTGGTCAGGTTATTCCGTATATCTTCGTTACTATCGCCTGCGGTGCTATCTCCGGGTTCCACTGCATGATTTCTACTGGTACTACACCGAAAATGCTGATGAATGAACGTTCCATTCTTCCAGTCGGCTATGGTGCTATGGTTACGGAATCTTTCGTTGCTATGATGGCATTAATTGCCGCTTGCGCTCTCGTTCCTAACGATTATTTCGCTATTAACTCTTCAGCTGAACATTTCCAAGCTTTAGGTCTACAGGTCGTTGAACTGCCTCACTTAAGTGAAATGGTTGGTGAAAATGTTGCTCATCGTCCAGGCGGTGCTGTTTCCTTGGCTGTCGGCATGGCTCACATCTTCTCCAGACTCCCAGGTCTTGATCACCTCATGAACTACTGGTATCATTTCTGCATCATGTTTGAAGCCCTCTTCATCATGACGATTATTGATGCCGGCACTCGTGTTGGTCGTTATATGCTCCAAGAATTAGTTGGCCGTGTATGGCCTCAATTCGGTGATCCCCAGTGGAAACCAGGTGCTATTATCGCATCTGCTCTGATCTGCGCTGCATGGGGCTACCTCGTATTAAACGGCAACTTGTCTACGATTTGGCCGATTTTCGGTGTATCCAACCAGTTGCTCGCTATCATTTCCTTAGCTATTTCTACGGTTGTTATTTGCAGCATGGGTAAAGCTCGCTATGCCTGGGTTACGATTATTCCTTGGGTATTCCTCACGGTTATGATTTTCTGGGCTGATTACCTAAACATTTTCGAAATTTACCTGCCGAAGGGTGAATGGACAATGTTCACTGTTTCTATCATCATGGCAGTATTAGTTATTATTGTTAGTATCAATGCCATCAAGAAATGTCTCTATTTAGTTAAGACAGTTCCTGCTAGCTACGATACAACGGAAACGGTAGAAGCTGAAGAAATCAAACACCTCGATCAGCTCGTCGCACAACAAGATGACGAAGGTGCTCGTGCAAGACGCTTCAAAGAATTAACGATTTCTAATCATTAATTCTTAGCATAGGCAAAAAAGACAGTTCCTTTTTAGGAGCTGTCTTTTTTTGCTTATGTTTTATCATATACACGGCATCAGCCAACTGCTTCATTTTTATGTTCAACTCACATCTGTCATTTGGATTATACATATTCATCAAATATATTCTTAGTTTTCATTAATGCTTTTATATTATGTTATATATAATTTTCTTGAATTTACACATGAAGTGAGCTATAGTAAATGTATAGAAATTACGTGTAATATTAAGCCTATACGGCTTTTTATATTATAAAAAGGAGGTTGTTTTGTATGAACGGTTTGTATCTAGTTATCATTTCTGCATTAGTTTTCGTACTGGCATACCGTTTTTATGGCGCATTTATTGCTGCTAAAGTACTTACGGTCAATCAGTACAAAGTCACGCCAGCCTTTCGGTTTGAAGACGGCCACGACTATGTTCCTACGAACAAATACGTCGTATTCGGTCATCATTTCGCAGCCATTGCTGGCGCAGGACCCCTGGTAGGGCCTGTCATTGCTGCACAGTTTGGGTATTTGCCCGGCGCGTTATGGATTCTCATCGGCGGCGTTTTGGCCGGTGCTGTCCATGATATGGTTATCTTATTTGCATCTATGCGGTATGACGGTAAATCCATTGCTGAAATTGCCAAAGCACAGATTGGCGACAAAGTCGGCCTTGCCACCTCGTTTGCAGTCTTATTCCTCAATATCTTAGCCATGGCCGGCATGGCAGTCGTTATTGTCAATGCCCTTCATGATAGCCCTTGGGGTACGTTTACGATTGGTATGACAATTCCTATCGCTATTTTTGTTGGTTTGTATCTGCAATTTCTTCGTCCCGGAAAAATCCAGGAAGCTACTATCATTGGCGTTGCGCTAACACTATTAGCCGTTGTCCTTGGCCCGTCGGTTGCTGCTTCTCCCACGTTGGCACCTATGTTTACCATTAGTGCCCATGGTATCGGCGTTGCACTGATTATCTACGGTTTCGTTGCCGCAGCTCTTCCGGTTTGGCTGCTTTTAGCTCCGCGTGATTACTTATCTACGTACATGAAAATCGGGACAATCGGTGCCTTAGCATTAGGCATTATTATCGTCGGCCCAATGATTGCTATGCCGGCAGTTACACAGTTCTGCGCCGGCGGCGGCCCGGTCATTACCGGCCCGGTATTACCGTATATCTTTATCACCATTGCCTGCGGTGCCGTTTCCGGGTTCCACTGCATGATCTCTACAGGTACTACACCAAAAATGCTGATGAATGAACGTTCCATTCTTCCTGTCGGCTATGGTGCCATGCTTACAGAATCCTTCGTCGGTATGATGGCTTTGATTGCCGCCTGCGCACTGCAGCCTGCAGATTATTTTGCCATCAACTCTTCCGCCGCTCATTTTCAAGCATTAGGCTTACAAGTTGTCGATCTGCCGATGTTGAATGAAATGGTTGGTGAAAATGTTGCCCATCGTCCTGGCGGCGCTGTTTCTCTGGCTGTCGGCATGGCGCATATCTTCTCCCGCATTCCGGGTCTCGACCATCTCATGAACTACTGGTATCACTTCTGCATCATGTTTGAAGCTCTCTTCATCATGACCATTATTGATGCCGGTACACGTGTCGGCCGCTATATGCTTCAAGAATTAATTGGCCGTGTATGGCCTAAATTTGGCAATCCCCATTGGACTCCCGGCGGCATCATTGCATCGGCCATCATCTCCGGCGCCTGGGGCTATATCGTATTACAAGGCAACTTATCCACGATTTGGCCGATTTTCGGTGTATCCAATCAGTTGCTCGCTATCATTACATTAGCTATTTCCTCTGTTGTTATTTGCAGCATGGGCAAAGCCCGCTATGTTTGGGTTACTGTTATCCCTTGGGCTTTCCTGACTGTCGTTATTTTCTGGGCTGATTTCTTGAACATGTTTAACATTTATCTGCCCAAAGGCGAAATCCTGCTCTTCTCCGTCTCTGCAATTATGGCTATTCTGGTCATTATCGTCAGCGTCGCTTCGATTAAAAAATGTTTGTATCTAGCTAAAACAGTTCCTCCCAGCTATACAACCAGTGAAACTGTCGAAGCTGAAGAATTGCAGCATCTAAATGCACTTTGCCAGCAAGATGACGAAGAAGGAACAAAAGCAAAGAAATTCAGAGAATTAACAATTTCTAATCATTAAATTTCTTTGGCATCCAAAGCGGTTCCCGCAAGTATCGTGTGGGAACTGCTTTTTTGTTGTTATTTTAGTTATTATGTTAAAACCTTAAAACGTTTAACTTATTTGTTTAACGTTTAACCCAATTAAAGTTTAAAATTTTTCGCAAAAACTTGTTGACAAAATCATTCTAATTGCGTACAATGTGTTCAAGCTTCACAACAGAAGCAAACAAAAGTATTCGTAAATCTAATGACGGGAGAAAGTAGTCAGCCTGTGTCATAACAGAGAGCCGGCGGTCGGTGTGAGCCGGTATATGCAGTCCGATGAAGCTCCTCCCCGAAGAGCGGTGTTGAATGAATTTGGTAGGCACCGACGGGATTTCCCCGTTACAGGAAACGCGTATGTTAGTACGTTGTAGAGAGCCTATGGGCAGTAATGCCATAGGAATCAGGGTGGTAACGCGGAATATATAATATCCGTCCCTCAACACAAGAGGGGCGGATTTTTTTATATCCTCTTGAGACTATCTCCTGCAACCAAACGCATTTCCAACCCCATATTTTTTAATTTCTAAGGAGAGATGTATCATGGCAAAAGTATTTTATGAACAAGACGTAAACTGGGATGTAATGACTGGCAAAAAAGTAGCTATTATCGGATATGGCAGCCAAGGACATGCCCATGCATTGAATTTGAAAGAAAGCGGTATCAACGTCGTTGTCGGTTTGTATAAAGGCAGTAAATCCACTGAAAAGGCAAAAGCTGCCGGTTTAGAAGTCAAATCCGTTGGAGAAGCTGTTGCTGAAGCAGATATTACGATGATTTTAATTCCGGATGAAAAACAGGCCGATGTCTACAAAGCAGAAATCGCTCCTAACTTAAAATCCGGCAGTGCGTTGGCATTTGCTCATGGCTTTAACGTTCATTTCAAACAGATCGTTCCTCCAGCTGACGTCGATGTCTTCATGGTTGCTCCAAAAGGCCCGGGTCATCTCGTTCGCCGTACCTTTACCGAAGGCGGCGGCGTTCCTGACGTATTTGCTGTAGAACAAGATGCTACAGGCAAGTGCTTCGATATCGCCTTGGCATATGCCCGCGGTATCGGCGGTGCCCGTGCCGGCGTTATCCAAACAACATTCCAAGAAGAAACAGAAACCGATCTCTTTGGTGAACAAGCTGTTCTCTGCGGCGGTATTTGCCAGTTAATTACCAATGGCTTTGAAACATTGTGTGAAGCAGGCTATCAGCCAGAAATCGCATATTTTGAAACGTTCCATGAAATGAAATTGATCGTCGACCTCATGTACGAAGGCGGCATGGCTAAAATGCGTAAATCCATCAGTGACACTGCTGAATACGGCGACTACACAGCCGGCCCGAAAGTCATTACGCAAGATTCCAAAGCCGCTATGAAACAAGTTCTAAGCGATATCCAAGACGGCACCTTTGCTAAAGATTGGCTCCTCGAAAACAAAGCCGGCGGTCGCGCTCACTTCTTGGCAATGCGTAGAAATCATGCGGAACATCCGATTGAAAAAGTCGGCGCTAAATTACGCGACATGATGCCCTGGCTCCACAACAACGATCAAAACGATTAATAATTTCTATCTATTTCATCATAATGAGGGGCTGTCGCTTCGATGACAGCCCCGTATCATTTTCTACTATTCAGCTGAGAGGTGAAGCTACATGAACATGACAGGGGCGCAGGCCGTACTGGAAAGTCTAAAAAACGAGAGAGTTGATGTCGTATTCGGCTATCCCGGCGGAGCTATTTTGCCATTATATGAAGAATTTTATAAAAGCAATTTCAAACATATTCTAACCAGCCATGAACAAGGCGCCGTGCATGCAGCAGACGGCTACGCACGCATTACCGGTAAACCCGGGATCTGTGTCGCTACGTCCGGTCCCGGCATCTGCAACATGGTCACCGGCATTGCTACTGCCAATATGGACTCCATCCCGATGGTCATTATCAGCGGCCAAGTACCGACCAGTCTGATTGGCCGCGATGCCTTTCAAGAAGCTGATATTTCAGGAATCACGACGCCGATTACCAAACATAATTATTTAGTGAAACATGCCGAAGACATTCCGCGAGTCATGAAAGAAGCCTTTTATATAGCTTCGACAGGCCGTCCCGGACCGGTGCTTGTCGATATTGCTAAAGATGCCTTGGAAGCTGTCATCGATTATACCTATCCCGATGATGTTTATTTACCTGGCTATACCGTAGAAACAACAGGCCAGCCTTTTCTTATTGACAAAGCGATTGCGACATTGGAACACAGCAAACGCCCAGTTCTTTTGATCGGCGGCGGTGTCATCTTATCGGAAACAGCTGCACCTCTGCTGGATTTCATCCAAACAACGCAAATTCCCATTGTTACGACGCTAATGGGCAAAGGTGCCGTTCCTGATACACTGCCAACGCATTTAGGCATGGGAGGCATGCATGGTTCCTATGCTGCGAATATGGCGATTTCTGAATGTGACCTGCTTATTACAGTAGGTGCTCGCTTCGATGAACGCTTGACGAGTAAAGCGGATTTATTTGCGCCCCATGCACAAATCATTCATTTTGAAATCGACGACGTAGAAATCGACAAAATCATTGATATTGATTTGGGCATAAAAGGCGACTTACGCTGGTCACTGCCATTGTTCTCACAAAAGGCTCAAAAAAGTTCGTGTCACTATATCAAACAATTCTCCTCTTGGCGAACACACGTCATGGAACTAAAAACGGCACATCCGTTTTCTATGATAAAACATTCTGATTATATCTCGCCGCAGGAAATTTTTGAAACTGTCCATAGTCTGACACCGAACGATACGGCAGTCGTCACGGATGTAGGCCAGCATCAAATGTGGGCCGCACAATTTTTTGATGCTAAACTCCCTCGTCATTTTATTACATCCGGCGGGCTCGGTACGATGGGCTTTGGCCTGCCTGCTGCCATGGGCGTTAAAGTCGCCTGTCCTAATAAAACCGTCGTTTTATTCACAGGAGACGGCAGTATCTTGATGAACTGTCAAGAATTTTCTACACTGGCAGAGCATCATATTGCTGTCAAAGTTATCGTCCTGCACAACGACACTTTAGGCATGATTGTCCAACTGCAAGATTTCTTTTACAATCAGCATTATTCACAGTGCCAGTTATACAAAGGAAAAAATCTTCCGCTTCTTGCTAAATCACTCGGTGTTAAAGGTTATACTATCACAAAGAGAACCGAATTGCAGCCCATCTTACAAGAAGCCTTCGCCTACGATGGGCCAACTTTAATTGATATACGCGTTTCTAAAGACGATCGCGTATATCCGACTGTTCCCAGCGGACAACCGTTAAGTCATATGATATTAGGAGAGGATGCGTCATGAGAAAACAACATTTAGCTATTTTGACAGATAATAAACCCGGCGTTTTGACGCATATTGCCGGTCTCATCAGCCGTAAAGCAATCAATATCGAATCGCTGACTGCCGGTTATACAGAAGAACCGCGCGTGACCCGCTTCAATATTGTCATCAGCATTGAAGATGATAAAGAATTAAAACAAACCATCAGCCAGCTCGCCAAACTCATTGATGTCATCAAAATCGTCAATCTCGATGATGCTCCCTTTATCAGTTACGAATTAGCCATGATTAAAGTCCGCTATGATACGCCGCAGATTCGAGACGAATTAGCCAGTATTGCCAATTTATTTCACGCAAAGGTAGTCGATGTCAATTTAAACTCTTTGATTATGCGAGTCACTGGCCGCGAAGACCATGTCGATGCCTTGATTCAAGTACTAACTCCCTATGAAATACTGGAAATTGCCCGTACCGGTACAGTTTCCTTATCCCGCGGTCTTGTCCCCGTCAAGGCCATGTAATATAGAAGCCTGCAGCTCCCCCTTTGCTGTATGGCTTCTTTTTATTTGTGCTATAATGAATCATAGTATCTTATCTCAAGGAGTGATTCGCCATGTCTGATTCGATTTGCAATGCCTGTCCCCGTCACTGCGGGGTTATCCGCAGCGCCGTATATACTCCCAATGCCCCAATGCCGGGATATTGTCATACTTCCTTACAGCCCGTAGTTGCCAGGGCTGCCTTGCATCACTGGGAAGAACCTTGTATCAGCGGCAGCCGCGGCAGTGGTACCGTCTTTTTTACAAGCTGCAACCTGCGCTGCTGTTTTTGCCAAAACGCCATTATCAGCAGCGGGCAGCAAGGCATCCCTATTACGGTCGAACGGCTGCGCGAAATTTATCAGGAACTGATCGCCCAAGGCGCACACAATATTAACCTCGTCACACCAACACCATATACGCAGGCTATCCTGCAAAGTTTAGAACAACCCCTTTCCATTCCGGTCGTCTATAACTGCGGTGGCTATGAATCAATAGAAACGCTAGATGCCTTACAAGGACGTGTTCAAATCTACCTGCCTGACCTAAAATACATGGATTCATCCTTAGCATCAGCCTACAGCGGTGCTGTTGACTATCCATCTGTCGCAACAGAGGCCATTTTGCACATGTACGAACAAGTCGGCCCGTATCAGCTCGACGAAGACGGCATACTGCAGTCCGGCGTCGTCATTCGCCATCTCATTTTGCCCGGCTGTATTGACAACACAAAAGCCGTCATCGACTGGGTACGCTCCCATTTCGATGACGGCCAGGTCTTATTTAGTTTGATGCGTCAATACGTTCCCTGCGGTACGGCGGCACAGCATCCGGAAATCAATCGTCCCCTGACGGACGCCGAATACGACGAAGCCGAACAATACCTCTTTGACAGCGGTATCGAAGACGGTTTCGTTCAGGAAAAAGATAGTGCCAGCAGTGCCTTTATTCCCAGCTTTCAGGGCGAAGGCGTTTTGCCGCAGTAATTTACTCTTCTATATCAAAAATTTTACCGGGATTCAAAATCATGTGCGGATCAAAGGCTTTTTTCACGGCTTTCATCAACGCCAAGGCCCCTGGGTCTGTATATTTGGCAAACAACGCTTTGCGTTTCTGGCCAATCCCGTGTTCCCCGGAAATTCTGCCGCCTAATTCGTAGACTGCCTGGCAGGCTGCGTCTTCAAAGGCGGCTATTTTCGTTTCTTCTTCAGCAGCCGTAAAGCCGCGGCGCAGAACATCCAAATGCAGATTGCCGTCACCGGCATGACTGACACCGCGAAAATGCACGCCCTGCTGTCTGCCGATTTCTTCCAGCCGCTGCAGTAAAGCCAGCAGCTGATCCGGCGGCACCACATAATCTTCCATCGCTGCGACAGGGCATTCCGCAGCAGATGCTTCCGTAAAGGCGATACGCGCTTTCCATACTTTAGCGGCATCAGCGGCAAATACTTCCAACGCTCCCTGCACACGGCATATATCATCAATTGCCATGCAGGCATCTTCCACTTCTTCTTCCGTTTTGCCATCGATTTGGATAATCATATAATTGCCGTTGTCCGAATAGGGCTGTTTTTCATCTAAATACCGCTCTACGACACGAATGACTTCATTATCCATGCATTCCAGACACGTCGGCGTAATTCCGGCCTTAGGCAGTGCCGTCACCAATGACAATGCCTGGTCCAATGTCGGAAATACTGCCAAAATATCCATGGTATGCTTCGGAAGCGGCACGAGTTTCAGCGTCAGTTTGGTAATGATGCCCAGCGTACCTTCGGAGCCGATAATAATTTTTTCCAAGGGATAGCCGGCGGTTACTTTCTTCAAACGACTGCCAAAATGTGCAATGTCCCCTGTCGGTGTAACCACTTCAATACTATAAATCTGATCACGCGTCGTACCATATTTGACAGCCCGATTGCCACCGGCATTCGTTGCAGCGTTGCCGCCAATAAAACAACTATCCCCGCTGCAGGGATCTCCAGCATACAACAAGCCTTTTTCTTTGGCCATCGCCTGTAACTGCGCCGTAATGACACCCGGTTCGACGACCATATACATCTTATCGGCGTCAAACTCCAAAATCTGATTCATCCGTTCCGTACTCAACACGATACCGCCCAATTCATTGACTACGGCACCAAACTCCAGTCCTGTTCCGGCACCGCGAGGTACGACCGGTATCAACGCTTCATTCGCCAGTTTCATAACCGCCGCAATTTCTTCCGTCGTTTTCGGCAGCACGACAACTTCAGGCAAACAGTTCTTCCCAGTTCCTACACCTTCATCACTAGCATAGGGAATCTTTTTATCTCTATCTGTATAAACATATTTGGCACCAACAATCTCCTGCAGTGCCTGTATCGTATCTTCTTGGACATGATGATACGTTCTCATGCACAATCCCTCCTATAGTCATATATAGTATTATATCATATTCTATACCTATCCCTAATTTTTCCTCATATCATAACCAATCTACAAAATGCTGTTTGTATATGTATGGAGGTGATTTTATGGTACAATACAAATAAACATACGTTATATCATACTATACTAAAAAGAAGGTATCCTATGTCTTATTCTCTCATCCTAGCTTTTCTCTTGGCATTCAGTCTGCTGCCGCCTGCCTACATCCGCTACGTACCGTTTCAGACTATCGTTACGCCGCATACCAAGCGCATACTTATCGGCATGTATATGTGTATCTTCCTCTGTGAATTTTTGGGCATGAATGCAGCATTCTATACTGCAGCCCTTGCTCCTACCTGGATGTTTTGCAAATTCTTTCTGATGTTTGCCTGGATTCCTTATTTTCTTGTCAATCTATGTATTATTCGTTCGTATATTCCCCAACATATTTTTATCTTGGGAATGCAGTCGATTTACATGATTTCCATGCATACGCTTTCTATGAATATCATATTATCATGGGTACCTGCTGCCCAATTTGATGCGTATATTGTCGCTCATGAAGCCTTGTATATTGCGTTATTTATCCTCTTTTTGCCTGTGATACGCTGGTTTTTCTTGAAAATATTTTTACAACATCAAGCCATTCACCGGCCTTATATTTGGAAATACTGTTGTCTGATTCCCCTTCTGATTTCTGTCAATCAGGGCTTTTTCATGACATCTCCTGTACCATTATCTCAGTTGTACATTTGGCCGCGTTTTTTCAATGCCCTAGCCGGTATTACCCTCGCCAAGGCTGTCTATCAGGGAATTTCACACCTATCCCAGCGGCTTATCATCCACAAGAAAAATATTCTGCTGCAAAACAAGCTGCAGCAGCTCCAGCAATACGCCCGCTCGCTGGATGCATCGTATCGGCGCATGTCCGTATTGCGCCATGACACACGACATCAAATCCGCATCCTTTCGGCTTTGCTGCAGGAAAAAAACACCGATGAAGCCCTCGCCTTCATTCACACGCTGCAGCAAGAGCTGCCGCCGCATACGGAAAAGAGGCGTTCCTCATGATTATTGCCATCACAGCTTTTTTATTTACTATTTCCAAACTGCCGTCTGTCGCCCTGCACTATCTGGCATTGTCTCCGTTTACCTCAGCGGCAGTCCGCCGCCGTCTGCGGTACAGCTACGGCTGTATCGCCATCATCGATATTCTGCTGACACAATACCTTTTTTTCAGCGGTACCTTATCCTACACGCTGTATTCTTACAAAATATTAGCCGTGACGTGTTGGATACCCTATTTTGTACTGACTGTCTATGCCCTGCGTCCCTACTGGTTCCAGCATCTCCTCATTTTCAGTCTCTATTCGATTCTCACCATTACCCTGCATACACTGACCATGCGGATTTTGTTCTTTTTCACTACGTCGGCACAGCACACGGCATATTTTCCCGTACATATTGTCTTATATATTGGACTATATGCACTGGTATTTCCGTGGATTCGTTCCTATTTTCACATTATCTTTATACGGTATCATCACCTCAGCACGCGTTATTTTTGGAAATACACCAGTATTTTTGCCTTCGCCCTCTTTATGGACGAAATCTATTTTGTCATGTCCCGTCCCATACAGGACGCTTTGCCATTTTTCTTTCCCCGCACGACTATTGCCTTGGCAACTATTTTGTTTTGCCTAAGCATCCTCAAAGGCTTATCGCAAATGGAAGTGGAAATAACTCAATATAAACAGCATGCCGAATTGCAAACAGAGGTCAAATCTATTTCGCAATACACAACAACACTGCAGCAATCACAGCAACAAATTCATCAATTATTGAAAAATAAACGAAAAACCCTCGCTCAGCTAGAATCTATGATTACAGCTGAGCAGTTTGCAGACGCTTCGGCATTGCTACAGCAACTGGATTCTTCGTTTTCACAAACAAAAATTGAACGATTCTGCCTAAACTCCCTGCTGAATGCCACGCTCACTGTCTATATCCAAAAAGCCCGGCAGCTTGGCATTCCCATAACCGTATCCGTCGATGTGCCATTCCAAACCACGATGGATTCGGATTTGTCCATGGTCTTTGCCAACCTCATCGAAAACGCGATTCATGCCAGCAAGGAACAGCCCGCTTCCCGACAGCAAATTCAGATTATGTCCAAACAGCAGGCATCTGTATTGGCTCTCTGCATTCAAAACCGCTTTGACAAGCCCGTCCCCTTAGATGCAGACGGCTTTCCTGTGACGACTCGCAAAGGACACGGCTTGGGTATGAGTTCGCTGAAACAATTTCAGGAAAAATACGATGCGACCATTCTCTGCACGCAAGAAAACGGCTGGTTCAAGACCTATCTGCAAGTACCGTATATCATTAAATCCCCCCCCCCATTCTTAATACCTAATACATGGCACAACCAAACAATCTTATGCAAATACCCCCTGTACCAACTTGTGGTAAAGGGGGTATCTATCTAACAGGGAGTGTCTTTTATCTTACTGTTTTTTGTTATGCTTTTTCATGTGCAGCTATTGCTTTGAGTTCTGGTTTAAATTCTTCTACCAATTTAGCTTCAGCTTTTGTGCCTTTTTGCAGTGCTTTGTAAATAATCACCGCCATTTCATAGCGGGTCATTGTCCGTTCACCATGATACTTGCCGTCTTCATAGCCTTGAATGATGTCGTTGCCGGCAAGACGGGATACAGCTTCATAAGCCCAGTGGTTGTCCGGTACGTCAGGGAAATCCTTTGACATGTTCGGATTAATGACCGAAAGGAGCGCATCCATTTGAGCCTGCAGCATATCGACTTGTGATTTAAGCTGTTTATTGTGTTCTGTTGCTTGTGCCAAGGCTTTGGCTTTTTCCTTATTGCCGCCGCTTCCCAATCGGAAGGAAATACCGCCGCCGACCATATTGTCATTGGAACCTATCGTCGAAGATACGTTAAACATCACGTCTTCATTCGGCCGATAGAACAATCCCATGGCCGTAGCCGTCTTGTTGCGGTAATTGCCCACGCCGACAGCCACATTCAGCTTGGAATCCGCATCAAATTCCATCGGATGCAGGTTAGCCATTGCCGCCGCATTGGCACCTACTTCATTGATGCGAGAATCAAACTGGTCAATCCGGCGATTCGTTTCAAATAACTGCCCGCCATTGACTGCATCCATACTGCCTTCGGCAATCGTACCATCTGCCACGTAGGTAACCTTCTGGTTGTTGGCATTGATACCATTGGCATCGATGTATGTATTGTTGCCGACTTTATAGGAGTTTGCCGTTACGTCACCCGTAATGGTTGCGTTGCCGCCAACAGTTGCATTATTGGTCACATGCAAATCCTTGGTTGTTGTCGTGCCTTCTACAGTGAGATCTTTTTTCACAGTGGCATTGCTTTCCATAGTCACATCGCCTTTGAGGGTCGAAGTGCCTGTTACTTCCAAAGAACCAGTGGTAGTCTTGCCTTGGATATTGGCATTGCCTCTGACACCAAGGTCTTTCATCACATCTGCATAATCCATCGTTGCCTGACCAGTCGTGATGGTATTGCCTTTAATCGTCGTATTCGTGAAATCTTTACCGAGATCTTTTTTAGCTGTCAATACGGTATTCGCTTCTGTATTACTAAAAGTTGTTCCATCTACAGTAGAAATCACGCTATTGGCTTTCGTTGGCTTGCCTGCAGCATCCAAATCAGCAATGGTATTATTAGAAGAAGTTGCTGTATTCTGAATTACATTACTAGAAGAACCATTAGTTACGGCCCCAGTAAGCTCTTCCGAAGTCTGTTTATTGACAGTAGCATTTTCGCCATTGACTACAGAATGTTCTGTCTTATCTGCATCGGACTGTGTCAGATTCTGCTTGATCCCATCTTTGATAGATTCTGTAATCTTGCCATTTTCAATGTTTTGATAGGTGTTTTCCCCAACTTTGTTGGAAATCAGCTTATCTGCTTGATTTTTGATTTCACTGGCACTGGAACTGATGATACCGGATGCCTTGTTGTTGATATTAACAGCTTCATTATTGATAACTTCCGAAGCCTTATTATTAATCACTTTGGCATTGTTCGTAATACGTTCATCCGCTGTATTCACAATATTCTTTGCACTATTGGAAATATCGCCTGCAACAGTCGTTGTCTGATTGCCACCTACTTCATTGGTTTGATTGCCAGTGACGTGGATGTTCTGAGCCCCAGTGACAATATGATTTTCCGTACCAGTGACATTGGTATCAAGTCCGCCGTTGAAGTTCTCCGTCGCCTGTCCGGTCACAGTGGTAGTCAGCTTGCCGCCTACGGTATTCGTCATATCGCCGGTTGTGTTGTTCACGATAGTCTGTGCATCGTTTGTGATGGTGCCGTCTTTCGCGGTATTGGTGATATCCGTCGCTGTCTGCTCTGTCTTCGTGGTCTTGCCGTCTTCATTCGTGATTTCCGTCACGGACGAATCCTTGGTATTGACCTGATGATTCTTATTCTTCCCATCCTTGTCCTGAATCTGGAAGCTATTCTCTGTCGCAGTGACTTTCGTATAGGTCTTATTGCCGTCCTTGTCAGTCGCATAGCCTTTGATGCCATCCGCGGTCTGGCTCGTATTGGTGCGATTTTGCTTCGAATCTTTGACTTTGGTCGTGACACCTTTTGCTGTCACATCCGAACGGGTTTCTGTCCAGTCCGTGGTGTCCCCGTCTTTGGCATAATTGATCGTCCCTTTTTCATTGTGGGTGAACTGGCTCTCGGTGGTATGGCCATGATCTGTTACTTTAGCCAAATTCGAGATCCCATCCGCCGTGATGGCGGTAGCACTATCATGCTTTTTACCGCTTGGTGAGTCCAGCTTATTATTTTCCAAGTAGATCTCGCCTACATTGAGTTTGCCATCGACCGTCAGGTCTTTCACGCCACCCACATTCCCGTCTTTGTCCACGGTCACTTTGCCTTCGATGGTGGTCTTGGTGTCGTCTGCGTTCCGTGTGATACCGCCGGTGCGGTCATTCGTTTTTGCGAGTTCGCCATCAAGCACTTTCAGGTTTTCAGAAACATTATTTGTAGCGCTCTTCTTGATATAGTTCCCATCGTCAGTTACCGTACCGATGCGATCAGAAAGATCGTTATCTGCGGCAGTACGATCCGCTACCTCTTGATTCAATCCCGCATCTAAGCGCCCCAGATTTTCGCCGATCGACTTGGTCGGATCCAAATAGGTGCCAGTGCCGACCGTCCCCACTTTGGTATCTAAATTTGTGATAGCTTCCGTATTTTCCCCGATAGCAACAAGATTCTTCCCCACCTGGGCATCAACATTTTTCATATTGCCCCAGATCGAGCCATCCTGAGAAATAAAGTCTCCGCTTTCCTTCTCACCAAGTGCAATGCCATTGATGGTTCCCACATCGGTAAGATTCTTTCCACCCATATCAACTTGCTGGCCAACCTTCATGCCATTGACAGAAGTGGTATCATTGGCTGCATCATAGTCAATCCTTGTGGTTTTCTTCATGGAATCATTGATATCAGCCAGTGTGGTGGTCACGCCCGCGCCATTCTTGATCTCCCCCGTCACCGTCAGCGCTCCTGTTTCCACGTTAGTACCAGAAACGGTAGTCATGCCACTCAGAGACTTGCCGTCAGCAGAGAGTCCTGCGGTCTTGCTATCCAAGGTAGTAATATTGTCTTTGTTCGTAGTGGCGCCTGTTGAGAGGGCTTCGAGCTTTCCATCAACCTGTGACGCGGTATAGTAATACTTCAGCTCATGATCGAGCTTCGCTTCTACCTCAGTATGTACAAATGACTCAGTGCCGTCTTTGGTATACACTATCGCAGTCGAGCCACTAGTAGTTTCCACAGTTACCCTATTATCAAACGCCCCGACATTTACAAAGCCTCCGCCAGCAATACCCATCGCAATCGCCAAGGAGAGCAACGATTTTTTTGCAGTTTGTTTGGCTGATCCTGTGGACGATTTGGTATTGGCTTTGGCAAATTCTGATGTGACGACATAGCAGTTCCGTACTTTACTATAGATGACTTTAAATATTTTATTCATATAGACACTTCCCTTCGCTTGTGTATGTAAAACGTTTTGTATTATATTGGGTGATAGACCACCTGTGTGGTCGTATAGATATGCTGGATGTACCTTGGTTTCCTATTTAGAAAAGATATAGCGGAAATAGTCTTCTTGAAATTGACGGTATTTACGTTTCGCTATAGGAATTTCTTTTCCTTGGATTTCGATATAATTGCTTTTGATGACGTGAATTGCTTTTTGGTTGACGATAAATCCTTTACCCGGTGATACAAACTGCCCCGGAACGATGCATTCCAGCGTGTTAAGCAATGATGTCAGCGACTGTCTGGAATCCAGGGACGTGCCGTCTGTCAGAAATACCCGTTGAACATGGCCGTCGCTTTCTACATAGGCGATATGGTCTACTTCTTCAATCTGAATGCCGCAGCCGACAAGACGGAAAATAATTTTACCGCTGTGGCTTTGTCTAATTTTTTCTAGGGCTCGATCCATGGCTCCATCAAACAACTCTTGCCGAACGGGTTTGACCAAATAATGAATGGCTTTGAGGGCAAAGGCTTCGACAGCAAATTCATCACTCGTCGTCAAAAAGATGATTTCGGCATGATAGTTTTTTTCACGCATTTCATTAGCAACTTCCGTTCCCAATATACCCGGCATACAGACGTCCAATAATACCAAATCATATTTTTGCTTGTTCAAGTCTTCCAAAAAGGTAAAGGCATTGGTATATTCTGTATACGTCGCCGTTTCTTGCTGACGTGTGACATAATCTTCTGCCAAGTTCCGTATTTCTTTGAGTTGATCTCTTTGGTCATCACAAATCGCAATTCGCAACATGATCCGCTCCTCCTTTCTGTCTTTTACAGCAAGACGTTTGTTTTCTTAGTTGTATTATATCGAATATTCACAAAGCATAGAAAAAAAGTACATAAGTGGTACGTTTTTTTGCACAAGTGGGAAGTATGATGCTGTCACCCCCAATGACTCTATAAAAAAAGCAGATATAGTATCCTTCGTTTTTCTACATCCATGCCATCACAGCAACAACGAACGATATATATCTGCTTATCGTATATAAAATTCACATTTTCTTGAAACGGACGATTTATAAGAACAAATGCCGAATCCAGGGCACGAATATGGGCTGATAGATGACATGCAACACAGCAAATACGACAAGGCCAATCGTACCGCCGACAAGGGCACCATTAATACGAATCCATGCCAAATCTTCACCGACTTTGCTTTCTAGGAAATGATTAAATTTCTGTTTATCAAAGCCCGATAATACGTCACGAACAGCTACAGCTATCAACGAATGTTCGTGTTCCAAGATGACGTTGCAAGCCCGACGAATTTGTTCATCCAGCCATTCTTTGATTTCCGGATGGCTGCTGCAATACCGTACATAATGGAGGAATTGTTCTTCTAATACATCTTTTAATTCTTCTTTCCCCGCATCGCCTTTGGTAAAGTATTCTTTAGCCGAACGCTGGGTGGCACTCAGCCATTGTTCAATAGGCAGGGAATCGACAAATTGATCTTGCCAGTTTTGTACGCCATATGCTAGCTGGCCATTCATCGAGTACAAAAACAATTCCAGCTTGCGGCACAGCCATTCTCGTTGTTCGCCTTCGGCTTGTTCCCATTGTTCCAGCCATTCCAAAATGCCCATCTTTATATCTTTGGCAATTTTGCGGGTATCGACAATACCGACAAATTTTTGCAGTGTAATAATCGATACGGTCGAATGTTTGGATTCTTCAATCCACTGCTGAATCAGCTTGTCTAATACGTCATCAAAATCATCACTTTGGACGAGTTCTTTTCCTAGTCCAACAGCGTCATTGAACATGTTGCTATTTGGATCTTCCAATAGAGAAATCAGCCGGTCCTGAAAAAAGCTGACCAACGGCTGCTGGCGCAAGTATTTGCGGATATGGGAAGCGATGGAATCTTGCGTCGCACCTTGCTGCGCATAGCGGTATGCCCGCTGGGCAATTTCGTATAAGAGCACACGGAATTTTTCTCTGCCGCTGGGGCTGCGCAGCCAGTCAATGAGTTTATCTATAAAGGAAATCTGATAGAGTTTTTCCTGCCACATATCCGGCTGCAGTAATTTTTCGGAAATAATTCGCGTTATGCTGTCGATAATTTGATTGCGATTGCGATATACTAATTCCGTGTGATATGGAAATCCCAAAGGCTTATCAAATAATGCCGTTACGGCAAACCAGTCTGCAATACTGCCGATTAATGCCGATTGAATAACAAAGAAGATCAATTCTTCCCATATGCTCAGGTCATGTGTGTACCACCACCCAAAAATCAAGATAAAACAGAGAAAGGATAAGCCTAAAATGGCATTTGCCCGCTGTCGATAGGTCATGTTACACACCTCCTTTTACAGCGTACATGACGAGGTAAATCACCGTACCCAGTACAGCCCCTACGAGCGAGCCGTTGACGCGAATCATCTGCAAATCATACCAAACACTGTTTTCCAGCTGCTGTGCCAAGTACTGCCCGTCATATTTCATGATTTCAGTTTCTGCCGTTTTGCCAAACCAGACTTGCAGCCGTTTAAGTTCACGGGCTACAAATGCCAGAGCCGCACGGTTCATCTGTTCAATTTGGTCCGGGCTATCCCGCCATGTTTCCAGTTTGCGGATGACATATTTAGCCGCAGTGGTGCAAACTCGTTTTTGCCGTTCTGGATCTTGCACATATCGCTGCCATGCTTCTCGCGTATCCGGACGTGTTACCAAACTCTGATACATGCGATTTTTGTAACTGTCAATGCGATTGCGCCAATCTTCATTAAAATTGATTTGTTCCGTCTGTTTCCATAAATACTGCAGTGCTTGTTTTCGCTGTTTGGAATCTTCTTTTTTAGCTTCTGCTAATAATTCCAATGCTTTGCCTTGCAATTTTTCAGCTACCGTATCTGGTCGAAACAGTTCGCTTTTTAAAATCGGCTTAATCAACAGCTTTATCATCATATGCCGATTGGCATACTGCATAACCGATGCTTCATAGATTTCTCCGATGTATTGCTTCATCACATCGCTTTTGATGAGATTTTCCAAATTCAAAATCATAAAGTCCAAGAAGTCTTTTCCTGATTCACCGCGTAAGCCAATTTTTATGGCTTTGCTCATAATCGGGGCCAAATCTATTTTTTCAATGGCTTCGCCGCCTAAACCGGAAAAAGCTTTTACTACAGTTTTCATATCCATAGTATACAAAAAGGTATTTAAGATTTGTCCAAAAACACGTTCAGCCGATTGGAATCCCTTTTCAGTATGCAAATATTCCAATGTCGCTCCCAATACGGGATGATGTTTTAATACGTTATACATATTCGGCACAGTCAAAATTTCGCATTCTATCATATGCCGCGCCATTTCAGCAATCCGTTCCTTACTGTTGGGAATCAATGCTGTCTTAAATGATATACCCAACGGTTGGCGAAACAGTGCCGTTACAGCATACCAGTCAGCCAAGCCCCCGATAAGTGCAGCACCGGCCAAATGGGTCAATAAGCCGCCCCAAAAAAAGTCTTGGAACGGATACGCCAGCAACAGAATAATCGCAGCCAGTATTAATATATAATTGGCAATTTGACTGCGCCGCGGCTGTGCCGTCGTCTGTAATTCAGTCATGCTAGTCCTCCTTTAGTTGTCTTTGGTTAGTCTATTGTTGCGGTATCGCCTTCATGAATCGGTATCCATACAGGCACGTTGCTATATGCCGCTTTAAATTCGTCCGATGGTGTCCATGGCGCACCAAAATAATGCATCGGTATCAGGCATTTCGTTACGGTCACATCTTTCAAAAAGCCGGTTACACCCCATTCACGTGCTCCCTCCAGTCGTGCATCGACCGGGAAAAAGGCAATATCTACCGTTTGACCTGCCAATTTTTTCATTTCCCGTTGAAAATTTTCTTTAGCAACAGCATTATTGGCGTCGGTATCACCCAGCCAGTGCCACCAGTTCAAATCACCGGCATGAAAGATTTTTATGCCGTCTGTCTGTACCAAAAATGAACCGCCCTCGTCTGTCGATCCATATTGCGTGATGATTGCATCTTCCATATGTATTGTATCATATAAACGCATAGATTGCATTTTTTTTGTATCCTGGCAGTGAAACCGTACATCTTTGTTATAAACATAATGCTGCGTATGGTCTTCAAACTTGGCAATATCTCGATTAAAATGATCTTCATGCCAATGACTGATAAAAAACCATAAAGGCTTATTCCCTTTGGCATAGGCATCAACAACTTTCTGTTTATCCGTATAATAGTCAAAGACTAGTACTTTGGTCGCTGTTTCTACAGCAAATCCACTGTGTGCTAAAAATGAAATGCGAACTTCTGACATCTATAATCCCTCCTTGTATAAGGTATGTATCGTATAGTATCGGCTAAAAAACCAGTATATATTATATCATTAATATTGGTCATCCTAAAAGCTTTTATTCCCATTCCTTCGTATACGATATAAAAAAAACTGCCCGTTTGATACCGTATTTCCGCATCGTGCATCGAATTGTGCGAATAATATGATATATCAAGTACGACAGTTTCTATTGGATATTCATTTATACGTGTTCTACGGCCTGAACAGCTCGCTGCATCTTGGCTGCTAAGCCTTTCATTTTGCTTTTAGGCACAGAACATACACCCAAGCGAACGCCTAAATCGACAGGGGCTGCAAAAATCAAGTCCTTTTGCAGCTGCTGACAAACAGCTACTGAATCTTTTACAGGAATCGCAATAAAAAATCCCGACTGGAAGGGAACGACATGCAGGCCGCAGGCCTTCGCTTCTTCCATAAAAATAGCAGCTCGTTCTTCAATCAAATCATAGAAAGCACGCCGTTCTTTTTCGATTTCTTCCTGCAATGCCTTATCACTGCGAATTTTGACAAGCAGCGTCATGGCTGCGCGATTGATATTAGACCAAGCAGTCCGAGCCGAGTATTTGGCAACTTCGACAAATTCATCAATCACGTCTTTACTTGAAGATACGCCTACGAGCGCACCAGCACGCTGACCATACAGCGTATAGCCTTTGGACATGCTGTAAGCGACGAGTACAAAAATATTTTTTGGCAGATTACTGAATTGTTTCATGAATTTCCGTACTTCATTTTTTTCGCCTGCATAGGCAATATAGGCAATATCTACCAAAATCGTAATGCGTTTTCCCTGTTTTTCATGAAAGCGACAGACATCCAATACTTCTGTCCAATCTTGTTCAGATAAAGAAAATCCCGTTGGATTATTGGCCGGCGTATTTAAAATGATGAGCAATGAATCCTGTTTATTCAGTAATTCTGCTACAGCCGATGAAAAAGATTCGATGTTAAAGGCTTGATTGCTGTCCAGCAAGGCAAAGGTCTTCATGGAACGGCCTACTTCATTGCTCAATGCTTCATAAATACTCCAACGCCAATCTGCTACGAGAACGCTGTCACCAATTTCCGAATAGTTGGCAATCGCAATATGAACGGCCCCAGTACCACCAGCTGTAGCAACAGCATCAATATATCCTTCCGGACGTTGATCTTCAAAGGTTTCACTAATCGCTGCCTGACGATATTCTTCTAGACCTACAGGCGGCGCATATGCCGTAAAGTCACGAATCGGCAAGCTGCGATACAGTTTTTCAACGACAGGCAAGCATCCTAATACTTCGTCTTCTCCTGCATAACAGCCAATTGTTGCATTCACTACGTTATCCGTGCCATATGCTGCTATCGCTTTTCGGGCATCATTTCCTGCAAAAGAAACTACATCATTAATTTTTTTCCCTTCTCTGCTTGTTGCTGCCATTACTGTCATAGTATAAATCCCTCCAAAATCTTACCTTGTTGTGCTTTATGAATTGGTTTACATTATACTATGTTCTCTTTATAATTTATACATTTTATCCCGTAAAATACTGTATACAAAGTAAAAATACTGTATACAAAACACATTCATAAAACGGCGCATTGTCAAGGTGCCGTCAGCACAATATTTGTTTTGCAACTAAGCAAAAATATGTATAAATTACCGAAAGATTCTTTGAGAAAAGATGTTTGTCATAGTGTATAGGACATATTGTATGGTTTTACGAGGCTTGTTTATTTTTTTGATATACGTCACATCCTGCTCGTGTAACGCCTTTGAGTGATAACAACTGACCGATGATTTCGCTGGTATCAATACGACGATTAGCCCAAATCAGTACTTTCAGTTCGACAATAGAATCATCTTCTTCTGATACGACGCGGAATTTTTCAACCCGCACATTCTGATCCTGCAAAAAAGACGACAACCGCCGCGACTGTCCTACGGTATTTTTCATAAAAATATGCAACATATAGGTGTTGCGATGACGAAGGCTGAGTATTTTATCAAATTGCACAAAAACCGTCAATACAACCAATATCATCACCGTCGCAGTAATCGCTTCAATCAAATAGCCCGCACCAACAACCAATCCAATCGCCGCTACTGCCCATAATCCGGCAGCTGTTGTCAAGCCTTGTACATTGCGTGCTTTTTGATTGGCCATAATCGTACCAGCTCCCAAAAACCCTATGCCAGAGACGACCTGGGCGGCAATCCGTTCAGGGTCAGAATTACGGTATCCGTACATAAAAAAAGCATCCATCGCGATATGAATGGATATAATCATACACAAACACGCACCTACACATACCAGTGTATGCGTTCGTAAGCCGGCAGCTTTACTTTGAGACTGTCGTTCATAGCCAATCATTGCGCCTAAAATCAGCGCAACAAATAAACGAATAATACTGTCTTCCGTCGTAATAACCATTTGTCTCACTTCTTTCGATATTCTTTTGCCTTTATTTAACCTAATCCGCCAGAAGTCCTCCACCTCTTAGGTGGGGGATGAAGGCGGGTATGGCGAATTTACGTAAGTAATTGAGCCATACCATTGCCCTGTAGTGAGCCATACCATTGCCCTGTAGTGAGCCATACCATTGCCCTGTAGATAGTTATGTAGTAAAATCAGTCGTATATGAGATACGAAAATACATAGAAAATC
>CAKPYN010000016.1 GCA_934202965.1 uncultured Megasphaera sp.
GCGATTTATATTCTACCAAAAAAGATCCTGCCATGGGCTTTTTTATTCAGATGTCCAACTTCATTTTACAATCAGCGGCTTTTTTTTGTTTTTCTTGCAAGGTAATGGCTAATTCTCGTTGTTTACGAAATTTCCACAAAGCCCCAATAGCCGTTACCATAGAAAATATTATTGCAATATTACTATAAATCCAGCGAATTACAGCTATAACGTCCGAAATGTTCATTAATCATATCCCCTACATTTTAAAAGTACTGCCTAATCATAAAAAATTCATTGAGCAAAAATATTTAGCGCGCTAAGCGAACAAACTTTCTAATTCAATATATCATATCTACGGCAACTTATCAAGAGCCCCCATAGGCCTCCGTAATGTCCCAAAATAATAAAAGCCACGAACCTAGAAGTTCATGGCTTTTATCGCATATCATATGTTTGAAAAGCATATTTCACTATCGTACTTTCAGTTTATTTTATCCTACTAACTATAGCTATTTTCGCTCAACCTTCATCCGATGATTCCTATAAATTTCGCTTTTTCTGTCGATAATATAAATAACGAAACTTACAAGAAAAACGATTACAATTCGTAAGGCGCATGTTTTCCACATCGTGTTTGTTTGCCATAATGCATGAACCGTCCAATCCATATGATGGACAAGAAAAATTAATAAAGTATGCATTCCGATAAACTGGATGGGAAAACTTAATTTTGTATTAGCCATAAGAGCTTTACAAAAACAACAAACTGCAAATGAACCTGCAACAGCTTCCATAATTGAAATGGCTAAATATGGATAAGATCTTCCTGCCATTTCAATATATATATCAAAATTTAGACAACAAAGCCAAAATGAAACAGCACAGAGGAATAGAATAGTTTCATGTTCTTGAATGACAGCAATATATCTTTTCCATAGCATTCCTAAATAAATAAACAGAACTGTCACGAATGTTACATCTAAATTCTGAGGAAGCCATTTGTGTTTAATCCCTAAAGCTAACCCTAACAATCCGATAAACACATAAATATATTCTTTATTCTTATTGGGAAACAAAAGACTTATCCCATCAATAATTATTTTAGCCCAAAAAAGAGAAAACAAAAACCAAATTGCACCCGCAGCAGGATGAGAATATACCCTTACACCGGATGCCCACCAAAGGGCATTTCCCATCTGTTTTACGATTATCCATAGTGCTTGACCACTATAATTATGTCCCATTCCCCATTGTATAATAATGCCAATACAGGAAACGATGATACAAGGAATAATGAGATGTCGAATACCTTTTTTCAAATGGTTTTTAAATGCTTTCCAATCTTGAGCAACTTTATAGGTAAAACCAGATAACAAGAAAAACAATGGCATATGAAACGAAAAAATAAAGTTGCGAGTGCCGCCTCCAAACTGTACAGTATGCCCAATAATCACTAATACAATAGCAATCCCTTTCGCTACATCAATCCACCCAACACGATTTAAATCAATATTAAATAGTCTGTCTGTCTGTCTGTCTGTCTGTCTGTCTGTCTGTCTGTCTGTCTGTCTGTCTGTCTGTCAACAGTGTAGTTTTGGCTGTTCATTTGTCAAATCCTTTCTATGTATACTATCTTAGTTATATCACATATTTCCCATTATATATACTTAGATTGAAATGTATAAAGTTCATGATAGTTGTCTTTCATGCACAACAATCCCCGAATTCACAGGTATTTCCCATGAATCCGGGGATTGTTGTACAGGGACGAATCATCCCACCATGTTTTATTCTATATGATATTCATGATACAGTTTTTCTCTCACGTCTTCTCGTTCAATGGCCAAATCCAAATCTTGCCAACGATTGTCTGCTTTTAATAATTTCAATAAGGATGACAACCGGCTTTCGCCTTCTCTGCGCCCCTCTTGTCGTTCTTCTAAGCTCCATTTTTCCAGTTCTGCACACATCATGGCCACCTCCTCTGGATTATTTTTATACCGATATACGACTTCTTTTAGCGCATCGAGTTTCATCTGTTCCGCCGTATCACACCGAAAATCATTCATCAACTCACCGATGGCATCTGTGCCTTGATACGATCCATTCACATACAGGATATGTTCGCCGTCTTCAAAACGCTGCTGCAGTTCTTCGATAAACCGATTCACATGATAGCGCGCAAGGCCCTGGTTCCACACATCATGTTCCGTAATAAAAATCACATAGCTTTCAGGCAAACTTTCATAGGTACTGCCTTTCTGCAGACTGTTTAGATCTAATAAGCTACTGTTGAAGCGGGCACGCCTGGTACCGGCGCCTTTATCTGATCGTTGGACTTCAATATCATATTCTGTTCCCTCGTCATCGACGGCATGCACATCCATTCGTATACTATGGCCCAGCAAATTCGGGATCGTATCTTCAATCTGTACCGTTTTTACTTGTAACTTCGGCTTTTCCATGATGATACGCAAAATACATTCTACAGCCGGAATATTATCCTTTAAACAGCGTTTCATAAATTCATCATCTAGGAGCCGCCATCGTTTGATAATAGCAAGGGCACGCTGATGCCGCCTGTCTGTAGGCGTCATACTGGGAGCTTTGTTCACAAGCATCACCTTTCTCTTTTATTATACGCAACATGTACGATTTCAACAATATACTATTTGTTTTATTTTACCGCGGTTTTATTGTATTATCCGTATCCGATACGATATAGGCACAGTATACCATACAAAGATGAAAATCCGATGAGAATACGATTAGAATTTGATTAAAAATGAATCATCCTACCATGTTTTCTTCTGTCAAATACCGTTTCATTTGGGTGAGACTACTTTTTACGTAATCGCGAATCGTGCTTTTGCTGAGATGATACTCATCGGCAATCTTTTGATACGATTGGTCTTGAAAAAAATGCAGCCAAATGATGCGATGATGCATAGCCGGCAATTGTGCCATCGCCTGCGTCATATGTTGTTTGACTTCGTTTTGCAGGCATCGTTGTTCCGGACCGGCATACGCCGAAATCAGTACCGACTCGGGCAAATCCGTTATGGTATCATTTTCAATGATGTTTTTATCGACTTTTATGTGATATCGCTGGGCATGATAGGACTCACGGCGAAAGTGATTGTGTACGGAAGCCACCATCATTTGGGCGACCTCTTTCGGCTGTTCCAAGTCATATTGAAAAATGCAGTGCATGGCGCCGTGACAGGCCGTCGAAAAGGCTTCTTCAAAATTCTGATAGTATGCCTGATAGTGCCTGGCTTGATGCCGCAGCAGGGGCATAAAGGTCTGCAAGAGTTCTTCTGCTGCCAGTTTATCGCCGCGCCGAGCAGCTCGTATGCAATGTCTTAATTGGGTTGTCATATCATCCGCTCCTTACAAAAATAGAGATATACGTACGTATAGCATACGGAAAATACCCTGAACGGTATCTCCCGCTCAAGGTATTTCCCTCGTATCCTGCTGTTAATTTATTCCAGTGTTTCCACTTTACGCGTAACGACTTGGCTGGATTTGAGTCCTGTCAATGGACCGCCGTCTGTCGTCGCAAATATTTTAGCTTCGATAACGTTTTTTGCCGCCGTATCCACGATTTCTTTCGTCAAATCCGCTTTCGGATCGGCTACGGAATAGCTGACACTTTTGTTCGCTCCGTCGATAAACGTAAGCTGCAGCGTTTTGCTTTCTGATTTAATAGCCATCGTATGTTTCCTCCTTTCTCTTACTAGGTGTTACGTCAGCAAGCCAGCATACGCACTGGCTCACGAACAACGAACACTAAAAACTACAAACTACCTATCCTCTTAGCTGTGAATTTCGTTTTCAACGATTTCATGAATGCCCGTAATGGGTTCTTCATACAACGTGCCAAAAGCATTGGCTGCCGTAACGATATTGGCCGCGTCCGCTCCGTTGACGAGATTGCGCATCTGCACGGATTTTTCATAGGGTTCGCCAAGTTCGTTCTGATACGTCAAGACCAATTTCAATTTGCTCGTAATGGCTTTACGTTCTGCCATGCTGCATTCCTCCTTTCGTAATATACAATGGGGGTATTTCCCTTGTTAATCGACACACGCTAACCTAAACCTAAAAACTTAAAACTACAAACAGCCTGCTACGCCGCACTGGCCAGACTTCCTACGCCCTGCATCTGCGCAGGATACTGCATAATGGCCGTGGCAATCGCTTTGGCCGCGTCGTCCAGACGGGCTTCATAGCGGCGCCAGTCGCTGTCGTTGTCGATAAAACACACTTCCACGACGACGGCCGGCATCATGGTATTGCGCAGGACAAACAAGCTCGGCCGTTCTTTGAGTCCTCGATTGGGAAGATTCAGGACGGCATTGAGATTGGACTGGATGCAGTGGCCCAGCATCAGGCTGCCGATGGAACCGGAAATCAAGGTTTCCGTCCCGCTGGCCCGACCATTAAAGGCATTGAAATGAATGGACACAAACAAGTCGCATCCGGAGGCATTGGCTTCATCACAAATGACATACAAATCGTCATTCTGTCCTGTGCAGACAGCAATGCCATTATGCTCTAAATACTGCTGAATACGCAAGGATAATTCGTAGGCTGCGTCACATTCCCTGAGATGGAGTCGTGGATTGACAGCCCCCGAATCTAATTTGCGGTCATGACCGGCGTTGATATATACGTTCATAGTACTCCTTTCTAGCGATTTCCTGTTTGAATCTGTACGCTGGCAGTCTGGCCGCCGACTGCCATGCCCTGAATGGGCTGCTTGCTCAGCGGACACGGACACGTCGATGCGCGGCCGCAGGCCGCATAAGGCCTCATCGGCAGCAGCAAGGCACTAGCCCGCTGCAGGATAAAAATCAATTTTCGTTTGTCTAAGTTTCGTAAAAACCGAAGACATGCATTCATAAAAACTCCTTTCCCTTATCTATTCATACGCATGACTAGCGTAATCGTACCCTGTTCATTTAATACCATACACGTTTGATACGTACTGCCGGCGACTGTTTCTTTTTGTCGTTCGCTCATGCAGTTCATGATGTCCAGCTGACTGCGCCGCACCGTACGTTCGCTGATTTCCGGAAAAAACTGCCGCGCAAATGCCATCACTTGCGGACTGACCGGCCGGTGTTCCATCGTTTGGCCCCTACAGATACGTTCTTTTGCTTCCTGCAAAATCCGTGCCGCTTTGGGACTCATCTTCCCTGTATGCGATGGGGATGCATAGACATGGCGAGTCCTATCCCGATGCAGCTGTCGCCATTCAGCAATGATTTCGGCAATGGACGGCGCAAACTTATGCGTCGTGATAAGCCGCTTGGCCAGTTCCTTCGCCTGGGCTGTGGACAGCTGGGACGGCAGATTCTCCCGCAGGGTTTGAATGAAGATGGGATTGATATTCTGGTTCTCCCCGTAACACGCCCGCAAGGTAGTCAGTAAAGTTTTCATAGCCATGGAATGCATCTTCCTTTCGTTTGCCGCGCATGGGTCGTCCGTTGCTGTTGACCAAAATGGCACGGATATATTTGATATGAGAAACGTTATTTTCATGGGCAAGGTCTATGGCCGTACACGTCGCCTCACTGCCCCACATGGCATCCATGTCAGTCAGTTCTTTGGCAACTTGCCGCTGCATGGGGCCAAACCGTTTTTCGTAGTGTTGAACAGCCGCGCAGCCTTTCATGTCCTGTGGCGTTCGTATCGGTTCCTGTTCTGGCAGGGACGCTGTGGCCGGGGCTTTTTCCTCTGCCGATGGGGTCGGCGCAGATAGGGCTGCCGTTTCTTGCCGCTGACGCTGCCGCTCCCGATAGCGGCGAACGCGTTCTTTCGTCTGTTCCCGGCAGATTTCGTTACGCTGAAAATCTTGCAATTCGTCCCAAATCGTAATCGTTATCAGGCCTTGCGTATCCCGTTCGATAAGCTGCAGTTGTTCCAACACCTGCAGTCCTTTTTCAATAAAGGGCCGACGACGATGCAGACATTTGGCGATGAGCTGCGGCGTCAGGATCTGTTCTTCCGATACATAAACCCGTCCGCCGTCATTGACCGTGCCGGCCATATCTTTGAGAAAAAACCACAACACGATGTACGAATCGCCATTGGGCTGATTGAGCAAATATATCATACGGGGATCCGAAAAAAGCCCCACTCTCGTCTTCAGCCATTGTAACTTTCTCATTGCCAGCACCTCATCTTCCGTATTGGGGTGTTTTCTGCATCCCCTTTACTTATATAAGACAAAAAGAATGGATATCGTGCGTGTCATTTTTTATTTCTTTTATCCAAATCCTGATTTTCCATTTTAATATTTTTTTGTATTCTTGATTATAATGTTTCCCTTTTATACGTAAAATGACGAATTATCATATTTGTCAAATGTATTCGTTTCTATTCCTTAAAGTTTTATGAACTTTTCATCTAGCACGATGACTATCCCAAAGGGCAGTCTTTTGAAGCCATTCTCATGCATCCGCTACGATAGGGCTGTAACAGTGACATGCTATCTTCTCTATGCTTATCTGTTCCCGTCTGTTCTCTTCTTCTCTTATCTCCCGTAGCTGTAACGCGTTACATCCCAAGTTTGGAACTCGGCTATACTGAAAGAAATCGCATCACAACGCCAATGAGAGCATCATACATTCCCGAAATTTTCACATCCGTACGACATAAACGACCGTATATACCCGTTGTTTATAGGCACAAACAAAAAAAGACGCTAACAACAAACAGCTGTTAGCATCATATGGATGGTAATGTCATTTCTTTATTTTTTTCAATTTTCTGCAGGTATAGTTTGCCACTATATCTGCCAATAGCTGGATAAAGAGAACTAAGCGACAGTCAGCCTAAGGTATAAGCCACCTTGTCATCATGGAATAGAAAAGCCCCGGTGTTCCAGCACCGGGGCTTTTCGCATGCTACGTTGAGCATTTGCATCATTTTGCCTATCTTTATTATAGGCAACAATATAAATGACGTCAATAGGAATTGTCTATTCTTTCTTCTAATACAGCTTAGAGCCATGCTTTTTTTTGCATTCCGTGCATTTGCTACAACACCTTCTACCGTTTCGCCACACGCAATAGATCCGGATACAAAACAACTATAAATAGGACAAGTCAAACTGAGGCTTCCAGAGATTTCGACGTGGTGCTTGTCAATATTCTTCGGGAATGCTTCAGTCCCAAAGCATTCGCAGTGGATGAGTTGAAAGGCACACCAACATTTGACAAAGAGCCTTTATTCTTTGCTATAACGTTAAACCGCCTTCAATATTTTTCTCAAACCATCCGCAATCATATTTAGAAAAGGAACATGCTTTTTTAAAAATTCAGATATTTTGGTATGAATTTCAAAAAAATAAAACCAAACAATAATTATAATTGAAACACATAAAATTGTATCACATATAAGTGCTATAATGGATTCTTGTGAAAATATCCACTCTTCGTAAATCCGTACTATATTAATAAAAGCAAACAATATTGGCATTAACATTTTATAAAATAAATCAATAAAATTAAATACCATCGGATAATTTTCCTGATAACTTTCTCCTTCACGTGAAAAAATTCCTGCTATAGTTAAATTAGATATTTCTTTTTCAAGTTTACCCAAATATATATATTGTCGTTCAATATACAACATATCTTGAATATATCGTATCATCACATATGCAATCAATAACCAAAGCAACGTTTGAATAATTGTATTGCTTAATTGTAAAGGAGTTTCTATTCCTTTATTGATTCCTTTTAAAATAAGTTCAAATGCCATTTCCCTTCTTATTAAAAGCAGAAAAGAAATAGCCTCTAATATACAAAGAATAACAAAACTTTTATTTCTTCTTTTCTGTGCTTCCTTACTCAGGCTAAATGTTTCCTTATAGTGGTCATACACTACCTCTAATACATCCATATTACCGCTCTCTTATTGCCTGCACAATATCATCATGATTAAATCTATAAACTCTTTTTGCACCACAATTTTTCAATTCTTCTGGATACTCATATAAAGAATTCAATTGTACTGCTATTATATGTTTCCCCAATTCCTTGGCTTTTGCAATTTCAAAGTTCTGCCAGTTACGATAGCCAATAAGCCGGCTATCCTTATGTAATTTATTAGCTTCTCTTCCTACAATGACCAAAATATGCGTTGCTTCATTAATTTTTCTAGATAATACCGCTTTAACCGTCGAGATATTCCCACTTTGAATTTCACTTGGTGAGGTATCATTGCAAGTAAATTCAAAATTTGAATTTCTGTTCCACATATTCAGAGTATATTTATAATCTCTATCCTTTTCGAAATCAAACGATACAAATATTTTAGGTTTTGCCATAGTTGTTCTCCTTCCTATTTTTATCACATAACTCACTTACCATTTTCAAAACGTTTTTGGTCCTATGCAAAGATTTCGGATAAATTAAATTGAGTTTTTTCGCTTCTCAAATCCCAGACGTATGTTATATTTCTGAAAATCAGTATACAGTTTTTCATATCCTGTCCTATTTATATACTAGCACTACTATCTTATTTTATCCTTATCATCGCCACTATTTTTTTCACCTGTTCACGATGTATTAGTATAAAAGCAAAATATGCTATCGTATAAATGACCATACAAAAAATACTATCCAAAAACCAGCCACTGACAATAAAAACACTACACATAGCAAGATCAATAACGATATCTTTACGCAGATTTATTTGGAGAAGACGGTTAATAAAGCATTCAGCCAAACAACACTGAAAAGCGTAAATACTAACAATAGAAAGAACAGTTATATTCAAATTATGAAAAATCTGTACCGTAATAAATGTCACTACCAAGGAAACCAATACACTCACTACATTGATTTTGAGCATCAATGCTTCCTGACGCATACTTTTTAAATACGTATTGATCAATAGGCTTAATTTGCTCTCAAAGACACATACAGGAAATAATACGCTCATGTAGATTAAACTGTCGGCATATTGCGGCAGCCACCATGCTAAAATACATTTTAATGGATAATAGCCCATCAGTGCCGCAAATAAAATCATATCTAAACTTAAACGAATTCTCTGATATGCTGCCACCCGTTTATCCTCATCCATCCGCTTGATAATAGGGAAAAAAACTACGCTTACAGAAGAAATAAAGACCATGAGAAAATTAGAAATTCCCAACGTCAATGATACCCGTCCAAACGTAGCGACATTCCAGCCCACAGAAATCCCATAACGGACAATGCCAATAATAAGCATACCGGCAATATTAGCCAACATCAGTTTACTGCCTACAGTAAGGTTTTCTTTAGCTTCCTGAAAAATTTGACTAATAGGATAAAAGCGAGGTCGCAGCAAGCTTCGACAAAGGTAAATGCCAATCAATGTCAAACTGATCATAGAAAACAGCTTAGAATAGTACATATAGCGAAATTCATTTCGGTGCAGCACTAGTAAAAAGATAACAGCACCTAAAAAAAATACAATCCGTTCTGTTAGAAGGAACTTAGCGTAATCCTTGATACGGTTTGTAATCTGCATAACAAAATTGCAGAGATTCGTAAAGTTTACAAACGGTGCCAACCATACCGCACACTCCAAAGCTATCCGCTTCACAGGATCATCAACAACTATTTGACTTCCCACTGTAACTACGACAGCTAAGAAAATCTGCAATGCCGTAACACCATAAAACTGTCCAGCAAAAGTCTTACGATCCAATTCTTCAAAACGTTTTCCTGCATAGCGCAGATAGATTCCGTCTTCCCAACCAAAATGCAAAAAACCAAGATAGGAAAAATAAAATAAGAAGAGCTGCCAAAGGCCATAATCATCGACACTAAGAAATTTTGGAACAAACATTACCATAAACACGGAAATGCCCAAAGAAACGAGATTGGCACTGAAAGAATAGGCTATATTTTTAAGAGTTTCGATGAAATTCATACTTCATTTTCCTCTCAGTGTTTAACTAACTGCTTCTTTGCATTCCACGCCATTACAACAACCACACCAACTAGTGCACCAAGTATAAAGCCAATAATTGCATATTTTTTCTCAATGTTTTCTTTACTGACCACTTTATCTTCATTTATATTCTGAATTTCTTTCACTGTTTTTAAACTAGTATCATTCGTAACCAGAGCTGCACTCTTAGAAAAATAAGCCTCATACGCATCCATTAAGTCTGCGCTATTCTCTTTAATATATTGGGAATCCTTAGCATCTTGTTTTGTAAACTGAATAATTAACTCATATAATCCAGGCCCCATATTCTGAACACGAAAATGTTCTCCTAGCCATTTCATCTTTTGAGAATCAGCCGTTTTATCCCACTCTGCATTCATTTTGCTCATATCAAAATTTGCTTCAATCTGAGAGTTTAATTCAGTAAGATTCGACCAAGCTTTCATTAAATTAGTTACATCAATTTCAGTACTAGTTTGATTAGCTGTAAAAACTGGTACCGTGTTGAAATGTACAACGCGTATATAAGTCATGTCACCTGTTTGCGGAACAACAGTATGTATCTGGCTTTTTTCAAAATATAAACCGCTCGCACACACAATAGCACAAATCAAGATAACATACCATTTTTTGATGATAGATTGAAAATTCATTTAGCGTTACTCCTCCGCTCGTTTAAAAATTCAAAAAATTTATACAGAATTAAAAGACCCACTATAAAGCTGATTTTACTAGTAGTCAATATTTCATTAAAAAAGCGTTCTTCTCTCCCCATTAAAAAAATCGGATAAGCAATTGAGGCATAAATTAAAATCATCCAATTCTTTAAACCGTAACGGTAGAGTTGTCGGTAAAAAAAAGTATAGAAGAAGCCTATCAAAAACATAACCAGTGCACAACCAAAATAGCCAAAATCATTAATATAACGATAAAAAGCTGTATAAACATTAGTGGTCACAGGTCCAAAAGCAGTAAATAATGTAATATACTGAGAAAACTTTGGTATATCAACTCCATGTGCACGTAGAAATCCATAAATCGGAGTTAATGTTGCTGATCCAATATACTGATTATCCGGAATCATCATTTCATTGATATATACATCAAAAGCCGCAATATTGGTACCAGCATAATGAACTAACACTTTTAAGAAATTGGCATCAGCTCCAATTTTTCCATTAATAATGCCAATGCCAAGAAAGCAGAATAAGAAAGCAAAGATTGCAATACCAATAATGGTAAATTCTTTTTTTAGCGAATTTTTGGTATCCGACTGTCTACGATGAATTAAGAAAAAGCTAATTAGGCCAAACATAATCAAATACATAAACTGTTGTCTGCCACCAGTTAAAACCATAAAGGGAAAATATAGTACTATAAAACACCCCCACTTAAATGCTTCTCTATATTGATGCGCCATAAAATTAAGCCATACCGCTAAAACAGAAATATATGCCATCCCAGTTGCAAAGCGTAGCCGGTAGGCATTCCAGCGGCTGATTTCAATTTTTTGGTGTGCAAATCCTTCAATAACAGGTCCTAACATTTTCTTAAATTCTGTTTCCTGCGTAACCTGGCTTGCAGCATTAAGAAAATCAATATAATTAAGGTAAATAGCATATATTAGAATAATCACAAAAAAGACCCACAACGGCCAACTAATAAAAAAGCCCCGAGAATACCGATTGCTTTTATCACAAATATACTTTCCTGTACCGATACTAAATTCTGCTAAACTACTACCAAGAAAAAATAAACAAGACATCACGATGATGATCATTGCTGAATTAAAGTGCATTGGCAAATTCCACATTTTTGTATACAATGCGGCCAATGTACAGCACCCAGTCAAACAAATACTATAAATAAAGGAAGGATTTAAAACATCAAACATGCTTTTGAAAAAAGACATTACTGCAAGTAAAAATAGTACTATAGTCAAAAGATATATAAAACTCTGTTGTGCGCCATGTAACGGCTGCAAGTATGTAAACTCAATGCTCATTTCTTCACCTACATCTAGGATGACAAAAAATTATCGTGACAATTTATATTTTATTTGTCTTCTAAGGATTCCATAATGAATTGCCGTCTTCATCAAGATTCTTTTTGTCACTCCAATTTGTTCATATCTCGTATAAAAATAATATTTTGATTTATATAGTTGTTTTAATTGAGAGATTTTTTTCATTGATTTATCAATGGAAACGGACACATTATGCTGATATTCAATATCTGTATCTATAATCATTTTATACCCCATATTAATAAATTTTCTTCCCAAAATCTGTTCTTCATAGTACAAAAAGACATTGTCATCTAAACCTTGTAATTTCTGATAAACTCTTGCATCTATAGCAAACAAAGACCCCGGCAACCATTCAGTTTGTATAATTCCTTGTTTAGGCTTAACTTCATTTCCATGAAAAGGAAAAAGACGCTTTAATAAAAAAGTACAATCCAGCACTTCACGCCAATACGTATTAATCTGCCGATTCATAATTTGCTTGTAAGGAAGATGCATATATCCGGTCGCTGCTTTCGCATCGTATTTAAGCATATCAACAACTACTTTTTTTAAAAAAGTTTCTGGGTATTCTACATCTGGATTAGAAATAAAAAAAATATCCGTATCGTAATGTTCCATCAAGTAATTAGCGCCATAATTATTACCATAAGAATATCCTTTATTCTTATCCGTTTGTATAACATCAACATTACCCTTATTTAATAAGCATAACTTTTTAAAAGACCCATCCGGTGATTTATTATCCACAATGACAATGCGATCTATACTATGATAGTCTTTAATTAAGTTATAATATTCTTCAACAGTCTCACTATCATTATAATTTAAAATAACCATTCCAATCTTTTTGTTTAATATCATTATTACTTTCTCACACCTTTATTCAACAATAAATTATATAACACTGTTACTAAATTTTTGCTTTAAGCCAAAATCCTAAAAGCAAAACGTTTGTTTTGTACATCAAATACTTTATTAATGATTTTTTACCACCCAAAGTATATTTTATATTTATTAAGTTGAAAGGATACTCTTTTTTTAGCCTATTAAAACTTCTATTTTTATGCCAAATATTACAGAAATTAGCATCTGATAAATAAAGTGTTCTTGCAATTTCATGCAATACTTCAATGATTTCATTTCCAAAAGCTATATATAATTCTGGAGACTTGACATAAGGAATAAGATCTTCAATGAATTTCTTTCGCCACGCGATATAATCCGAACTAGGTTTATGCGTTATTGAATCTGGATTTTCAATGTAATAATACCAACAATGAGGAATAATCCCTATTTTTTTTGCTGAAATAACAATATCAAGATTCCAAATATCATCTTCCCCGTGAAAGAGAGACACCCTAAAAGGACACTTTAACAACAAACTTCTTTTTACTAATCTTGCAATTGGGCCACGACTAATATATCCTTGGGTAAATTTAAAGCACCCTTCCCCCAAATCTATCAAATGACGATACAGTTTCTTTTTTTCTGCTATGGTCATAATATTAGTCACGTCCAATTGAGTCATTTCCTCTCCATTATAATCATAAGGTTTTAATTGTACTAAACCATATATAATATCATGATCATATTTTTGTTGATATATATAGTCTATATCTTGCCAAAATTGTTTCGGAATAATATCATCTGCATCCACAAAAAGAACATACTTTCCTTTTGCAATAAGCACTCCATTATTTCTTGCCGCTGCAGGCCCTTGATTTTTTTGATGAATAATAAAAAGCTTTTCTCTTTCTAATGCCATTTGATCCAAAAAAGCTGAACAACTTTGCTCACTACCGTCATCAACTAGAATAATTTCAAAATTTAACAATTTATTTCTTGTATATGTCAAACAATTTATACACCGTTTTAAATCTCTTCGGCTATTGTTATAAACAGGTATTATAATGCTAAGGAATAAATAATTATTATTTTCTAACATTTCGTCCTCACTTGCTATCAAAAGCTATCCACATTAACGTTCTTTTGGAACAAAGCCATAACCTTACTTTCTGCAATCATGTCATCATAATTGAATAACATGTTATTACTTATACTATCGCGAATGCAATGAACAAATTCAACTAGTTCATAACGAAGACCTTCACCCTCAAATTTATAAAAAAATTTGCTATTACGGTTTACATCTTCATAACGAAGTTCATAATACTCTGTCTTCCACCAAGGAGCAGGGACATAAACATATCCCTTAGTTCCAGAAATTACCAAATCACCCTCTGCTTTAGCATTCACCGCAATTAATGCAGATGCCATTGCATTATCATATAAAAAATTAATTCTAGTCATAGTATCAATTCCATTCTTACGATGAGTCATGAAATTTATTTTTTTATAGTCATATCCCAAAATTTTGAAAATTGCAAGTAAAGGGTATGAGCCTAGCGAGTTAAGACTTCCTCCTGAAATGCGAATCTGATTTTCTAAATCCTGTCCAAGAATTTGCGTAAAATTTGCTTCTATGCTTAATATATTTCCAATTTGTCCACTTTTTACCAATGAAACAAGTTTCCCAAAAGCTGGACAATACGCTGTCTTTAGTCCTTCCATTAAAACTGCCCCTTGTTTTTTTGCAAGTTGTACCAATTGCATAGCCTTCTTATCATCTTGACAAAAAGGAAATTCCGTTAAAACGTGTTTTCCTGCAAACAATGCTTTACGAATGACTAGCTCACGATATCCCAAAGGTGCATTAATATAAACAGCGTCAACTAAAGTAAATAAATCATCCAAAGTATTAGATATTGGAAGCGTTTTAAACTGAGTGGATTTATACTTCTCATCTACATTATCTTTTATAGCATATGCAGAAGTTAATTCTAATCCACTTACAAATCGGCTTTCATCAATAAAACGATCAAGGATTTGTTCGTTTCCAACAATGCCTACTCGAATCCGATTTAAATTACGTAACTTTGTACTGGAGATACCTTTAGTTCTTTCTAAATAAATTACCTTACAATACTCGTTTAGATAGTCAAAATGACCAATCCAGTCAGATCCTACAGTAAAAATATCCACGTGATATTTTTTTATATCATCGATTTTTTGGCCAAAATATTCTTCCACCACAATCTTATCAGCAAAACCTGTTTTTTTCACATTTTCAATTCGAGTCATCAAATCATCATGAACATTAAATTTCCCCCGGGATTTATCAAAATGATCAGAAGTGACACCGACTATAAGATGGTCTCCCAGTGCTTTTGCACGCTTCAAAAGACTATAATGTCCTTGATGAAAGAGGTCATAGGTACCATACGTAATGACTTTTTTCATTTAATTTCCCCTAGCCATTCATATCAATTTCAAAAAAAGCTTTCAAAAATATTTTCATACTATTAACTGAGCCAATAGATACGCGTATATAATCTTTCAGCATTTCATTTCCATAAGGATGAACTAATATTTTCTTTTCTTTAGCTAACCTTGTAGCAACTTGTTTTGCATCATGCTTAGGCTTCACAAAAATATAGTTTCCTCTACAATCACGGCAAGCATACCCTTTTTGTATTAATTCATTAAGTGTATATGATTTTCCCTTATTTTCAGCGGCGACAACATTCTTCAAAATTTCCGGGTGATCAAGTAATCTTTCTCCAAAAAGCAATGCAATAGCATTAACATCAAATGTCAATTTTGCATTATTGATATAATGAATAATTTGAGGATTAGAAATTATAACACCTAATCGTAAAGCAGGGATTGAAAAAGCTTTGGAAAAAGTTCTCAGCACAATTACATTATCATTGGTCAACGCAGTTTGTAAAAAGGTATTGGGATAATAGTAGTGATAAGCTTCATCAATAACAAGCACTGCCCCTACTTTTTGAGTTTTTTCTACAACCTGGTTAATTTCTTCTTGTGTATACACATTTCCAATAGGATTATTAGGATTTAAAAGCACAACAATTCGTGTATCTTCAGTAATTGCATTTAGAATATTCTCAATTCTTATCGTCATGTCAGATTCGTAAAAAATCGGGACATGACAATATCCCAAAATACAACAATTTACCCAGTACATTTCAAAAGATGGCGCTACTGTCACAACATCCTTTCCTTCTTCTCCAAAAGTTTCCATAATATAACGAAGACCTGTATCCGAACCATTCGTTGCCGTTACATTATCGATACCAACACCTATAAAATCAGCGTATTTACGTAAAAACTTATCTGGCTCTGGATAAACAGTTAAAAATTTAGGAGTTATTTCTTTTAACACTGAATCCACAAAATCTTTTGGCAAGCCATCTGGATTTTCATTCATATCAAAGCGAAATTTATCATACCGTCCTTGTTCGGGAAAAACACGAACCGTATTTTTTATATGTTCATTAACAAAAATCATTTTTTCTCTCCTTAATTATCTTCTAACAAATATGCTTCAAAATTATGATGTGACACCTGATTTTCTAATGGTGGAGGAGTCATATAATCTCCATAAGTTCTCGTTAAATATTCATCATATCCAGCCGGCCCCCAAAATTCGCTATCTTCAAATTTAAATTTCTTACGTTCTTTAAATGAATGATTGCTCGATTTCTCAAACGTCCAATTCCACACAAAAACAGTTAATCCTATATCTTTAGTTTTCTCTAAAACATATTTTTCCGCATTTGTATTCATTTTTCTTATAATATACTGAGTATTTACAAAAGAAAATAATAAAATAGCAATATATTTCATAAAAGTTCGAACAGAATTCTTTAATGAAATATGTGTTTCTTTTGAATCTGAATAGTGTCTGCTAGGAAAAAAGCAAAAAGAAGACGCATTAACAATGATACCCAAGAATTTCTGTTTTAACATGAAGTTGCGCTCTATTTTAGGACTATCAGGTATACCATCGATAGGAAATACATCAATAAATACATGTAGCTTACGATACTTTTGCTTCAGTGTTTTTTCAAATAAGATTGTATTTAGATCCTCAACACGAGCAAACGGCATATGCCAATTCTGATTATTTTCAATAGCACTAACTTGATATCTACTTTTTTCTCGATTATAAATCATAAGAAATTTTTTATAATCCTCACGAGGCATAGCAATGTCCATATCATCATCCCACGGGATAAAACCATGATGTCGGACTGCACCTAATAAAGTCCCACCGCAAAGAAAATAACGCAACTGATTGCTATCACAAAATTTTGCCACATCCTTAAGAATGTTTAATTCTATAGATTTCATTTCTTTTGAAGTAATTTTTTTCATAGTTCCTCTCAATCGATTTCTTAATTTAATATGTCCTTGAATGTCAACTAACTCCCATTTATTCAATCTTCCACCTTATAATCAAAATAATCAATATGAATAGTTTAATTATAAATCATCTGTATATGCAGTGCATATGCACAAAGACCAATTCCTACTACTGTAATGAAATATGCCATCATACAAATACCTATAGTCACTTTTCTCCAAACATCTCCCCAAGATTTGTCATTTCCACTTTGCATATTACTTTGCATATTATTGTATGATTTTATTAAATATTCCTCAAATTCTTTTAAATAATATGATTGGCTTATATATGCTATTACATAGCCGCTTCCAGAAAGAATTGTCGCAAATCCAAACGCAATTAATGCTCCCCAAAGATATCCATAAATAGAAGCTAGTTGGGTACATTCCAGAAAATTTCTCAGATTATTATTTAAAAACGCAATAAAAGCTATTGTAGCACCTCCAACAATAAAAAAAAGACTTTTTAATGCTGCTTGTCCTAATGAAATTACCGCCTTCAAATATTCAATTTTTAATTGATTATTATCATTTAATTCTGCTAAACGTCGTTGATGTTGCATTTCCAATTTAGTGCATTCAATACTGTTTATTTTCTTTGATGCAATAAGTATACTTTCAATTTCAATTAAATCAATAGTTCTTTTTCCTTCTCGTTTTAACTCCTCTATTTTCTGTGAAAGAAAATCATATTCCATGTAATCATCCTAACTTAATATTTATATGTAAATATACATCAAGGCTATGGGGGATGGGTAATTTTAAAATATATCATTTGAATTGTAATAAATTTCTATATCTGCAAAATAGGCTTTGCTTTTTTGAAATAAATTACTCTTTCCGCCATAGTTGAACCAGCCTATTACATCAATGTATAATCTTTTCTTTGTCTTCCTCTTTTAAAAAGTGAGTAACATTAATCAATGGCAACGTAAGAGGTTGGATGTTGCAAGTTTTGGTCAATTCAGAAATAGCCGCACGTAAGTATGGATACATAACAGCTGTACCATTACATTTTAAAAATTTTTCGAAATCAATATCTTCTGTGCTTTTTACTAAAATAAATTTTCCTTTCATTATCGCATGAATTGAAAAGGCATGGTCACTTTTAATATTGCATTCCAAAATAACAAACCCTTCATTTTTACATGTTTTATCGACTAATTGAGTGTCAATTGTTAAGTTAAAATCAACTTGATATTTTTGGGTAGGATCATACTCATTTTCCATTGCAAAAGATAATTTTTCAAACGTATACCCACTAAATTGAAAAGTTGCTTTAGCTCTGTTAGGATCATTCATGCTACATAATCTCCTTCAATGTTCATCATTATATCTTCATTATTTGAAACAATTGTATATGCCTGATGCGGACTAATTGTAAATTCATCATTATATAATACAGGCATAGAACCAATTTTTTTTAGCAAACGTACTAAATCATCAGTCGACATAGCATCCAATGAATCCAATACTGCTTTTTTATATTCTCTACTAAGCATTGACTTCAACCTCCCGGATAGATTCTGATCGGATACATTCAGAATTTTTTACACATAACTGGACTTGAACAGTAACATAATCTAATAAGGAATATGTATGTTTTTTAGGAACAAAATAAGCTGCTCGAACTAGGTCAAAATGATATAATTCATATAAGGCATCCAAAACGTATCCTTCTTTATGCTTCCATATTCCAATTTCTTTCTCTTTTTCTTTTAGTATATCTCTTAATTTTCTACTAAACTTTTCAACAAAATCTCTATCTTCATCAACCAACAAATCCAAAAAGTTTTCACTTAAAATTTCACTCTGCAAAACGACTACTTTTTCTTCAGGAATTCTTTTTCTAGCTTTTGTAATCATAAAAGCTTGATGTGTATCAAATTCAAAAAAATATATTCCCTTACCAAGCCAATCCCGCCATGAACCACTGGGCAAAAATTTTTTTCCTTCTAAAATAGATGCCGCACTATCTGCGTCTGTCCCATGATATCCAATAAATACTTTACTCTGCTTCATTATATCTACACCTAGTAAAAAAACGTACTTTTAACATCATTATACCATAAATCATATATTTTCAATCAGTAATATTCATCGCCCAAACATCTTCCGTTTTAAGAAAGCCCCGCCCTTTTTAATCCAATCCTGTTTTTCCATAAAATTATATTGAATTTCTATTTTTTGAGGATGCCATATATCATCACTATCAAGAAAAGCAATATATTTCCCCTTCGCAATATTCCATCCAGCATTCCTAGCATCTCCAGGACCTACATTATTTTTCTGATATAAAACAGTAATATTAAAATATGCACTAAAATTTTCCACAATTTTTGAAAGCCAATATCTAGTTTCTTCCCTATTAGGACTGCAATCGTCAACCAAAATAACTTCTCTTGGCAATAAAGTCTGTTGTAATACAAATCGTACTGCACGAAAAGCTTCTTTTCCTGAGTTATAAACTGGAATGATAACCGATACATTAGCTTTATCATTTACAAGATTATTATTTCTTTGCATGTAAATCCTACTTTCTTGAAAAATAAAGAGTTATTGGTTATAACGGTTGTCATATAAATCCAAAAACTTTTTATGATACGATGAGTCATTTGACATTGGCGTTGATAAAATAACATTTTCATAAATATAAAAATCAGTCTGAATAACATTTATACTTTTCATCCATACATTAATCGCTGCAAGCTGAATTTCCACATTAGGGGATGTCTGCGCTTCGATAAACGGTATAACTTGCTTCATTGAATATCCTGTATCAACAGAATCATCTACAAGTAAAACATGATGGGCTTTTTCTAAATTTTTATCAGAAGTATTCGATAAATCCCAGTATACTTTACGCTCTTTTACAGTTTTGTGCAATCCGGATTTCAACTCTAATTCACGTAAAAACTTCGTCAAAAATCGTGGCATTTTACTTAAAATTCCCGCCACACTTGACTTAAAAGCATTTCCTTCTCGTTCTGCATGAATTCCTATACATGGAACCTCAAAATAATCAGCAATATCTTTTCCAATTAAATATCCACCTTTAGCTATATAAACAACTATATCTGGCCGATAAGAAGCTTCAATTTTTTTTGCTAATTTTATATTTTCATGATGCAAACCTTCTAAAGACAACTCTAAGTAATCCATAAAAGTCCCCTTTCTGCAAAAATTTGATAATTCGATCCAAGCGGGTTAATTGATGGCAAAAATTGAGACAATCATCTTTATAAAGAATGACGTGATCCAAAGATTTCATAAAACCATTTTGATTATCGGGAGCATAATCCATTTCCATATAATTTCGACCAATTTCAAAAAAAGTATGAGCATCAGCACCAATAATTTTTTTTATCAAATATTTTTCAGCAATCTCATTTTGTATCTTATCAAAATATTTTGAAATATTCCGACCATTATGGCATTCAATACAATCAATTTGAAATTGAAATTTTTTAATATATTCTTCTTTTAAGACAGTCTTATACCTCTTTTCGTCATATGGGTGCGGAACATAAACAAGTCCACCTTGTCTTTTAATTTCTTGAATAGTATCACCCGGAGTCAGCATTGATGGAATATTATCATGCAAATAGAGTCCTATGATTTCTCCCCCGGTAGTCATAATTTCTTCTCCTATGATAACTTTTAACTTATTTCCGCGCTTTTGACAATATTCCTGGAATTTTTTAGCTCCAATAATATTATTATGTTCTGTAATCGCAATATATTGAATTCCACATTTCAAACATCGCCAGTATAATAAAAAGAAGGGTAGAATACTATCATGAGAATATTTTGTATGTACATGCGTTACTATTTTATATTTGCTCATATTAGAATTTCCTTTCTTAATTTTTATTATTCTCGTTATAATCTATTCTAAGCCGATTTTAGATTTATCTTCGTCATTAAACTCGCAACTTTCCAAAATTTCTTCAATGAGATACTTACTAATTTTTTCAACACGGATTGCTTTATTACTTTTTAGATCCGTCACATTTCCCCCTAAACAATTCCTGTAATCAAATTATAATTTATTTAGGAGTTTCGTATTATTTATCTCATAAGAAATCGCCCTCATAAATGAAACTATTACCATATTGTATTTAACAATTCCTACCAGTTGGCGAGCGTTCTGCATGTTTAAAAAGAGTTTAAACTTCTTAATCTCCCTAACATTCCATTCATATTTTTTTGAACCCTTCCTACAAGTATCTAAATCTCCAAACACATATAATGCACCAAAACGTGAGGGGAATATGGGACAATATAACATTCCCCCATTTCACGCTTTCTTTTTCCAATAAACAACCAATGCCATCTCTACTCACTCAAAAGAACACGGTTTGCAGCCATATACTTTTGAATTGGCAAGAGAAGGTTCTATCAATACGCGCCTTTGTGTTTCACGACAACTGCAATGGTTCGCCAAATCAAAACGATGTCAAACCAGACATTCCAGTTGCGTACATACCAGGTATCCATTTGAACGCGTTCATCATACGTCGTATCACTGCGTCCGCTGGTTTGCCACATACCGGTAACACCGGGACGGACCATGTAAAAATCTTCAATATATTTGCCGTAGCGGGGAACTTCATCCTGTATAATCGGTCGGGGACCTACGAGGCTCATTTCACCTTTGAGAACGTTAAAGAGCTGTGGCAGTTCATCCAGGCTGGTTTTACGCAAAAAGGCCCCGCTTTTGGTAATGCGCGGATCGTGTTTGAGTTTAAATTCTTTTTCCCATTCTGCTCTAGCTATCGGGTCATGGTCTAATAATTCTTTCAATTTCACGTCGGCATCAACACACATACTGCGGAACTTATAGCAATTAAATTCTTTGCCATGCCGACCAACGCGGCGATGTTTGAAAATAACCGGACCGGGAGAGTCTTTGTATATCCACACGGCAATGCCAATGAGTAACGGCGATAGACAGACTAGGCCGATAACCGTGCTCACCACATCAAATACACGCTTAATGATGCGATTGTACCGCTGCGCCAAGTTATTCTTGAAACTAAACGCTACGACATGACCGTCAATAAGGCTTTTCATTTCAATCGTTGCCAGCGGCATCCCGCTCATATCGGGAACGAAGGATATTTTCTTTACCAAGGGCTGCAGGCGATATACGATACTTTGAATTTCGTCATTTGTTAAGCCCGGCGCAATGACCATAACATGCTGTACGCCTGTTTGTTGGATAACTCGTTCGGCATCTTTAAATCCGCCCAGCCATGGCATATTATCTAATATATTCTGCTGCGGTGTGTTATCTTCTAAGCAACCAATAAAATCATATCCTAATCCGGCATCTTTCTTTAAATAGTCTATCATCAATGTTGCCGTTTTGCCCGCGCCCATCATAAGCACCGGAACTTGTAGTGCCTGAATGTGTCCCAACGCTTTTTTTACGAGATAGCGTCCGATAACTAATAAAATAAACGCACTGATTCCAAACAGGCCCATAAACAGTCGCGATGTCGCTGCTGCCGTATGAACAACATAGATAATAAATATCAGTGCAGCAATCGCATAGACACTGACTTTAAAAATTTCAGATATGACCTGCCAAAATTGAATTCGTTTCGTATACAACGAATATACCTGCATAAAGCCGATATATACGACAGGCACAATAACATGAAAACTCAACCAAGAAAGTTGAAATGAACTGCCCGTTACAACACTATTGCGGATACACAAAGAAATCCACTCTGCAATTATGATAGACAGATAATCTACGATCCCCAATACAATCGGAAAGATAGTCGTACTGTACTTATTTTTTATAGAGATAAGAGAATCCGTATTTTCTTTTGCAGCCATCATTCATTTTCTCCTTATAGATAATATCATATTTATTATCATATCATATATGAGATTCCTTGTACATAAACGACACCGCTTATTTTCAGGATTTCGTTGTAGGTTTGTCAATCATATGTTACACATTTGCCAGAAGAGAACCCAGACATTCTTTCGGAGATTTCCATCCTAACGGACGCATGGGAAACTGATTATATCGTCGATTGTAAGCAGCTAATTGTATTTTGAAATCTTCCAACGAATAGAAAGAATGGCTGGCATAGAAATATTCATTTCATCCGAAGTTTCACCCAAAATACAACCAGCCCGTCATGGGGATTTCTGCGACGCATGTTGCGAATCAGGGCGATTTCTTTTTCCGTATGCTGATTGGGATGGTGATAAGGACGTCGGGAACGAGGGGCAAGAGACTGCGGAGAACCATCATATCGATGTTTCAATCGATAAATAAATTCTCGATTGGTATGATATTTGGTAGCTGCTTTGGTCACGCCATATTTTTCTGCGTAGCGAAGAATGGATAGACGAAATTGGATATCTTGTGTTATGCTATTCAAAGGGAATGCTCCTTTCTGTTGCTTTCATTGTGGTGATTTAAGCATAACACAAAAGGGCATTCTCTTTTTAGTATTTTTGTAACATATGTATGGTAAACCTACACGACACCGCTTATTTTCAGGATTTCGTACACAAAATATATAAACAGACATCATATAGACGAAAAAAACTCCCTGTCAGACTCATCGTTTTCTGTCTGCCAAGGAGTATATATAACACTTTTTTATTGTATATTTTACCGATTGTCAATTTTTTCGGGATACAAATCATGCTGAGACAATCGCTGCCAAGCAACTTGTTCCCATGGCGTTCCTGGTTTGCCGTAATTGCAGTAGGGATCGATGCTGATACCGCCGCGCGGCAGGAATTTGCCCCATACTTCGATGTATTTGGGATCCATCTTAGCAATTAAGTCGTCCATGATGATGTTGACACAGTCTTCATGGAAGTCGCCGTGATTGCGGAAACTAAATAAATAGAGTTTGAGCGATTTGCTTTCGACCATTTTCGTATCCGGCACATAGGATATATAGATCGTCGCATAATCGGGCTGACCCGTCATGGGACACAAACTGGTAAATTCGGGACAGTTAAATTTGACGAAGTAATCCCGGTCGGGATGCTTGTTGATAAAGGTTTCCAGCAAATCCGGATTGTAGTCCTGACTATACGTTGTATGCTGGTTTCCTAGGAGTGTGACTCCTTGTAATTCTTCTTTCGAACGACTCATATGCCCTCCTGATGAAATACATAGACCTTGGCTAAGGCGTGAATAAGCAATACACCGCAAATGGCCGCTGGCAGCTGCCCGATGGACAAGTTAATGACAAGCACGCTGTACGGCAAATGCAAGAGATACGAAAGCCAACCACTGACGAACAACGACGGAACCCACCAAATGGGCAGTACTGTCAGCCAGACGTTGCCATGATGCTGTTTAATCTGCACAATCAGCCATGTGGTGATGATACCGACCATACAGCCACCTGCCATATCCAGCAGTCCCAAACCGCCAAAGAGAAAATTGGCAATGAAGTTAGCAATCCCCAGTGGTATGACTAGGAAGGGGTACAAATACGCCAATGCATAGAATGCGGTGGCAATGCGAAGTTGATACGCTCCAAACGAGACGCCTTGGGTTACATATAAAACAACGATATAGATAGCGATGACCATACTAGCGATGGTCATGCGTTTTGTGTTTGCCAAAAAATTATACATTAGCGTCACCTCCCTTTTTAAGTAAAAAAATAAGCAGGCTTGCCGAAACAAACCTGCTGTGTACATCGTATGTACGCTTCCTAGTTTTGTTTATCGACAGGATGGATTGCGAACTGTCTCTATGTAGTTATGTTACCAAATGACATGTCCCAAGACATGATCTACCGGTACAGGGCCGATAAAACGGCTGTCACTGCTGTGATTGCGATTATCGCCCATGCAGAATACATAGCCTTCAGGGATTTTAATTTCATCCTTACGGCTGTATTCCATCGGTTCATTAATGTATGGTTCATCCAAGGCTTCGCCATTGCGCCATACTTTGCCGTCATGGAATGCCAGTGTATCACCGGGGCGACCGATGACGCGTTTAACCCAGACATTTTTCGTCTGCAAATCGTGATTGAAAAATGCCAAATAGTTGTTCATCGGTTCGACAACGTCATCTTTCCACGTCCGCTGATACTGCGTACGGCTGTCGATGATGACGATGTCGCCGTAGTTCGGTACTTCCCGAAAGACGTGATTCCATTTCGATACGATCAGGTATTCCCCATTATGCAGTGTCGGCACCATGGATTCGCCGGACACGCGTGTAGGCTGAAAGAAAACTATATGTATGACCATCGCAATGGCTAAGGCGATGATAATCGAATAAACCCATTCAAAAACTTCACGAAAAAACGTATTCACACCAAACCCTCCTTATTTACGCACGTATCTATTGTAACAAAGGGCCGGCGTAAAAGCAAGGTTTCCCGGACTATCTTATTCTCGTTCCAGCCAGTCGCGAAATTCTTCTTCCGAAATAATATGGGTTCCTAGTTTTTGGGCTTTTTCGTATTTACTGCCCGGTTCGGCACCGGCAACGACGAGGGTCGTTTTCTTCGTCACGGACGACGTGCATGTACCGCCTCGGTCTTCGACGGCCTGCTGGGCTTCTTTGCGGGTCATGGTCTGCAGTTTGCCTGTTAGGACGACGATTTCGCCATCGAAAGCGGCACTGATAAGCTGCCGTTTTTCAGCCGTCATATCGACGCCCTGAGCCTGCAGCTTTTGTATCAGTCCTTGATGGTCGGCATCAGCCATATAGGATACGACGCTTTCGGCAATACGCGGGCCAATGTCGCCAATGGCTGTCAGTTCCTCAACCGACGCCTGTTGCAAGGCATCCATAGAACCAAAACATTCTGCCAAAATCCGACCGGCTTTGGCACCGACAAAGCGAATTCCCAAGGCAAATAAGACCCGCGCCAGTCCGACATGCTTGCTGTCTTCGATGGCCTTGAGCAAGTTGTCCGCCGATTTTTCACCGAATCCTTCCAAATCGACTAATTCGTCCTTCGTCAAGCCGTATATATCTGATACGTCCTTGATTAGGTGCTGCTGGAGCAGTTGTTGGACAATGGCATCGCCCAAGCCATCGATATTCATGGCATCGCGCGATACGAAATGGGCAATCTGTTCACCAATGACGGCAGGACAGCTGAGATTGATGCAGCGTGTCGCCGCTTCCCCGTCACGCCGCACGATAGGTCCGCCGCAGCACGGGCAGGTTTTCGGCATAGCAAAAACCGTTTCCTTCCCCGTTCGTGCTTCGAGAACGGGCCGGACCACTTCCGGTATAATTTCACCGGCTTTTTGGATAATGACGGTATCGCCAATGCGAATATCTTTTTCTTTGATATAGTCTTCATTATGCAAGGTTGCCCGTTTTACCGTCGTTCCTGCCAATCGAACGGGCTGCAAATCAGCCGCCGGTGTCAGTACGCCCGTGCGCCCCAAGGTAATGGAAATATCCAATACTTTCGTCTTAGCCTGTTCCGGCGGAAACTTATAGGCAATGGCCCAACGGGGTATTTTGACGGTATTGCCCAATCGTGCTTGCTGAGCAAAGGAATTGACTTTGATAACCATGCCGTCTGTCGCATAAGGCAGCGTGTCGCGCCGTTCGTCCCACGTATGAATGAAGGCAATGACGTCCTTCATCGTCTTAAATTTTCGGTATTCCGGATTGACCTGAAAATGAAAGGCTTTCAAATCGGCCAATAGTTCTTCTTGACTGTGGATTTCAATGCCGACATTTCCCCCTAAGGCATAGGCAAAAAATGCTAATTTGCGCTGTGCCGTAATCTTAGGGTCTAACTGACGCAATGAGCCGGCAGCGGCATTCCGGGGATTAGCAAAGGGTTCTAGTTCGTCGTCACGGCGCTGGGCATTGAGGCGCGCAAAAGAATCAATGGGCATATACACTTCGCCGCGAATTTCGATGTGAGGCGAATCGCTGTCGATATGCAGCGGTATGGTGCGAATGGTGCGTACATTGTTGGTAATGTCTTCGCCGACGCGTCCGTCGCCGCGGGTAACGCCGCGAATAAACTGGCCGTGTTCATAAATCAAATTGACAGCCAACCCATCAATTTTCAATTCGACGACATATTCCAAGTCTTCGCCGCCCAAGTCCTGACGGACGCGCTGATCAAATTCCATCAATTCCGCATCATTAAAGACGTCTCCCAAGCTCAGCATGGGCCGGTCATGGGTATATTTGGCAAAGCCGCCGGAAATTTTAGACCCGACGCGCTGGGTCGGCGAGTCCGGTGTAATCCATTCGGGATGGGCCTTTTCGATCGTTTCCAGCTCGCGGTACATCATATCGTATTCATAATCCGTTACGACAGGCTTATCCAATGTATAGTATTGATAACTCAATTCATCCAGCGTATGGCGCAGTTCCAACAACCGCGCTTTCATCGTTGTATCATCCATAAAAAAACCTCCCCTAGTACAGGTTGTCTGGTTGTATCCATCAATTTGACTATCGCTTATGCTTTTTCCAATGGCGCATATTTGACGACGACCTGACGGATACCTTTGGTCGGAAATTGAATTTTCATCTGCATGTTTTGGCCTTCACCAATGACTTCCAAGACCGTCCCGATGCCCCAAATCTTGTGACGGACTGTATCACCTTTGGCAAAGGTCGTGTCGACGGCATGTTTTTTCGGCAAGCTGGACGCTACGGGCTTAGATAAGATAGACATGCGCTGCTTCGACGGAACGGTCGTTGTCGATTGCTGCGGCATGGCAGCCTTACGATGATATTCTTCCAGCAAATTCTCCGGAATTTCTGCCAAAAAGCGACTTGGCATATAAGCCGAAATCCGGCCGTACATGGTACGCGTCGATGCATTGGTGACATACAGCTGCTGTTCCGCACGAGTAATGCCGACATAGGCTAGGCGTCGTTCTTCTTCGATTTGCGACGAATCCATAAGCGTCCGGCTGTGCGGAAACAAGCCTTCATCGAGCCCAACGAGAAAGACAACAGGAAATTCTAGGCCCTTGGCGGCATGGAGCGTCATTAACGTGACTTTGGATTCACTGCTTTCAAACTCATCGACATCGCTGACGAGGGCTACATTTTCCAAAAAGTCCTGCAGCGTACCGTCAGGATTATCATCGACGTATTCTTTGGCTGCCGTCAAAAACTGGCCTACGTTTTCTTTGCGGCTTTCGCCCTGCGTATCGTGGGCCGCATCGGCATCCAGCATGGCCCCATAGCCGGTCTGTTTGATGACTTCTTCCATGATTTGCTGGACGTTCCATTCATCGACATGATTGAGAAGTTCAAAAATCGTTACCGAGAAATCTTCCAATGCCGCTTTCGCCCGTTTCGTGACCGGTAATTCTTCTGTTGAAGACAACGCTTCAAATAAGGAAATGCCTTGTTCTTCGGCATAGTCCGTCAAATGTTCCAGTGTCGTCGCCCCAATATTTCGTTTCGGTACGTTGATAATCCGCGTCAGGCTCAGACTGTCTTCCGGGTTATACAACAGCCGCAAGTACGCGATAACGTCTTTGATTTCCTTGCGGTCATAGAATTTCGTACCGCCGACCATCGTGTATGGAATGGCATAACGCATCAATTTTTCTTCCAGTACGCGGGACTGGGAGTTCGTACGGAATAAAATCGCCATGTTGCCATACGGTTCCTGACTAATTTCATGGCGATTATAGATGACGCCGGCTACGTAATCGGCTTCATCATATTCCGTCTGGGCATGATAATGAATAATCTTATTGCCTGTCTGGTTTTCAGTCCACAAGTTCTTCTTAGGACGGCTTTCGTTGTTGTTGATGACCGCATTGGCAGCCTGTAAAATCGTCTTGGTCGAGCGATAATTCTGTTCTAGCTTAATTGAAGCCGCATCGGGATAATCGCGGGTAAAGTCCATAATATTGCGAATATCCGCGCCGCGCCAGGCATAAATACTCTGGTCTGCATCACCGACGACACAGATATTGCGCCATTTAGCAGCCAGCAGCTTGGTCAACGTGTACTGGGCATGGTTCGTATCTTGGTATTCATCAACGAGAATATATTGAAAACGGTCTTGGTATTTTTCCCGTACATCGCTGTATTCATCGAGGAGCCGCACAGCCAGCCGTAATAAGTCATCAAAATCCATGGCGTTGTTTTCCAGCAGCTTCTTTTCATACAATGTATAGGCTTCGGCAACTTTTTCTTCATAAAAATCATTCGTCCGGCCAGCGAATTCATGGGCATCCATCAAGGCATTCTTGGCTGACGAAATCGTTCCCAGCACAGACCGCGGCGGAAACTGCTTGTCATCCAAATTCATCTGTTTGAGGCAGTCCTTTATCAGCGTCATCTGATCGGTGGCATCATAAATCGTAAAATTGCGGGTATATCCAAACTTGCCGTCAATTTCAAAACGCAGCAGTTTGGCACAAAACGAGTGAAATGTACTGAGCCACATGCTTTCGGCACGGGCACCGACTAATTTTTCTACGCGTTCGCGCATTTCTTTGGCTGCTTTGTTGGTGAAAGTAATGGCCAAAATGCGATAGGGCGACACGCCTTTTTTCAACAAATGAGCAATACGGCATGTCAATACCTTCGTTTTACCGGAACCGGCACCGGCTGTAATCAACAATGGCCCTTCCGTGTGCCGTACGGCTTCCAGTTGTCTGTCATTCAACGTCTCAAAAATGGGATTCATCGTTTCTCCTTCCATTTTCTATTGGTGAAAAAAAGCCCCACCGTCACGATGAGGCTTTTCTGTCATTCTATATTATTTCAATGCTGCCAAAATCGGCGGAACAATCTGTTTTTTACGGCTCATGACCTTCGGCAGGTATACTTCTTTATCGAGTACGTCTTTGCCAAACGCCTTGCTAACGGTCTCATCCATGTTGCCGGCAAAAATGAAGTTCGTTGATTCATCAATAATGCTGGTAATCATGAGGAAGCAAGCGTCATACTGTTTGGCTGCGCGCATTTTTTCCAACGCGCCGAGAAGTACCGTCTTCTGTGCCAGCAAATCCGCTGTATCCATGACCTGTACCTGCGAAATCGTAAAGGTTTTGCCGCTGTCCGAAAATTCTTTCATGTCGCTGGAAGCGATCTGTTCCGGCGTTAAGTCGGATACATTGGCACCGGCTTTGAGCATATCCATACCGTATGTTTCTACATCAACACCGGCAATGGCTGCCAATTCAGCTGCTGCATCTTTATCCTGCTGCGTGCATGTCGGTGAACGGAACAAAACCGTATCGGAAATAACGGCAGAAAGCAACAAGCCGGCAATTTCTTTCGGAATGTCGATATGGGCCTGTTTGTACAGGGATGTAATAATCGTAGCCGTACAACCAACAGGCTGGAACAAAATGAAAATCGGCGCTGTCGTGTCCAGTGTCCCGCCAATACGGTGATGGTCTACGACGCTGACGATTTCGGCTTCATCAATGCCATCAATGATTTGTTTCTTTTCGTTGTGGTCGACAAGCATAACTTTCTGTTTTTCCACGCCGGCTACGCAGTCTGCACAAACCAAGCCAACATATTTACCGTCATCGACAACGGCGTACTGGCCGTCAGCCGGTACATCATGGCCATTGTCTTGGGTGCTGAAGAACAAGTCCGGATCGTGCATCAAGTCTTTGACCGTGCTCAATTCCTGACCCGTCACGGTTTTGATGAATTCTTCTGCTAAGCTGGCACGATCGACAACACCGACAAAGTTGCCGTTATCGGCAACCGGTGCAATGCTGCTTTCATGGGCAGCAAACCAATTGGCTGCATCTTTCAAGCTGGCACTGACTTTCAATGCTTCGACTTCGGTATGAACGGCATCGCCGACTTTAACATAAAAGTCTTTGACAATCGGCTGTGCTTCGACATGGAAATAATCCAATGCAAAGGCCGTTTCTTTGTTAATTTCACCTGCACGAATAGGAACAGCGTCTACGCCTTGGAGCTGCTGCAATTTTGCATATGCAATAGAAGAACAAATCGAATCCGTATCCGGGCTCTTATGTCCGGTAACAAAAATCTGTTTTGCCACGATATATCACCTCATAAAAAGTATACTACTAATCATGCCAACGTATCCCCAAAAGGACAGCACATCGTATTTGTGTTTCTTTCGGGGATACATCAACAACTATATCTATATTATATCACAAAACTCTTAGCCTTTACGAGTCGTCATCAATTCCTGAATATGCGCAACGACTTCGTCAATGCTCTTAGCACCTAAATCGCCTTTGGAACGGTCACGAAGTCCCAAGGTACCGTTTGCCATTTCTTTATCGCCGACGACAGCCATGTACGGTACTTTTTCCATCTGTGCCTTGCGAATCTTGTAGCCGATTTTTTCGCTGCTTTCATCGACTTCGGCACGAATGCCTGCTTTTTTGAACTTCTTAGCCAGTTCTTTGACATATGCTAAATGTTTATCAGAAATCGGCAGGAATTTAATCTGTACCGGGGCGAGCCATACTGGGAAGGCACCGGCATAGTTTTCTGTCAAAACGCCGAGGAACCGTTCGATAGAGCCAAATACCGTACGGTGAACCATGACAGGACGATGTTTCTGGCCGTCTTCACCGATATAGGTCATATCAAACCGTTCCGGCATAAGCATATCGAGCTGAATCGTGCCGCACTGCCATGTACGTCCGATAGAGTCCTTAACATGGAAGTCCAGTTTCGGGCCGTAGAATGCGCCGTCGCCTTCGTTGACCTGGAACGGAACGCCTTTTTCTTCGATAACCTCACGCAGCGTATTCGTTGCCAATTCCCAAATTTCATCAGAGCCCATGGAGTCTTCCGGACGTGTAGACAATTCAACGTGGTATTCCAAGCCGAATGTCTTGTATGCTTTGTCGATGAGGTCCATAACACCGGAAATTTCCTGTTTCATCTGACTCGGCAGCATGAAAATATGTGCATCATCCTGCGTGAAGCAGCGAACGCGGAACAAGCCGTGCAGTGCCCCGTGCAGTTCATGACGGTGGACAATGCCCAATTCTGCCATGCGCATCGGGAAATCACGATAGCTGTGAACGTTGCTCTTATATACGAGGATGCCGCCTGGGCAGTTCATCGGTTTGATAGCGTACGGCTGTTCATCAATCGTCGTAAAGTACATGTTGTCACGGTAATGATCCCAGTGGCCGGACTGTTCCCAAAGCTGGCGGTTCAAAATGAGCGGCGTCATGATTTCATCATAGTCTGCTTCATCATGCAGTTCATGCCAGAATTTGAGCAGGTTGTTGCGCAGTACCATTCCCTTCGGATGGAAGAACGGGAAGCCAGGGCCTTCTTCGTGGAAGCTAAAGAGGTCGAGCTGTTTGCCTAATTTACGATGATCTCGTTTTTCAGCTTCTTCCATCATTTTCAGATAATCGTCCAAATCGGACTTCTTTTGAAAAGCTGTGCCGTAAATACGCTGCAGCATTTTATTCTTTTCATCGCCGCGCCAGTACGCGCCTGCAACCGTACGGAGTTTGAAAGCTTTGACCTGACCTGTCGTTTCGCAGTGCGGACCTGCACAAAGATCGACAAAATCGCCCTGACGATACAAGGAAATAACAGCATCTTCCGGCAAATCTTCAATTAATTCTACTTTATAATCCTGACCAGCATCTTTAAACAATTTCAATGCGTCTTCGCGGGATACGACTTCTTTCGTAAGAGGCAGGTTTTCTTTGACGATTTTTGCCATTTCTTTTTCAATCGCTTCAAAATCATCCTGCGTAAACCGATGTTCCGTATCCATATCATAGTAGAAGCCGTTTTCGATAGACGGGCCAATAGCGAATTTTACGCCCGGGAACAAATGCTGGATAGCCTGCGCCATAATGTGAGATGCTGTATGGCGGAGTGTATCTTTTCCTTCTTGAGCGTCAAACGTAAGAAATTCTACGGTCGAGCCGTCAACAATCAGTTCTCTTAAGTCCGTAACTTCTCCGTTTACTTTTGCAACTAATACTTTTTTCGCCAGACTATTGCTGAGCGCTTTGACAGCTTCGTACAACGAAATGCCATCGGCAAATGACTTTTTGCTGCCATCTTTTAACACTAATTCTGCCATTACAAACATCCTCCTTAAAAATAAAAAGCTCCCGTCCTCAAGGGACGAGAGCATTACTCACGTGGTTCCACCCTAGTTCAGCAACCTTAGCTACTGTACTCAAGCGCGGTAACGGAACGACCGGACTGCCATACGTTGATTCCGGCAGTCAGCTCCAAGGCGGTAATACACTAGGGCATCAAAAGCACTCGCACCATCTGTGCTTCTCTCTGCATAACACCTGCTAGGTATCATGTCCTTGTCATCGCTTATTTCTCTATCATACATATCGCTATGTATGAACAAATTATACGACCGGAATATCACCTTGTCAAGAGGAAATATAAGATACCAGCATGTCCAATAAAACAGCGACATTTTCTGTATCATATTCGATTTGTTCCGACCACATCCGAATCGCTTCTGCCAAACAACCCGTTTGCAGATACGCCAATACGATAAACGTCGTATTCATATGGGCATAAGCCGTCACGATGTCGATAGGCCATGTATTGCATTGCTCCAGCTGGCGGTACAATATGTATTGATAGATACGATTCCAAGAAGACGGCAAGCCTTTTTTACAGACCGTCGTCATTTGCTGCAGCAACGAATCTTCTTGCGCCTGCATCCTCTGTATCTGCTGCGTCCATGCATTATTAATGGGCTCCGTTTGAGATAGACAGTCTAGGACAAACTTGCCATACGCCGTCGAATCCTTAGGCGCATATACTTGCTGTGCCGTTGGAATGGGCAGTTGGATATACGCCAAAAGCGCGGCAAACGAAAGGAATTCTTTCGTCTCGCTCTGTATAAATTGCAGGGGACCATCTGATGACAGCAAGAGTTCACAGCTTTTTTCACAGCACAAGCCAACACCTCCTAATTCTACAGGCCCTGTCGGCGTGTCTACTACCTCATAAAAGCGCGGATGGAGCGTACAGATATCGCACAGTGCCTCTTCGCCGAGGGTTAAAATCAGCCGGCATAAGCCATTAGGCTGTAAAAAGGGACAGCATTCGTCCGAGCCGCTCAAGTTGAACTGCCAGTTTCCCTCTTCATCACATACCATGGATGTACGCAGGTCATCCCTTATAGAACCTGACATCGCCTGATACTGCGCCGCTGTCGTATCATCAATATCGATTTCCCAGCCCCGACAGCATGTATGCTGACAGGTATCAGCTTTACAACGAAAGGATTCGTAAAAATCCGGAATGATATGTTGCATCGTCAAACCTCCTTTACAAAAAACAAACGAGGCTGTAACAAAAGGAGAACGTAGAATCCCTTTTGTTACAGCCTATTTGTCATACCGTATTACTCGCATCGTTTGCAGCATGACCATTCATTTTTTAATTTCAAGCTAAAAACTACAAACTGTTAACGAAATACTATCATCCATGATAGACAAAATCAGTATGCTACAGCTTCTTTTATCTACTCTATTGTTTTTTATGTTTTGTATCGTCATCGATGGGCGTCACATCGATCGTTGTATACGCATCGTCCTGCCGTTTTTGACGCATTGCCGCTTCATAGCCACGACGATATGCATCATCGTCCGGATTTTGTTTGCGTCTCCGAAATTTTTGCCACAACCGGCTTGCCAAGAAAAGAATGACCAATAGCAAAATAATATTAAATAACACACCGAGGATATCGGCCATAAAGCCCATATTTCCCCAGCCGAACAAACTGCTCAGCATACTGCCCAAAAACATACCGCCTGCCAAGAGGCCGATATTGCGCATGGCACTGCCCCAGCGTGACGAAGACTGGGCCGTATTCGTGCGTGCTTGATTTTGGGTCGTCGTATTGGTATTAGGCCGTGTTTGCTGCTGCGTTTTGGCGTTTTGATTGCGTGTACTTTGCGAATTGGTTCCCGAACCGGTATTCGGTGTTTTTTTGGCAGGCGCCATCGGTGCGGACTTGGGGGCACTCATCCGAACGGCGCCGCCTTTAGCAGCCCATACGGGCATCGTCGCCGCCGGTGCAGATACAGCTACCATCAGGGCAGCTCCAGCAATTAGGCATAACGTCTTAATTCTCATGTCATCGTGTCTCCTTATTATCCATGTAATTTTCTATCTAACGCTTCTAAGCGAGCAATCCGTTCTTCTGTCGGCGGATGGGTACTAAACCAGTTCATCAGACCGCTGCTAATGCCAGAAAAAGGATTGATGATACACATATGGGCTGTCGATTTCGTAGCCCCCGGCATAACTTGGTAATGGGCATAATTGTCGATTTTAGCGAGTGCTCGCGCCAGTGCCAAGGGATCATCAATCATGCGTCCCCCTTCTTCATCGGCCATGTATTCACGTGTCCGGGAAATGGCAAACTGAATCAGAGCCGCTGCAATGGGCGCAATAATAATCGTCGCAATCAAGGCAATCGGGTTTGAACTTTCGCCGTCTTCATCGCGGCCGCCGCCAAAAATAGCCGCCCACTGGGCAATATTGGCAATCATAGAAATGACGCTGGCAAAACAAGCTACAATGGTACTAATCAAAATATCCCGATGCAGAACATGGGACATTTCATGGGCCAAAACGCCGCGAATTTCTTCTTCATCGAGCATCTCCATAATGCCCTCTGTTGCCGCTACGGCTGCATGAGACGGACTGCGTCCCGTTGCAAAGGCATTGGGGACATCTGTCGGAATGACATATACTTTCGGCATGGGAAGATCGGCACGCTGAGCCAAGTCAGCGACAATACGATACAAATAACTCGTTTCATCGACTTCTTGGGCATGATACATTTTCAAGACAATCGAATCGCTGAACCAGTAGGAAAAGAAATTCATTCCCAACGAAATAATCAACATAATCATCATACCGTGCCGACCGCCAAAGGCATTGCCAATGGCCATCATAATGCACGCCAGCAGCGTCATCAAGCATACTGTTTTTATACTGTTCATCGTATCCACCTCTCCTTCGAGAAATTGCTAAAAAAGTCAAAAGGTTAAAAATTAGTTTATCTCATTATATAAAAGAATATATGGAATGTCAACGAATGACGGTCGTCTGCTTATTCCTGCAATGCCCGATTATTATATCGATGAATCGTAACCGTATAATATCCTTGGGCATCTTTCTGTTCCGCATGGGACACGACGATCGTCACATCGTTTTGTACCCATGTCATCTGCCTGCGTTGCCGACTTTGGGGAAAATTTTCCATGTTGGCATAAATCGTCGCAATAAGCCGCGTATAGATAGATTGGGCAATTCCTTTACTTTTCGTTTTGAAATAGTTGTCAAAAGCCAGCACTTTCCCATCGGGAGCGGTATTGGCCGACACAATGCGAATGCCTTCGGTCACGTCATCATGACCATTTCCCGTCGACCGTTCCGCTCTTTCTTCATGAATATCTTCGCAGTCTACAAACTTCCAATCGGGCAGGCCGATAAAATTTTCATCGAAATCTGCACGAGGCATGCCTAAATATACCGTCTGATAGGCTGTGAGCGGGTCTGCCGCAATTTGGTCAACCGACAATTTATAATCAAATGCCAATCCGGATATCGGCACCAAGGATAAGGCTGTGAATACACAGCATACGGCGTATCGCAATCGTTTCATATGGCTCATTTCCTTTAACTTATTACAAAAACGGCATCAGTACGTACGTAAAGAGCGTAAAAATCAACCGCTGTAGGGGAATCAAAATATACGAAAAGACCGGCGTCATCATCAGTAAAATCAAGATGAGAAAGCTATATCGTTCTAAACTGGCCAATTTATAATTCCACGCCGTAGGCAGAAAACACATGAGTACTTTGGAGCCATCTAACGGCGGCAAAGGAATCATGTTAAAAATAGCAAAGTTAATATTATATAACACGATCAAATTCAAAACCGGGTGCAGCGCCGTCGTCGTAAATAATCCCAATTTGATGACGATAATCTGCACGACCAGCGCAATAAACGCCGCAATTAAATTGGCTGCCGGACCGGCCAAGGCCACACAAATTTCTCCTTTTTTCCAGTGGCGAAAATTATTAGGATTAATGAGAACAGGCTTTGCCCAGCCAAACTGAGCAACTAATAACATAAGCGTGCCGATCGGATCAATATGGGCCAGCGGATTGAGCGTCAATCGTCCCGTAAACCGCGGCGTATCGTCTCCCATACGCACTGCTATGACAGCATGGGCATATTCATGAACTACGAGAGCAATAATGAGTCCCGGCACGCCGGCAACCATATTTAATATATTCAAACCAAACATATCTTTCCTCCATTATAACGTAGTATACATATGTACTATACATAGGTATGTAGTATTATTATATTAGCTGCTTATGATAAAAGCAATGACTTTCCCATCAGTTGTGCAAAAACGGATACAAAAGGACAACAACTACAAAAAAATAGGGCTGCAACAAATGAGCCTTTTCGCCCTGTTTGCCGCAGCCTATTCGCATGCTGTTATGTATCGTTTACAACACGCCAACATACTTTCTATAAACTACTAACTAACAACTAAAAACTTAAAACTAACAACGAACCACTTACGAATCTTCGTATACACGAACGCGCAAATGCAGTCCTTTTTCCTGACAGATCGCGCGGCATTTGCGAATTTCTTCGCTGTCTTCCACGTGGTCTACGACGGTAAGTACGACATTCGGTACATACTGTTTGCAGTGCTGGGCAAACTGCAGCATCGCATCGTAAGACGATATGCCAAACTGGCTTCGCGTCAATTCCAAATACCGTTCTTTATTGGACGCATTCATGCTGATAGAAATGGTATCCAATATGCCGCCGCCAAAATCAGGCGCCGTATCTCGTTTGTATGCCAAATCGGATAAACCGTTCGTATTGAGCCGCGTTTTTACATCGGGGTGCGTTTCTTTGACATACTTCATCAACGTTGTCAAATCAGCGAGTCGTTCTGTCGGTTCGCCAAAACCACAAAATACAATTTCCTGCACCATATTCCATGGGAGACCATCGAGCTGTGCTTTTACTTCGGCAACAGTCGGTTCTTCTTTCAGCCAAAGAGTTTGCGTTTCGGCCATCTTTTTCATGCTCCGCAAACAAAATGTACACGAACAGGTGCAGCGATTGGTCAAATTCACATAGACCGATCGTTTGCCTTCAGGCCGTTCCTGTAAACTTTCTGCGACGGGGATATATCTCCCGCCGGCTTCGCACGTATATACAATCATGATGTTATCCTCCTATATTATAATGTCGTTAAAAACTCTTCAAATGCCAACCCACAGTTACGCGGCAGCTGCAGCTCTTCGGTATACACCATGGCTTTGCTAATAAAATCCGCTGCTGCGCGAACGGCGTGGGACATCGAATGACCTTGTACAATCTGGCCGGCTACAATCGCCGCAAATACGTCACCCGTACCGGAACGATCGCTGCCAATCTTTTTGACCCGCTGTACTTCCGGCTGCTGTCCTGTTTCATAGATATAATTTAACAGCCAATCCCCATCATGCAGCCCTGTCATCACCAGACGTGACGGTCCTTTCTCTGCCAAGGCATGGGCCATGTGTTCCAGCTGCTCCAATGAAACAACGCCTCCATCGGGATAGGGACTATCCAATAATCGACAGGCTTCTGTCAGATTCGGCGTAATGACATCGGCAACGGTCAACAGCTGCCGCATGCGCTGACACATGTCTTCCGTATAAGACGGGTATAGTCGGCCATAATCGCCCATCACGGGATCGACGATAACGGTCGTCTCTTTTTGTTTAAAGTCCCGAATAAAATCCAGTACCATGTCGCTCTGCCGGGCTGAACCTAAAAATCCTGTCAATATGCCATCAAAGGACAAGGCGTTTTCTTTCCAGCTGTGAATATATGCCGGCATGCGGTCCGTATAATCATCAAGATAATACGTCGGAAAACCCGTATGTACAGATAAAACAGCCGTGGGCAGTACACAACCCTGTATTTTCAACGCCGAAACAATGGGCAGCTCTACAGCGATGGAACATCGTCCATAGCCGGTAACATCATTGACCAACGCCATTCGTTTTTGACGTTTCATCTTTTTTCATCCCTTCCTTATATCCGCATTAATAAGTCCGACTGTTGGGTAGATGTCGCAGTACCATACCTGCCGCAAAGGCAACAGCCATATTGATAATTCCTTCGCCAATCAGTCCGGGAACCATGGGCAATGCCGAGGCGACACTGCTGTACAATATAGCGCCGGCAGCCGTATAGGAAACGACCATCCAAGCAGACGAAACAAAAAAGGCCAACACCATCCGAACAGATAAAAACTTACACGGCAATATATCAGGCCGTACCATCCAAAACACGGCTTCAACCATGACCCATTTAATAATCAGTGTCGGAAGAATCCAAATAGGAAAGCCCCCCATCAAATCGGCAAAGGCTGAACCAATTGCCGCTGCCAAACAGGCTTCGCGGCGGCTAATAAATAATACTAATAGATAAATAACGGCATCTCCCAAATGGGCATATCCCAAGGGAATCGGGATTTTTGGCACAAAAGTCATAATAAAGACAAAAGCGGCTAATACGGCTGTCAAACAAAGCGTTTTTGTCGAAACTGCCGTTTGCTGATGATTCATAACTACTCCCCCTCACAATGTATCGGACCACACCAATACACGGTACGCCGTATGGCACACATCGAAATCGGTATCGTCATGCGGCAATCTGTACTCTATTTTATTATATTTACAGTGCGTCGTAAATGAGACAGATTTTGTTTTTTCTGTCCTTTGAAAGGTTCCTTGTCTTTTCACCGTCATACATTGCCAAACAACGTGAAAACGAGTACAATGTATAGGAAGTGTATTCTTTTAACCGTAGTACTATCGTTTATATCATTATAGGAGGTCTTTGTCATGTCTCATTTACGCAGTATTCCCTTTGATGCCGCTCATCCCATGGTTGTCGTTCCCTTTTCCGGTGAAACAATGGAAGATGTCGGCATATCCATTAAAGATGTCATGAAACAGCCTTTTGATATGCTGGAATTCCAAGCCGGCACCTTTAATGGTGTGATTAATTTCACACAGCTTTGGGATGTACTAACCCGTATTTCCATGGAAACCGATGAAGCACCGATTCTCTTTTCCTGCGACATGCACGCCTTGCCGGAATATTATCAAACGACCTGCGATTATGCCGATATTTTGACCTTTGCCGTGCGCACCACACAAATTGATACCCTCTCCATTGAATCCTTCCTGCCGCCCGATACGATTGCCGACATCGCCGATAAATGCATGGAATCAGACGTCATCCCTATGATTACCATCCGCATCCCGGCCCATACAACACCGGACAAGATGCTGGCCTATATGGAAGATATGCTCGATTTGGATGTATCCGTATTTCACGTTGTCATGCCCGTTTCTGCAGTAGCAGAAATTCAGCAGATGGAAGATACAGCCGCTGTCTTTATGAAAAAACACGACGGCACCAAAGTCATTATCCAGCCTGTCGGCACAGTCGCCAAAGAACAACTGCTCCAAGGAAACACCTTCCATTCTCCCCTGCTGTTTGCCACGGCAGGCGCAGAAACGGATACGCTCCCTACCAGCGCCGCACTGAAAGCAGCGTTGGAAAAATAATCAGAGGTTGGCGTCAGCTTCTACTTCTGCCTGTACCGCCAGGGGACCCAGCGTCTTTTTACTATATTCAATAAACGCCTTAACAGCTGCCGTGTGAATCTGATCTTTTTTCCAAACCAAAAAAGAACTGTTTTCTATCGGCGGCTCTATGGGCCGTTTACACGTATGGGGAACATCAAAATTAAAATCAAAGCTCAAAGCGACTCCAATACCTGCTTCTACAAGCAGGTATTTATTGTAAACGGACAAATTAGTATATACTGTCTTAAAAACATTAGGGTACGAGGCACCAAACCAATGCTCTAACCGATTGCGCACGGATTCACGACTGGCTAAAATCAAGTTTTGCCCTTCCAAATCAGCCGGCGTAATAATTTTTTTTGCTGCTAACGGATGGCCTTCTTGCATAATAACCACCCAAGGATCTTTTTCCGGCAATGGAATAAAACTATATTTACTAATGTCAACAGGAGCAATGACAATCCCAAAATCCAAAATACCTTGTTCAATTCGTTCTTTGACGTCGTCGGCAATACCTGTATACAACGAAAAATCGACCTCAGGATACTGTTTGTGAAATGCGGCCATGCTGGAAGCGACGTATTTGAGATTTACCGTTTCGCCGCATCCAATCGCAATTCGCCCTGAAATAACTTCATCTTGGTGAACCATTTCTTTTTTTGTTTTGTCGGCCAGCTCTACCAGTTCCTGAGCGCGACGGCGCAGCAGCATGCCTTCTTCTGTCAGGCGAATACTGTGCTTGCTGCGGCGAAACAGAGACACGCCAAATTCTTCTTCCAGCTGCATGAGCTGCCGGGACAAGGTCGGCTGCGTAATATGAAGCAGCTTGGCTGCTTTGGTAATGTTTTCTTCTCTGGCAACCACTAAAAAATAACGTAATACTCGCAGTTCCATCTCTATTTTCCTTTCTAAATGATGTTATTTGTAGTATATCATATGCTAAAAAAACTGCCCATATGGGAACCAAGTTCCTGTATGGGCAGTTTTTATATCCATGTATTTATTATTGAATATATTGCAAAATGACATCGGTTATCGTCTGTGTATCGGCTTTTTTAAATCCGTCTTTATACAAATCCGGTGTACGCCAGCCGGCAGCTAAGGCTTTATCGACGGCCTGTTCGATGCAGTCAGCCGCCGCGTCTTCGTCGAGGGAATACCGCAGGAGCATCGCTGCCGAGAGAATCGTTGCACAAGGGTTAGCAATACCTTTGCCGGCAATATCCGGTGCCGAACCGTGAATCGGTTCATACAAGCTGGTCTGTTCACCAATCGAAGCAGACGGCATCATGCCGATCGAACCGCCGAGAACAGCGGCTTCATCACTTAAAATATCGCCAAACAAATTGCTCGTTACGATAACGTCAAACTGTTTCGGATTGAGTGCCAGCTGCATAGCGCAATTATCTACATAAAAATGATTTAAAGCCACATCAGGATAGGCTTTGGCCACATCAATAACCGTGCGGCGCCACAACCGAGACGTAGCCAATACGTTGGCTTTATCGACAGATGTTACTTTATGACGGCGTTTTTGTGCTGCTGTCATGGCAAACTTGGTAATACGCTGTACTTCCGGTACGCTGTAGTTTTCCAAGTCCCAAGCCCGTTCTACGCCGTTATGTATTTCCGATTCACAGCGATCGCCAAAATAAATGCCGCCAACCAATTCACGTACGATAAGAACATCTGTACCGGTAACGATTTCCGGTTTGAGCGGTGAATATTCTGCCAATACTTCCGGCACTTTAACAGGACGCAAGTTGACATAGAGTCCCAAGGCTTTGCGCAGTCCCAACACCGCTTGTTCCGGGCGCAGTTTCGGTTCGACATTGTCCCATTGGTCACCGCCAACAGCGCCAAATAAAATCGCATCGGCCTGTTTAGCCGCTTCGATAGTATCTGCCGGCAAAGGTGTACCGAATTTGTCATACGCCGTACCGCCGGCATCTTTCGTTTCAAAGGTCAAACCAATATGGTATGTTTCATCTACTTTTTTCAGCACCTTTACGGCTGCATCCGTAATTTCTTTGCCAATCCCATCGCCGGGAATGACCGTAATATGTTTAGTCATGATTTACTTATACTCCTTTACGTAATTGATTAAGCCGCCTGCTTTGGCAATATCCTGAATAAATCCGGGCAATGGCGGTGCCTGAAAAGTATCACCTGTCGTTTCATCGACGATTTTTCCTGTCGATAAATCAACGGATACGATATCGCCGGCTTTAATTTTTTCGACGTCATCACCGATTTCCAATACCGGCAAACCTACATTAATCGCATTGCGATAAAAAATACGAGCAAAGCTGGCCGCAATAATCACGGGAATGCCCGAGGCTTTAATGGCAATCGGCGCATGTTCACGCGACGAACCACAGCCAAAGTTGTGACCTCCAACCATAATATCGCCCGTTTGTACATTGGGCGCAAAGGATTCATCAATATCTACCATGCAATGAGATGCCAATTCCTTGGGGTCAAAACTATTCAAATACCGTGCCGGTATAATAACGTCTGTATCTATATTATCGCCGTAACGCCATACTTTTCCTGTTAAACTCATCTTAATGTACCTCCTTTGGTGCGGCAATCTTACCAAGAATTGCACTAGCAGCCGCTACCTGCGGACCTGCCAAATATACTTCACTGTCTACATGACCCATACGACCGCGGAAGTTGCGGTTCGTCGTAGACACGCACTTTTCGCCTGCCGTCATAATGCCCATGTAGCCGCCCAGACAAGGACCGCATGTCGGTGTGGATACGGCACAGCCTGCTTGGATAAAGGTTGCAATATAGCCGGCTTTCATGGCTTCCATGTATACATGCTGACTGCCGGGAATGACGATGCAGCGTACACGAGGATGAACCGTATGGCCTTCAAAAATCTTAGCGGCAATCTGCAAATCTTCCAAACGGCCATTGGTGCAAGAACCGATGACAACCTGATCGATAGGAATATCGCCAAATGTACCGATGACTTTCGTGTTTTCCGGTAAATGCGGGAATGCAACGACCGGTTTTAATTCGGACAAATTAATTTCGACAGTGCGACAGTATTCCGCATCGGCATCAGCTGTAACCATATCATACGTTTCCGTAACTCGTCCTTTTTCATAGGCAATCGTCTGATCGTCGACAGGGAAAATACCGTTTTTCGCACCGGCTTCGATAGCCATATTGGCAATAGTAAAGCGGTCTGTCATATCCAATGCCTGTACGCCTTCGCCCGTAAATTCCAAGGATTTATACAATGCGCCGTCTACGCCAATCATGCCAATCAATGTCAGCATGACATCTTTCCCTGTAATGTCATCAGGTTTGCTTCCCGTCAAATGCACGTTAATCGCTTCCGGGACTTTGAGCCAAACTTCGCCGGTTGCCATAGCAACGCCCAAATCCGTCGAGCCAACACCGGTGGAAAAGCCGCCTAACGCACCGTATGTACACGTATGCGAATCAGCCCCAATCGTCAACATACCCGGTGCAACAATCCCTTGTTCCGGCAATAAAACGTGTTCAATGCCGACACGACCTACTTCGTAATAAAATTTGATATCGTGTTTTCTGGCAAAATCACGAACAATTTTTGCCAGTCCTGCCGATTTGATATCTTTGTTCGGTGTAAAATGATCGGGAATCAAGGCAATTTTATTTTTATCAAATACAGGCTTGCCAATTTTTTCAAATTCCTTAATGGCCGGCGGTGCCGTAATATCGTTAGCCAATACTCTATCTACTTTACAAGTAATTAAATCTCCTGCTTTAACAGCCGGAACACCGGCATGTCTCGCCAGAATTTTTTGTGTCATCGTCATTCCCATACTATCTATTCCTCCATCTGTTCGTTTCCTATTTATGATATGATATGTCGACATGAATTACCAGCCCTTTTATTAATGCTGTCCTACAGAGGCTTTAAATTCACCAATTTCTTCCGGATTGGATTTCAAAGCCCGGAAGGTAACACGCTGTTTGATGCCGTTCATCCGATTGATAGCCGTCACAAAGGCTAAAATAGACGCCGTAATCGTATCCGTATCAACACCGGCACCCCATGTCGTATGGCCGTCTTTATCCGTCAAACCGAAGTACGCAATCCCACGGGAGCTGTCGGCCCGGTCCAAATCGTGTTCGCTGTATGCCAGATTTTCAATTTCAATGCCATAGGCTTTACAAATCGCATTGCTGACTGCGTTAAGCTGACCATTGCCTGTCCCTTCCAGTACGACTTCATTATCGTTAGCTTTCAGTAAAATCTTACCGGACCATTTGCCGTTTTTCTTTTGCAGCGAGAAGTTTTCAATTTTCAACGGCGCATCGGTATTCAAATAATTGGCTTCAAATACATTGTAAATTTCAGCAGGCTTGAGTTCCTGATGCTGATGATCCGATACTTCTTTTACGAAATAGCTGAAATCTTCACGCATCTTCTTCGGCATATCGATACCATAATTTTGTTCCATAATAAAGCCAACGCCGCCTTTGCCGGACTGACTATTGATGCGGATAACGTCCGAATCATACGTACGGCCCACATCGTGGGGATCGATATACAGATACGGGCAAGTCCAATACTGTTCGTTGTTTTCTTCACGGAAATGCATGCCCTTGGCAATCGCGTCTTGATGAGAACCGGAAAATGCTGCAAATACCAGTTTGCCCGCATAGGGTTGACGGTCATGGACATGCATCCGCGTCACTCGTTCATAGATTTCAACTAATTTAGGCATATTGGAAAAATCCAGTTTGGGATCAACGCCCAATGCAAACATATTCATACCAATCGTTACAATGTCGGCATTGCCTGTGCGTTCGCCATTACCAAACAACGTCCCTTCGACGCGATCCGCACCGGCCAGCATGGCCATTTCTGCATCGGCTACGCCTGTACCGCGGTCATTGTGCGGATGAACCGATAAGACCACATTATCACGGTATTTCAAATTTTGGGACATATAGGCAATCTGAGAAGCAAAGACATGGGGCATAGACATCTGTACTGTAGAAGGCAGGTTGATAATCGCTTTTCTATCGGCTGTCGGTTTCCATACATCCAATACGGCATTGCAGACTTCCAAGGCATATTCCGGTTCTGTGCCGGTAAAACTTTCCGGTGAATATTCAAACCGGTAATTGGCGCCAGCTTCATCTGTCAACCGCTGCAGCAGCTTTGCGCCATCTACAGCAATTTGCTTAATTTCGGTCTTAGACTTACGGAATACTTGCTGGCGCTGTGCAAAGGATGTCGAATTATATACATGAACAATCGCATTCTTGACACCTTTCAATGCTTCAAAGGTCTTGCGAATAATATGTTCGCGAGCCTGCGTCAATACCTGTACCGTCACGTCATCAGGAATCATGTCGTGATCTACCAAATACCGCAGAAATTCATATTCCGTTTCGGAGGCAGCCGGAAATCCGACTTCAATTTCTTTAAATCCCATATCGACAATGGCTTTATAGAATTCAATTTTTTCTTCCAAGCTCATAGGAATAATGAGGGCCTGATTGCCATCGCGCAAATCAACGCTGCACCATACAGGGGCTTTATCGGGATATTCTTTCTGAGCCCAAGACATATCGACAACAGGGGGCATAAAATAACCTTTTTTGTAATGTTCTACATGTTTCATTTTGCATCTCTCCTATGATTATGGAATAATTTGAAATAAATTAATTACACAATCAAAATAAAAAAAAATCTTTCATCTCCCTAAAAGAGACGAAAGATTATACTTACGCGTTACCACTCTAATTCATACATTCTATTGTATGCACTCTATAGGTACGGACATATTGTCGATACCCTCCTGTTTATTAACGGCCAGGCCCCGGCTCCACCTACTCTACATTTCAGCGAGCTGCTTAGAGACGAGTTCCGTTTCCTTCCATTGCTGTTTTTCACCAACCAACAGCTCTCTGCAAATTTCCAGAAACATACTAATTCTCTTCAACGCATTTTTATTTTGACTTGTTGATACGTATGTTATCATATGACGCATCCTTTTGCAAGGCCTTTTCTGTTATTTTTATTGTATTTTTTAGCTTAAACCTTTAACTATAAAAGTTTTTCTAGAATACATATTGGTACCCATAAGAGTATAACGTTAAACTTTTAATTTTTATATGTACTCTGAACTTTTTAGGTGCAAAAATGAAAACAGAGATGGTTCGATGGCGGAACATCGGCTCTCCTCTATTCTTTAATCGTGAAGAAGGTCGTGTACCGCAAGATATGCGGTTTTTTCGTTACGTCTTGCTATTGACGTATTGAAATAATTAACACAACCAATGTAGCAAAAGCTGTCATCAATGACAATGCTTCATATACACTCATGCTGATCACCTCGCTTCCGCGAGGAAAACCGAATACATCGAATTACCTCATGTATGGTAGTGTAATAAATTTATATTTGCATTGCAAGTTCTTGATTTTACAAAATAGCACCCAAAATAAAGGCTGTAACAAAATGAAACGTTGAATCCATTTCGTTACAGCCCTTTTGGCATACCGTTTTACGTGCATAGTTTGCAGCATGGCTGTTCATTTTCTTTAAACTTCAAACAAAAAGCTACAAACTTATAAATTCTATATGTAATTTACGTTCGATCTTCAGGTAGCGGGTCAAGACAGGTATCTTTATGTTTCACCATCCAGGCCGTCAATGATACCATATCGGAAGACAGATTCCGTCCCGTCGTATCCGTTGGCATATATTTTTCCCGTACTTCCGGAATAGACTCGCCTACAGCTTCAACGCGTCCTGATGCCGCTTCTCCTAATTCATCTTTTGTAATCCATTGTTTCGGCGTAGCCAATATATCCGGCTGCGGTTCTGTTAAAGATGGATACATGGAATAATAGGTGAATCCTTTTGGCGCAACCAATTCGATAATCGTCGGTATAATATTCAGATGCGTGCCAATCGTCGTGTGGTTGAACAACGATTGCGAAATTTGCGGATGGTTCATCAATAACGGCGTGCAATACAGTTCTCTAAATGTATAATCTCGTGGAACCAATTTAGTCTGACTAAGGGGTTCATATAACGTCGAGTGATCGCCTGTATAGATAAATAAACTATCCGGATAGGCTTCTTTCATCTCGTGAATAAAGCGATGGACGGCCATATCCGCATAATGGGCCGTTCCCAATCCGGCACACCGAGCCTTGCTGAGCCGAATATCGTCGCCGGCATCTTTCAACAACGTCTGCGAATCAAACTGTAATACGCTATTGGGAATTTTATAGGGTCCATGATTCGACGTCGTATACACAAAATGAAATGTCGGTCCATCAATCTGTTTCATAAGCTGGGCAGCTTTTTCCAAAAAGACATGATCATATACGCCAACCCAAGTCCGTGGGGCATCAGGCCCACAAAAAGATGTTGCACTTTCTACGCGATCAAACCCTTGGGCTTTGCCAAAATGATTAAAATTTCCGTTGGACGCATTCCCGCCGTACCAATATATCGTCTGATAGCCCAATCGCTTCATTTGCCAAGCCAGTGCCGTCGGAACGGTGCCATGCCAAAAAGCTTCATTTTCATTGAGTTCTAATTGGGCATCATACATGCCGGTCATCAAAGAGACAATGGATGGTCTGGAAATATTTCCTGCCGGCAAGAAATTATTCAAGTATGCCGTATGTTCATCTTGTGCAAATGCCCGACTGCCATCCAAGGCATGAATGACAGCATACATCGGATCCATAGCCCATTGCGGCACACTTTCTCCGACAATCATAAAAATATGTTTCGGCTTATCAATCACAGCCCCTTTTGCCGTACGACGAAAGGCATGCAATGGATTTGGAAGGGATTGCCAAGACGTTTTGGCCCCTTCCGGCATAACATTCGTAATACCTTCTTCCAGTTCTTCTTCACTTTTTTGCATTTCCTCAGCAATCGGCCGACGGTGCACCCATTTTAAAGCAATTAAATCATCGATACACGCTTTAGCCAAAAAGGCGTCTTCTTTGACTATCGTAGGAATCGTGTCCCATTCCGGCTTATTGCGATGATTTAAGGTGCCACCAAAGCGAACCCAATAAAATCCAACAATGCTGCCAATAAATACAACAGCATTAAATGCATATTGCATGCTCGTCGACTGCCATACCGGATAGGTAAACGACGGTAACTGCTGGATACCCCAGCACACACCGGCCATGATAGGAATAAAAGGGATATATCCTAACAAAACAGCCAGGCCATGATCTTGATGAAAAAATACATCGACTAAATTATTTTTTTCTGCATGCTTTCCCATATGCACGAGATAATTATATGTATCATGGAAATGCCGATAAAAAATCAGCTTTCCCATAAACGCGGCATATAACATAACAGCATATACGGTCCCGATTCCAACACGCATCATATCGCCATATGTAACAAACAAATCAAAAAACATCGCCGGTAAAGACACTAGCACTAAAGGAATTAAAAACATATACGCATTAAAATCCATGCCCCACCAAAAGCCAAAACGAAAACATTCAAAAATGACTCGTCCCTTGCCTTTGAATGAATCCGGATGATATGCCAAAATAAAGGCTAACCGAAATACGGCACTCAATATAGGAAAAACAAGAAAAAGTTTAACATCTTGTTGCATCGACATAAAAAACTGTTCAAACACAATGGTTCCTCCTCAACAACTATATTATATATAGCATATTATAATGCCTGTATTTTATAATTTGCAAGTTTCTCTCATCATATAGTATCATACTATTTCTACAAAACATATATTGACATTCTTTGCGAACATATGTTATTGTCTTTTGCATAGTCATACTATAATTAACAAATTAAATGTGATGAAAAGATACGAGGTGAGTCTATGCATTTCGAACTATTATTACACGATAAAAAAGAAGAAGGCCGTCGTGAAGGTCGGCGTGAAAAACGAGTCGTACTAATCAAAACGCTCATGGAAAGCATGAACCTTTCTATCGAAAATGCCATGACGGCTCTCAAAATAGCACCGGCTCAATGGGCGTATTACAAAAAACAAATTCAATCTTCTTAATTATAATATATATTTTTTTGGGATACATGCAACAAAGCTGTGAACAAAATTTACTTTGTCACCGCCTTGTTATTTTCAGAAGCAAAGGCAATGCCTAAACAAAAAGATAAAATTTGCATGTTACCTTTATTGGTAATCCCGGAATCCACCAATCCATGAACAGAAATTGCAATAAAAGACCATAACGCTGCTTGATAGCATACATTTTGCGGATGTTTTATAGTCTTTCTGAGTAACAGCAAGAGCAGTCCCAGTGTAAAGATGCCATATCCTAAACCGCCAATAATTCCCGTTGTCGAAAAGAAAAATGCCATATTATTATGCGGCATCGGCAAATTCGGTTCTTTCGCCATGGGAGAAATATAGTGAGCAGCATACTGTTCTTTCCAATTAGAAAATCCAACACCATATATGGGATGGTCTTTCCACATCGCATAACTGGACTGAATCAATAACATACGTTCATTATCATAACTCCTGTGAAATGTAGATAATCCTAAAAAAGCAACACCACTTACTACGACCGCCAAAATGAAAGCACATCCTATACATTTCCCTTTCGTATATCGTACACGCAGCATATTTCGATAGCGTATCAAAAAAACAGCGACGCCTCCGATAAATGCCCCGGCTATGCCACCTCGTGATTGGGTTGCAAGTAATGCCAGAACGGACATACCAATGATGGCTAAAAGTATGTAGCGAATATATCGGTTTCTCTCTTTACCATACATCCAATACAACGCAACTGCCATTGGCAATGATGTTTCCAACACACCAGCAAAGCCATTGGGACTCGTAAATGTCCCTGAAATACGTGTATCTAAGGGAAATATAATCCATTGATATACAGCATAAATGCTAAGGATTAACAACGATATACTGACACCATATCCCCAAGAAGTAATGGAAAAATTCTGTTTTTCTGATACATAGGCTACCCAAAAGGGAATCGTCCAATACAGATATTTTATTGTTGCATGAATAGATTTCGAATCGCCAGATAAAATCGCAGAGAAAAGCAAACTACCAAAAAATATCCCATAGAGTAGAAGAAAATGCGTATCCGGTACGATAATCTTTTTAAATTGCTTGATATATACATAGACAAGGGCGATACATAACAGACAGACTGATATACTAATACCAGCATTCGATACTCGCGATGTCAAAAATAACGCATATAGGAATAAAAAGATATTTTTTATAAAAAAATATTTCTGCATCTATTCTCTCCTATAATTCACTTATTACACCTAAAAATTTTTTGCAAACTTTTATCAAACGAATAGTATTCATTGACATATGCACCACCCTGATTTGCAATTTTTTCTCGTTTCGTATCATTATTTAAATAATAGGCTATTTTTTCTAATAAATCTTGCTTATTTTTATAAAATACGATATGTTCACCGTCTTCTAATTTTATATACTCTAAATTTTGTATATCACATAATTCAAAATTATGACCGCCCAATATTTCAAAGGTACGACAGTTAAATCCGCTATGTTTAGGAATATGTATATTTAAATTGATACGTGTATGCTGATATATATTCGCTGCATCTTGCGCACAGATCCGTTTATTCACAACAAACCTATATAAATGAGGATGTTTTATTTTAAACTTTATGGATTCTATCGCATTTTGCAATGGATGAGCATTATGCCAAAAATGTCCATAACAAATCATCTTTTTATGATGTTTAACACAATACTTCGCCACGGCATCTAATAGTTCTAATCTCTTCGCACATCCAGCTACTAAACCTATAAAGCTAACATCGTATATATATTCTTTTTTTTGGCTATAATTGCAGAATATACTTTGTCCTGCCGTGAGAGGAAGATAGGTAAACTCAATTCCATAGGTTTTACGCCCATATGCAATATCTTTAGGCTCAAACGAATATACCCCCTTATATAAAGGTATATGGGGATCTTTCCTATTGCAGTAAGCGGCATCAACGAACCATACATAGCAATCAACGCTTTTTAATAGTTCTTCATTCATAAAAAATATTCCATTGCTTGATATATCATTGATCATCAAACATGCTGTAATATGGTTATCTTGTATGCACTGCATCGCTTCTTTTCGCTGTATATCAAAATTTTTCTCACCATCTACTTCATAGCACGTTACATTCATGTTCAATTTACAAAATGCTTCTAAAAAACTGTTCTTAAAATTTAAAATTGTTCCAACTTTGGGTAACACCAACAATACATTCAACCTATTGTTCCCCCTATCATTTTAATTCTATATTAGCATAGCTACAGATTAGCTTTTCCCACATATCCCATATTCTATTCGGAGCATACTCTTTCATATCTTCATGTGCTTTAGCCCCCATTTGTATCCGCAACGCTTGATTTTTAAGTGAACGTACCCCCGCCTACAGAGGCGAGAGCTTCCTGCTTCAACGAGAACAGCACTACAGCTCCGAGGAACTGCT